>JASHOY010000475.1 GCA_030038435.1 Acidobacteriaceae bacterium | reverse complement strand
TCCAGAGCGACCGCGACGACATCGTCAGCGAGAAGGTCGAGGAGCTGGTCAAGAACGAGGTGAAGAAGACCTTCAACCCTGAGTTCCTCAACCGTCTCGATGAAGTGATCCTCTTCCAGTCGCTCTCTGACGCCGACCTGATCCAGATTGTCGAGCTGCTGGTGCAGCAGTTGAACGCCAACCTGGCGCAAAAGGCCATCACCATCTCGGTCACCGACGAGGCCAAGAAGTGGATCCTCGACAAGACGCTCACCGACCGCAGCTACGGCGCACGCCCGCTGCGCCGTGCCCTGCAGCGTTACGTTGAAGACCCGCTTTCCGAAGCCCTGATCGCCGGCCAGATTCCCGATCGCCCGGCGTTTCTCGAGGTCTACCTCAATGCCAACCAGCTCTTCTATCGCCCGGTAAGCGCGGACGATACTCCGAGCGAAGAAAAGGCCGCCGGAGTTCTGCTCTTCAGCAACTGAAGCGCGTCCAATTCCAACCCGAAGCGGGGATTTCCCATGGGAAATCCCCGCTTCTGTTTTCACCGGCGGCGATTGCGCTGACCCTTTGAGACCAACAATTTCCTGCCTGCATTTAAACTGTTGATAGCTAGTTCTGGAGAACGTCGTGGCCGTCGATTTCGAAAAAATGTTAAACCGGGTCTTTGGCACCTCAAACGAGACCATCGTCAAGCGCATGCTGCCCATGGTGGCGGCCATCAGCGCGCTCGAGCCAGAGATGAAAAAGCTCTCGGATGAAGAGTTGAAAGCCAAGACCGCCGAGTTCAAGGCGCGCATCGCCGCGCGAATTGAAGGCATTACCGACCCGGAAGAAGTGAAGATAGCGGAACAGAAAGCGCTCCACGAAATTGCATATGAGGCCTTCGCCGTGGTCCGCGAGGCCGGCTGGCGCACCGTGCAGATGCGTCACTTTGACGTGCAGTTGATCGGCGGACTGGTCCTGCACCAGGGCAAAATTGCCGAAATGAAGACCGGCGAAGGCAAAACCCTCGTCGCCACCCTGGCCTGCTACCTCAACGCCCTCGCCGGCCGCGGCGTCCACGTGGTCACCGTCAACGACTACCTGGCCAAGCGCGACGCCGAGTGGATGGGCAAGATCTACGAGTTCCTCGGCCTCACCGTCGGCGTCATTGTCCACGACCTCTCCGACGACGAGCGCCGCGCCGCCTACGGCGCCGACATCACCTACGGCACCAACAATGAGTTCGGCTTCGACTACCTGCGCGACAACATGAAGTTCGACATCAAGGATTGCGTGCAACGCGGCCACTACTTCTGCATCGTCGACGAAGTCGACTCCATCCTCATCGACGAAGCGCGCACCCCGCTCATCATCTCCGGCCCCACCGACCAGACCACCGACAAATATCAGCGCGCCCGGAAAATCATCCCGCACCTGGAACTGGGCGAAGAAGTCGAGTGGAGCGACACGCATCGTCAGAAAGAGCTCGGCATCCAGCTCGGCGAAGGCGAAAAGTATTTCTCCGGCGACTACATCGTCGATGAAAAACAACGCACCATCGGCGTGACCGACGAGGGCTGGGTGAAGATTGAAAAACTGCTCGGCATCAGCAATATCGCCGACGCCGAAAACTGGGACCTGAAGCACTATGTCGAGACCGCGATCAAGGCCCATGCGCTCTACAAGCGCGACGTCGAATACGTAGTGAAAGATGGCGAGGTCATCATCGTCGATACCTTCACCGGCCGTCTCATGCCCGGCCGCCGCTGGTCTGACGGACTGCATCAATCCATCGAGGCCAAGGAGGGCGTGGTCATCCGCAAGGAAGACCAGACGCTGGCGACGATCACCTTCCAGAACTACTTCCGCCTCTATCAGAAGTTGAGCGGCATGACCGGCACTGCCGAAACCGAAGCCACCGAATTCGATAAAATCTACAAGCTTGAAATCGTCGTCATCCCCACCAACAAGCCGCTGCTGCGCATTGAAAATGCTGACGTCGTCTACCGCACCGAAAAAGAAAAATACATGGCCGTCGCCGACCACATTGCCGAGCTGAACTCAACCGGCCAGCCCGTTCTCGTCGGCACCACGTCCATCGAAAAATCCGAGCGCCTCTCGGCCATCCTGCAGAAAAAAGGCGTCAAGCATGTCGTGCTCAACGCCAAGTTCCACGAGCGCGAAGCGGAAATCGTCGCTCAGGCCGGCCGCCTGGGCATGGTGACCATCGCCACCAACATGGCCGGCCGCGGCACCGACATTCTGCTCGGCGGCAATGCCGAATTCCTGGCCCGCCAGGAGCTGGTCAAAAAAGGCCGCACCCGCGCCATCAGCGCCAACGAGGGCGCCATCAATCCCATGGCGCCACTGGGCTTCCTGCGCTTCTACTATCAGGGCCAGGAATACGAAGTCGCTGAACAGGAATGGGCCGAGACCCTCAAAGGCCACGCCGCGATTTCGCGCGAGAACCATGCCAAGGTCATCGAAGCCGGCGGCCTCTTTATTCTCGGCACCGAGCGCCACGAGTCCCGCCGCATCGACAACCAGCTCCGCGGCCGCGCCGGCCGCCAGGGCGACCCTGGCGAGTCGCGCTTCTTTCTCTCGCTCGAAGACGACCTCATGCGCATCTTCGCCAAGCAGTGGGTCAGCACCCTGCTGCAGCGCCTGGGCATGGAAGAAGGCGTGCCCATCGAGTCGAAGATGATCTCCAAGCGCATCGAAGGCGCGCAGAAAGCCGTCGAAGCGCAGAACTTTGAATCGCGCAAACACATCCTCGAATACGACGACGTCATGAACAAGCAGCGCGAGGCCGTCTATGGCCTGCGCCGCCAGCTCCTCGAAGGCGTCGACCAGCGCGAGCTCATCCTCGAGGACTACGTCGGCGGCATCCTCTCCAGCTTCCTCGACGAACACGCCAGCGAAAAACTGCGCCCCGAGCAATGGGACCTGAAAGGGCTCGACGAAAAACTCTTCGACCAGTTTGGCCTGCACATGGCCGATGTCGGCTTGAAGCCTGAAGAGCTCACCCGTCACGAACTCGGCGACGAGATCTTCGAAAAGCTCAAGGAGAGCTACGAGGCCAAGGAAAAAATCCTGTCCGCGGCCACCATGCGCTACCACGAACGCATGGTCATGCTCAGCGTGATCGACGGCCTCTGGAAAGACCACCTGCTCAACATGGATCACCTCAAAGAGGGCATCCACCTGCGCGGCTATGCGCAACAGGACCCGCTGGTGGCCTACAAGAAAGAGTCATTCGATCTCTTTGAGGCCATGATGAACAAGTTCCAGGAAGACACCTGCCGCTTCCTGTTCCGCATGCAGATCATCGGCCCCGACGGCCAGCCGGTTGGCGCCCCGCCGCGCCCCCGCCGCGAAGTCCCGCGCGCCCCCCAAGTGGCCAGCGCCGCGCAGCCCTTTGGCGCCCAAGGCGGCGTAGCATTGGCAGCGCCTTCCACGGATGTTCCCATCCACACGCGCGCGCCGCAAACTACCATCGACGCGCTGGAAAAGGAGTTTGCCCACAAGAAGCAGCGCGAGCTGGCTGCAGCCGCGCGCAGCGGCGGCAGCCCCGACGGCAATCAGCCCCAACAGCGCCGCACCGGGGATAAGGTAGGCCGCAACGACCCCTGCCCCTGCGGCAGCGGAAAAAAGTACAAGAAGTGCCACGGGGCGAACGCGTAACTATCGGCTCGATCAAGCGCCATCGTTACGCATGATCGCCCCACTAAAGCGCTGTCATTCCGAGCGAAGCGAGGAATCAGCGGTTGCTGTTCAAGCGCCAGTCAGCACAGCAGGCGCCAGACCCCCGGAAACGTTGGCAGGCAGCCTGCCGGCAATAAGCTGAAAACTGAGCTCTACCAGGGCGAAGGAACTCCGTCGCCCAGCTGCCCTTGGGCAATAACCTGTTCAACATCTACTTCGCCTGCCGCCGCTGGTCGGCTTCGACGCCACTCGCGGTAAGCTGGTGAGGCTGAGCAATCCCGGATGGCCGAAAGACAAAAACAAAAACCGTCCTAAGAAGGAAAGAGTGTCAGGTACGTGCCCGGTCTAAATGTCAGACTTCTGTCCGGCCGTTCAATCCTGACGATTGAGGTTGGCGCTTTCCCAGGTCTCAGAATCGAGTCCCGGGGCACCCAATTTTGTGGTGAGTTTGCATCCCGGGACTCGGGCCGCCCGACTCAAGCCTCCGCACCTGCCCCATCCTCCAGATCCCGCTCCGCCTCGGCAATATTCTCCGGGCGGCCCAGGTCGCGCCAGTAGTATTCATCGGCGCGGAATGCAGTAATCTTTTCTCCCCGCGCCGCCAGATTCAGATAGGCATCGATAATCGAAAACGCGCCTTCTTCGCGCATCTCCGTGAGCAGCCGCGGCGAGATTACGTGAATGCCGGAAAATGCCAGCGCCTGCGCCAGCGCTGCCGGACGCGCCATCTCGTTGCTCCCGTCGCGTCCTTTACGACGGCCGCAAAGCTGCCCGTTCTCATCGAACAACAGATACCGCGAAGTCTCGCGCTCCTGCACCGCCAGCGTGGCCAATGCGCCCTGCTCCGTGTGCTGCCGCACCATGCGCTCGAGATCGATCGTGCTCAGCACATCTACGTTGTGCAGGATGAATGGCTCGTCGGCGCCGTCATCGAGAAAAAACCACGCTGCCTTCTTCAGCCCGCCGCCGGTGTCCAGCAGTTCCTCCTCATGCGAAATCTCGATGTGCATGCCGAAGTTGCCGCTCTCGTCGAGAAAATCGCAAATCCTATCGGCGAAGTGATGCACGTTCACGATCACCTCGTCCACCCCAAACGATTGCAGCGTCAGCAGCGTGATTTCGAGCAGCGTCTTCCCGGCCACGGTCACCAGCGCCTTGGGCCGGTCGTTGGTCAGCGGACGCAGGCGTGTGCCCAGTCCCGCCGCCAGCACCATCGCCTTCATCGCCCCATCTTCTCCAGCTCGATATGCCGCACCACGGCCTCCACGCCGTCAATCCCGCCCAGGTGTTTGGCCATCTGCTCGGCCAGGTAGACCGAACGGTGCTGCCCGCCGGTGCAGCCGAAGGAAATCATCAGGTCGCGGAATCCGCGGCCGCGGAAATTGCTCACCGCCCCATCCACCAGCGCCCGCGCGTGGCCGAGAAACTCCAGCACACTTGGCTGCGCCTCAAGATATTCAATCACCGCCGCGTCCTTACCGTTCAGTTGCCGGAAGCGCTCTTCTCGTCCCGGGTTGGGCAGGCTGCGCGCATCGAAAACAAAGCCGCCGCCGTTGCCTGACTCATCCACCGGCGCCTGGCGATGAAATGAGAAGCTGAAAATCCGCGCCGTCAGGTCGACCGGCCGCTTCGCCGGCTCCCCCGCCGATGAAACTACTTCCAGCAGCTTCTTTGACTCGATCATTCGCTCGCAGGCATCCATCAGCGCCGGCAGCGCGATGGGCAGCCTGATGTTGTGCGCCAGCCATCGCAGGTTTTTCAGCGCATACGGCACAGATTGCAAAAAATGCGGCTTGCGTTCGTAAAATCCGCGGAAACCATAAGCTCCCAATGCCTGCATGATGCGGATATACACATAGGCGTAGTAGTGCTCCATGAATATATCGCGCCCGATATCCACGAACTGCGCAAGGCATTCCAGATAGTAGTCGAGCAACCGTTGCCGCAGTTCCGGCGAAAGATCGGCCTTGCCGTCGAAGAGCAGGGAAGCGATGTCATATTGCAGCGCGCCCTTGCGGCCGCCCTGGTAATCGACAAACCAGGGCTCGCCGCCGCGCAGCATCACGTTGCGTGACTGAAAATCGCGGTAGAGAAAGTAATCGTGCGGAGCGGCGAGCAAAAACTTCGTCAGCCGCCCGAAATCGCTCTCCAGCGCCTGTTCGTTGAAGGACACTCCAGCCAGCCGCAGAAAGTAATACTTGAAATAATTCAGGTCCCATGCAATCGACTGCCGGTCGAAACTGGCGCGCGGATAGCAGACCTTATAATTCACATCGCGCCCGGCCTCCACCTGGAAGCAGGGCAGCGCTGCGACCACCTTGCGATAAGCATCCACCGCCGGCTGTGCGACCGAATCGCCGGCGCGGTTGGCGCTCAAATACTCAAAGAGCGTGATGTCGCCCAGGTCCTCTTCGAGATACGCGCCCTGGCTCAAATCCTCGCCATAAATCTCCGGCACCGGCAGGCCGTGCCGCCGGAAATGCCGTGAGAACTCCAGGAACGCAACATTCTCCTCGCGGACCGAGTACATAATGCCGATGGCGCTCGCGGCTTTCCCTCTTAGCCGCAGAATGGCGCGTCCCGAGCCGCCAAGCTGGCCCTGTAGCGGCGTGACGTCTTCAGCCGCAAAGCCAAAGTGCTGTTCGAAGAGTTTTTTCAGAACGTCCATGATTTTCCCGGCGATTCGTTGCAACTGGGCAGGACTTTGGCGGTTTTAGGCGCTTGGGATTTTTCGAGACTCAACTCCACTCCCCGCATCGCGCTACCGCATCGAAGGTCAAATGTTCGCCGCACTCCGGATGGTCCTGCCGCCACTGGTCGAAGAGCCGCCCGTAGCTCAGCGTGATGTAATGGGCGTGATCCACGCCCAGCTTTGCCGCCACGCGATCGATCCACGCTGAACTCCCCTCCAACTCGGCGTAATTCCCAATCGGCGTCTCATCCACTACGCAATGGCCCTCGCCGTCGCTCCATTCGCTGCGCCATTTTTCGTAGCGGAAGGCCGCCGTCAGTCCCAGCGAAAGGAGAATCTCTTCCAGCGCCTTGCCATCGGCAACTTCGGTCTCCGTCTCGATGCGGTGCTTGTGCCGTTCCTCGCCGGCCGATGCATCGGGGAGCCGCTTGTGGGTCACCACCCAGCGGCCGTCATAGCTGCGAATGCGCAGAATCTCGGTGCGCGCGCGCATGCGCCGGTCCGGAGTGTCATAAAGTACGTTGCTCTCAAAGGCCCGCGGCGTGACCACCCCGAAGCCCGCCGCCTCCAGCCGCCGCCTTAAGTGAGCCAGGTCCGCCACGCGAAATTTGATTTCTGTTTCGACAGCCATCTAAGCAGTGAGTATATCGGCCTTCCCCCACTCGCTTCACGCGGGTCGTTGCGCGTCCCGCCCGCCTTGCCCATTCCGCTGCGCTTACTTCTCGCGATCCTGGCGGCTGCACCAGCGCGAACAGCGACAATAGAAAAGTGAAGACCCTTCGTCTCAAGGTCGATGCCGGACGTATTGACTCTGCCGACTCCGTCAAGGCAATTGACCGCGCTGCCGCCATTCTGCGCGCCGGCGGCCTGGTTGCCATGCCCACCGAGACGGTCTATGGCCTGGGCGCCAACGCTCTCGACCCTGACGCCGTGCAGCGCATTTTCGCCGCCAAACACCGCCCTGCGTGGGACCCGATCATCGTCCATGTCGCGCCTGCTTCCGGGCAGGCCGCTCGGCGGGACGGGATGCTTTCTCCACTGGTCCGCGAGATTCCAGATGCAGCCAGGTGGCTCATGGAAGCCTTCTGGCCTGGCCCGCTCACCCTGCTGCTGCCGCGCTCCGGCGCCGTGCCCGACGCTATCACTGCCGGCCGCCCTCTGGTTGGCGTGCGCATGCCCTCGCACCCGGTGGCACTGGAACTGATCCGCTGCGCCGGAGTGCCAATTGCCGCTCCCAGCGCCAATCTCTTCGCCCACACCAGCCCCACCACTGCGGACCATGTTCTGCATGATCTCGATGGTCGCATCGACGCCGTGCTCGATGCCGGACCCACCCTCCATGGAGTTGAATCGACGGTTGTTGATCCCTGCCAGACGCCGATGGTTATCTATCGCCCCGGCGCGGTGACCTTGGAACAGATACGCAAGATAGCCGGCGCGGTGGTGATGGTTTCCGGTGCTCCGCTGACAGAAATGCCGGCGCAGCCACTGGCTTCGCCCGGCCTCGGCCTGCGCCATTACGCGCCCAATGCGCGCCTCATTTTGCTCGAAGCTCCTGTCGGCGAGCTCAGCAGCCGCATCGTCGAGGCCATCGCATCCCTGCCCGGGGAGACGATCGGGATTCTGCTTCCCAGCGAACTGGCCCCGCCCGCAGAGCGCGCGGAAATCTTCTCCTGGGGTCATTTGAACGCTCCCCAAGAGCTGGCGCGCAATCTTTACGCCGGCCTGCGGTCGCTCGATGCTCGCGGATGTACAGTGATTGTCTGTCCGTTGCCGTCAGGGCAGGGAATCGGCGCTGCCGTCGTCGACCGGCTGCGCAAGGCGGCGCATCCACGCCAAAATTGAGTGTCAGGGATTTACCGCTTGCCTGCCCGTATCGCCCAGTTTGTACATGTATTTGATTGCGGATTTATAAACCAGCGTCTTCCACCGGCCGCGGATCTTGAGCGTATTACGGTCATACCATTCGATACATCCTTCCACCAGCTCGCCGTCCTCCATCACGATGACCATCGGCGTCTGTGACTGGATTTGCTTCTGCAAATAGAAAAGCTCTGCGTGCCGATAGGGGGCGTCTATTTCAACCATGTTGGCAGGAAAGCGAAAAGGAGTCGAGATCGGGGAAGTCTTGCGGTTTCGTCGCTGCATGCGCAACGGAGCCACGTTTCCTTGCACGTGGTGCAAAGGTGTTCCTGCTGTAACGTTCATTTCAATTCATCCCTCCGTCAGGGAAAACTGGCCCATAATTCCGTACCGTGCTTGCAAGCGCCCCAGTCGCCCGCGATCGTTGCAGCTTCTCCCCGTCCGCGCGTTTGGCGCTGCTCTCAGCAATTGAAATGCCCGGATCCGCGCACCCCGCGCCAGAGAGACACGAATGCACACTGGCATACAATCAATCGGAACGCCGCTTCCCGCGGTTGATTCGGTGTGCTGTTCCTCAGTGAAGATGCCTGGATCGTAATTGGGGTTGCTTCTGTATTATGCAGTCGTCGACAGGGGGTGGCAAGACGGCCGAGGGGCGCATGCGTTACTTCGGTAAAACCTGGTTTCCAAACTATGGTTGCCCGCCCTTAGTTTTTTTCCTCTCACCGGTAACCGCGTTCGGTAATCCCGCATCCTATCTGATTAAGCTCCAGGAGTGGACCCGATCTTGGGCCCTTATAATATATGTCTACCAATATCTCCCCGCCGACGATCATCGACGTTCTCTGTGCGACTCTAGAACGAATCGAGCAATCCGGCGAATTCGATGCCCGTGATCCCGCGTTTATTGAGCTGAAGAGGTCGATCGCCCGCGCCATTGCAGAATTCGAAGTTGCCAAGACCGCCAAATCGGAAGCCGAATTTGAGCCGCCGCTGCTCAGTGAAAGCTGAGATCCTGCGGCCGAGTACGGAGCCGATACAAACGATTCAGGCGCCTGCCCGCTCCAGGCTTACCGCCATCGCGTCCAACGAGAGAGAGCGCAGCAGGTTGCGACGCATGCCCTGCTCCACCTGCACCAGCGCGCGTGCCGCGCCCTCGATCCAGTCCAGGCTAAGCCCCTCTGCCATTCGCTCCAGTTCCGTGCTTAAGTCGACGTTGCGCACCAGGTGCGGCGTCCCCGCGCCTGCCAGCAACAGGTCTTCGATCAGGCTGCCCAGCGCGCGCAGCAGGTTCACTGTCTTCTCCTGCCCTTCGGCTCCCGCGCGGTAGCTCTCCGTCGCCCGGAAAAGTTGCGAGTAGTCCGGATCGCCAAGCGCGGTTTTCAGAATCACTAGCGCGTCCTGCCGGCTCGCCAACCATTTCTCCAGATCGAGTGACAAAGCCCGTCCCACTGCACCCTCAGCCAGTCGTGCCGCCAGCGCTCGTTCTTTTGCCTTCAGCTCCGGCCGCCGCCTGGCCAGCAGCGCCTCAAGCTCCGCTGAGGGCAGCGCTCCCAGCCGGTGCACCACTGCTCGCGAGCGAATCGTCGGCAGCAGTTCCTGCGGATTCTCCGCCAGCAGAATCAGCGACGTATATTCCGGCGGCTCTTCCAGCACTTTCAACAGGCTGTTCGCCGCCTCTTTCATAAATGCGCCGGAAGTAAAAATCGTGAATGCGCGCCGTGCCTCCCCCGGCGGCCGGTAATACGCCGAGTGGATCACCTGCCGCACCTGGCCCAGCTTGATCAGCAATTGCGGCGGATCGGGCGGGATAATCAGCACGTCGGGATGCGTCTGGATGAGAATGCGCGTCTCCCGCTTGTCGCTCTCGCGCATCTCCTCGCGCGCGGCTACGGCTTCGCATACGCGTGCCTCGAGGTCCGCCGCTTCGCCGATGCGCACGCAGTTCGAGCACTCTGCGCAGAAGTCCGGCAGCCCGTCGCTTTCCGCGCGGTTCAGGCAGTTCACCGCCTGTGCCAGCATCAGCGCCAGCGTATACTTGCCCGCCCCCCGCGGGCCGGCCAGGATCATCGAATGCGGAAATCGTCCGGCACGAATGCTCTCCCGCAGGTGCGTAACCGTCGCCGCATTGCCTAAGAATTGCTGGAAGCCCACGAATTGAGTGTATTCGTTGCAGCGCCGCTTGTCAGAGCAGGGTCACGCGGGCGGCATGCATTTCACGAAGCCCTGCGCGGAATAGTCCAGAAGCTGCTGGTCGGCAGTTACGAGGGTTGCGTCGGTGTGGCGGGCGGTGGCCAGCAGTATACGGTCGGCGGGATCGCTGTGGATCTCGCCGGGCAGGCGAGTGCTGGCCACCGCGATTGCCGGCGAGAGAGGCGCAAGATGAATTCCCGGCAAACCCAGCGCAGCCTCAAGCCACTCCAAGACCTCGCGCTTAAGCTTGAGTCTTCCTTGGGCAGTGAGCAGGCCAATCTCCCACGGTGTTATTGCCGAAACCAGTAGCTGATCCTCGCTGGCGGCCTGCTGCAGTTGCGTATAAATGGCCTCTGATATGCGAGATGAATCTTCAAGCAGCCAGACCAGAACATGCGTGTCGAGGAGGAGTTTCATTCCCTGTTTGCTTCCCACTCAACGTCGAGCGGCGAAATGATGTCACCTTCGTGGAGCACGCTGCCCTTGAGCGCTCCCCGCAGCCCGATCGCCGGGGGCATAGGGACCAGCTTCGCAACCGGTTTGCCGAACTTGGTGACAACGATAGGCTCGCGGGTCGCTTCCACCTCATCGAGCAATTGGAGGCATTTGGCTTTGAACTCGCCGGCGCCGATGGAGATCATAGCAGTCCTCCCATAGTCAAAGACTATGGTCATATTTTCTGCTTAGATGGCAAAAAGGTCAAAGCGCCAAACTTGTCAACTCTCCTTGACATAATGCGAAGCTAGTTGTAAGGTTACCATGTCTAAATGTAAAGGAAACAAATCATGAAACGCCACGTCAGCAGTCCGGCCCAATACCGTCTTGAAGATCGCGCACTCTTCGTTTTAATGCCATTGATGCTCATCGTGCTTCTGGGCATCGTAGGATGGAGCCACTTTCATCTTCATCCCACGGGTATGCTGGGCGTCGTTTGCGCCGCCATCGCATCGCTGCCGATGATCGCGGCGGTGGTCATTTTTGCCCTTTACCTCCGCGAAGAGACAGATGAATTCCAGAAATCGCTCAGAGTGTGGGCATTGCTGTGGAGCACCGGCGCGACGCTTACCGCGATCACATTTTCGGTAAGCCTTGAACAGTTCACTCATGTCCCGAGGATCAGCATCGGGTCGGCGCAGACTCTGTTTTTCGTGGTTTTCATGCTCGCTTCAGTGATCTTGCGCTGGAGGTACCGGTGAAGAACCGCCTGAAGGTTCTGCGTGCGGAGCGCAACTGGTCGCAGGCCGATCTCGCCCAGCGCCTCGAGGTTTCGCGCCAGTCGGTGAACGCCATCGAAACCGGCAAATTCGATCCCAGCCTGCCCCTCGCCTTCAAACTGGCGCGGCTCTTCGCAATGCCCATCGAGCAAATCTTCAGCGACGAAACGCCGGAATGAGCCAGTTCTCGGCGAAGGTCGGCGCGGAGTCCGCATCTTTTCTTCCCTTGCGCGAATCACTTCATCTGACAAAAGGCTGTGTTCGTCACAACCGCACGGAGGGAAATCCGCCATGCCTGCTACTGACACCGCTCTGCGCCAGCATGTCATCAACCTGCTCACCGGTGGCAACGCCCACGCCACCTTCGACGACGCGGTAAAGAATCTGGCGCCTGAACTCCGCGGCAAAACGCCGAAGGGCGCCGGGCACTCGCCCTGGCAGCTCCTCGAGCATTTGCGCATCGCGCAATGGGACATTCTCGAATTCTCGCGCGATCCCAAACACCAGTCCCCCGACTGGCCCTCCGGCTACTGGCCGGCCAAGCCCGCGCCGCCCGACGACAAAGCCTGGGACAAGAGTGTTCGCGCCTTCCGCCGCGACCTCAAAGCCTTGTGTGACCTGGTCGCCGACGAATCGATCGACCTGTTCGTCCCCATTCCCCACGGCGACGGCCAGACGGTGCTTCGCGAAGCGCTGCTCGCCGCCGACCACAACGCTTACCACGTGGGCCAGTTGATTCTGGTGCGCCGCCTGATCGGCGCGTGGAAATAGCTTGCATTTGCTGAGGGCGGCGTGGCAGCGCACACGAAAGCCCGGTCGGAAGGTTCGCCTGTCTTTGGGACCAGAAACGCCGTTTTGGTCCCGTCTGCAAATACGTCACTGCCGAGTTGCCGTAATTAGCTGGCCGCTATATCGCATTTGCTGCGCCGTCGCGCGGCGGGAGTCGGCTGGCTCACATTGGTCCCAATCGCGACTGGGGCCGGCCGAGCTGATCTGCCGATTCCATCCGCGCAATCATCATCTGCGACTGCCTCAATCCTGTGTGATCTTTCCATGACCAGGGGAAGCAGAAGCCCTCGTGCACGCAGGACTGCGGATGACAACTCCCTTTCGCCAGCCATCCACCGCGGTGCATGGGCTACGGATCACTTTTCCCTAATCCTGGGCAATTGCCCCTGATCCCTGACCACGGTCACGCCGTCTGCTCCTGCAGCACCAGCCGCTCCGCCACGGCCTCCGCAATCTGCTCGTGCACTTCATCGATGCCAAGATCACCCTCGATGAGCACCACCCGGTCCGGCTCGCGGACGGCAATCTCGCGGTACTTTTTCCATACGCGCTGATAGAAGGCATCCTGCTCCGCCTCAAATCGCCCTTCGTCGATGCCTGCCTGCTCTTCCACGCGCCCGTTGCGCCGCCGCGCCCGGGCCAGCGACGCCTCCAACCCCGGCAATAGCAGCAGCGTCAGGTCGGGCTGCAGATTACCGCAGATCAGCCGGTGCAGCTCCAGCACCGCAGCCGAACCGAGCTCCCGCCCGCCGCCCTGATAGGCTTCCGTCGAGTCGGTGAACCGGTCGCAGACCACAATCTTTCCCGCATCGAGCCCGGGTTGAATCACCTCCGCAATGGCCTGCGCGCGATCGGCAAACATCAGCGCCATCTCTGTCATAGGGGCCAGGTGGGTGGAGCGGGAATCGAGCAGTATGGCGCGAATGCGGTCCCCTGTCGCGGTCCCGCCCGGCTGCCGCACCAGCATCGGCTCAATTCCGCGGCGGGTCAGCCAGCGGGCGAGACGCTGGGCTTGTGTCGTCTTTCCCGATCCATCCAATCCCTCGAGCGTAATCAAAAGTCCGCGCGGCATGGGCTGAGTCTAACACCCCGCCGTGGCGCCGCCGCAGACCTGTTTGCAACCGGAAACGCAGTGTGATTCTCTGGACAAACGCCGAATTCTGCTCGATCGCACTCGACTTTGTTCCCGTCCTCAATTAATCTCTCAGGGAAGCCATTGAAGTCCTGCAGGATCGCTGATAACCGTCGCCTCCCCCACCGAACCGAAGGCCGGCTCGCCTTTGCCACAGCCGATTGTGCGTGCCCTCACCTGCCCTGCACGATTCCGCTTCGATAAAATGGTTTCCAACATGACTTCAGGATGGATTGGCACTGATTGGATCGGCCGCGTAATCGATGGGCGATTCACTCTTCAACGCTGGCTCGGCGCCGCCGGGCAAAGCGCCGTCTTCCTCACCCAGTTCGACGGCAACGAGCCGCAGCAGGCCGCCATCAAGCTCATTCCCGCTGAAGTTGCTAATGCCGAGGTTTGCGTGGCTCAATGGGCGGCCGCAACCCATCTCTCCCATCCGCACCTCATTAGGCTGTTGCACGCCGGCGTCTGCCGCGTTGACGGGCTGGAACTTCTCTACACGGTTACGGAGTACTCGGAAGAGATTCTCTCCGAGATCCTTCCGGCGCGCCCCCTGAGCATCACCGAAATCAGAGAGATGCTCGACCCCGTTCTGGGAACTCTTTCCTGGCTTCATGTCCAGGGGCTGGTGCACGGCGGACTCAAACCGTCAAACATCATGGTTGTTGGCGATAAGCTGAAGTTGTCCGTGGACCGCGTACAGCCCGCGGGCCCGCACGGCACGCCCTTTCCGGCAACCGGATTTTACGACGCGCCGGGCGCGACCGATCGAATCTCGCCGGCCGCCGATGTGTGGTCGCTGGGTATGCTTCTGGTCGAAGCCTTCACTCAGCATCCCCCACAATGGGACCGGAGCAGTTTCGATGATCCGGAGATTCCACAGACTTTGCCGCAGCCCTTTTTGAACATTGCGAGCCAGTGCCTTCACGTCGACCCCGCGCGCCGATGCACTCTCACTGAAGCCCTGTCCCAACTGGCGCCGCTTCCGGAAACAGAGGCTGGCGCTAAGAGCACACCGCCGCCTTCCGCCAAAACAGGCCCGCAGCCCATCTTCAGGAGCACGGAACCGCGACCCCTTCCCCGCGTTGCGCCTCCCGCGGCGCCTCCTGTTGTTGCCGCACCGCCCGCTGCCAAAAGCGCGTCAGCTCCGCTTGTTCCGCCCGCTCCGGTTATGGTTGCGCCGGCAAAAACCGGCGCGCGGCGCTCGGTGGATGAAAGCTTCACCGTCTTTGCCACGGCCGCGCTGATCCTCATCGCCGCAATCGCGGCCATGACTTTCATTCCCGTTCACCACCCCGCGCACCGTGCGAAGTCTGCCGCCGGCCCATCGGCAACCGCGCAGGCGACGGTCCCTGCTCCGGGCTCCGGCGATTCCGGCGCAACCACCCTTAAGGGCGCAGTCCTTAACCGCGTCTTGCCTGACGTTTCCCAGGGCGCCGTCAACACGATTCGCGGCGACGTCGGTGTCGAAGTGCGTGTCCGGGTCAATGCAGACGGCAACGTCTCCGACGCCTCCTTCGAAACGCGCGGACCGAGCCGCTATTTTGCCGATCGTGCCCTTGATGCCGCGCGCAAATGGAAATTCCATCCTCCATTGGTCGCCGGCCATCCTGTTCCCAGCACCTGGATCCTGCGCTTCGACTTTGCGCAAAGCGGTACGGAGATGACTGCGCAGGAAAAAGCGCCGTAGCTGAACCATTGCAAGACAGCGCCACAGTGAATTCTGAGCAGCTCTCCTGTTGCTGATAGCATTTCCTCCATGCGGTTTGCTTCTTTTCGCAAGGCCCATTTTTCTGCCTTGCTCGCCTTTCTCCTGTGGTCTGCCGGCAGCTTTTGCAATTCTTCTGCCCGGGCCCAAGATCCGCGTCCCCTCTCGACGGCTCAGCAGGAGCACATCGAAAACGTGCTGCAGGGGCTTCACGGCGGAATGTTCATCGGCGAAGTTGAAGTCTCTCCCGACGGCCAGCGCCTGATCTGGACAGAAGGCACCTCGGGCGGCTCGCAGATCCTCCTTGCCCCGCTCCACAACCTGACCAAAACCCAGGTGGTCACCGCCGCGCAGCCGGGCCAGAGCTGCGATGAGGGCTCCGTCGCCTGGGCGCCGGATTCAAACGCCGTCGCATTTCTCTCCGACTGCGCCAGCACCGGCACCCAGGACGATCTCTACATCTCCCGCCTCAACGGCCAGCCCGCGCGCAGACTCACCGAGCTGCACGGCTACGTGCAAATGCCGGCCTTTTCGCCCGATGGTAAGCAGATCGCCTTCCTCTATGTCCCGGGATCGATGCGTCCGGCAGGTGCCCTTGCCGCGCAAGCTCCAGCCACCGGCGTGATCGGCGAGACGCACAGTCAGGTGCAGCGCATCGCCGTAGTCCAGGCCGATGCCTCTCAGCCCGCCGCTCCCGCGCTGATTTCGCCTGCCAATCTCCACGTTTACGAATTTGACTGGGCGCCGGATTCGAAATCGCTGGCCTACATCGCCGCCAACCCGCCCGGCGAAAACAACTGGTGGGTGGCCAGGCTCTATACGCAGGCGCTCGCCTCCTCGCCACGAGTCATCCTCGATCCCCAAACCGTCGCCGGCGCCCTGCACGACCTGCAAATCGCCGTCCCACGCTGGTCGCCCGACGGCAAACGCATCGCGTTCATCGGCGGATTGATGAGCGACCAGGGAGTCACCGGGGGCGATGTCTGGATCGTCTCCGCAAAAGGCGGCCAGCCTCGCGACCTGACTCCGCGCCTTGCCTCCACCCCCTCATGGCTCACCTGGGCCGGCAACAATCGCCTCTTCGTCGACGAAATCGCCGGCGGCGGATGCCGGCTGGTGCAACTCACTCTCCACGGCGGCACGCGCCTGGGCAAACTCACCGCATCCGCCGGCGCGCCCATCTTCGACTTCCCCGGCACCGTCGGCAACGGCGGGCTCGAACGGGCGCTTTCCACCACCTCCGATCGCTCGCTGTTTGTCTTTAAAGGCAGCACTTTTTCCAGCCCCATGGAGCTTTACTCATCTACGCCCGGAAATCCCGCCGCTCCCGGCGATGCCTTTCCCGGCGCAGCGCAAATCTCTCACTTCAACAATGGCGTCATGCCCCAGTGGGGCAAGTCCGTCTCGCTGGAATGGACCGATGAGGGCTTTCATGTACAGGGCTGGCTCATGCTGCCCATGAACTACGATTCGCAAAAGAAATATCCGCTCATCGTCGAAGTCCACGGCGGGCCCGCTGCCGCGGTCCTCGGCTACTGGAGCGCCGGCGGACTGCTCAGCGCATCATCCTTTTCCGCGCTCGGCTACTTTGTGCTGCAACCCAACCCCCGCGGCAGCTTCGGCCAGGGCGAGGCCTTCACCCAGGCCAACCGCAACGACTTCGGCTACGGAGACCTGCGCGACATTCTCGCCGGCGTTAGCGCTGTCCAGGCCAGATACTCCATCGATCCCAATCGCGTCGGCATCACCGGCTGGAGCTACGGCGGATTCATGACCATGTTCGCCATTACCCAGACCCGGCGCTTCAAAGCCGCCGTTGCCGGCGCCGGCATCTCCGACTGGCTCAGCTACTACGGCGAAAACTCCATCGACCAGTGGATGATCCCCTACTTCGGCGCCAGCGTCTACGATCACCCGGCAGCCTATGCCAAAAGCTCGGCCATCAATTTCATCCGCCAGGCGCATACTCCCACGCTGCTGGTGGTCGGTGATCGCGACGGCGAGTGCCCCGCTCCGCAATCCTTCGAGTTCTGGCACGCACTGCGCGATCTCGGCGTGCCCACCGAGTTGGTGGTTTATCCCAACGAGGGCCACGGCCTTGCCGACCCCGACCACATTCATGATGTCCAACGCCGCACCATGGACTGGTTCGCGCAATACCTGCCGCCGGCGCAGCAGGCGGCCGCTTCAAATTAAGCAACCGGTGCGGAAGCCATAAGCTAGCCACGCCCTCAAAATCGAGGACGCGCCCATTCCACGCGCATCAATGTTCAGCCGACTGCGCCTTTTGCGTGACGACTGAAGAAGTTGGATCGCGGTTCCACCATCCCCCGCCCAGCGCCTGAAACAGCGTCGCCGAATCCTTATAGCGGGATGCCGCCGCATCGACGCGATCGAATGCAGTCTGAAGCTGCTCGCGTTGCGCTTCGAGCAACGCCAGTTGGCTGATTCCGCCCGCGCCATACCGTTCCCCGGCAATCCGATATGCGGCTTCGGACTGCTCCGCGGCTGCGCTCCGCGACTGCAGCGCTTGCGCGTCATTCTGAATTGAGCTCAGCGTGTCGGCCACCTGCTGAAACGCTTCGAGAACCGTCTGCCGATGCTCGCTGTCCGCCTCGTCATAAGCTGCCTGCGCCCTCCGCTCTTCCGCCCGCAGCGCTCCGCCGTTGTAAAGCGGCTGCGCCAGCCCCACTCCCGCATTCCAAATATCGCCGCCGCTGATGAAACTGGTTCCCAGCGCACCCCCGCTCGCAGTGAGCGTAATCTGCGGATACCGGTTCGCCGTCGCCACGCCCACATTGGCGCTGGCCTCGTGCAGCAGCGACTCCGCCGCCCGGATATCCGGTCGCTGCCGCACCAGCGATGACGGCAAACTCAGCGGCAGCTCCCGCGGCAGCCGCAGTGCATCAAGCGTCAACGCAGGAATCGGAGCGCTTGCCGGAGCGCGGCCCATCAACACCGCAAGCTGGTCATTCACAATATCCACTTGTTGCCGCAGCGGAGGCAAAGCCGCCTGCGCCTGCGCCAGCAGCAGGCGTTGATTCCGCACCTCGTCCTCTGATGCGCCGCCGGCACGGTTGCGTTCTTCCAAAATGTGCAGCTCGTTTTGCCGAACCTCCACCATCTGCTCCGTCAGCGTAATCTGCGCGTTCAGTTCGGCTTGGCGGATGGCTCCCGCAACAATATTGCCCGCCAGCATCAACCGCGCGCCCTCCAGTTGCCACTGCTCATATTCCGTCTGCGCCCGCAGGCTCTCGACCAGCCGCCGGTTGCCGCCGAAAAGATCGAGCGCGTAGCTGACGCCCACCGAGCCGTTGAGCAGCGCAAAAGGCGATGGGTTGGGGAAGGGAATTCCGTATGCCGCAAGGTTGAGCTGCTCGCCTTGCGCTGACGCATTGCCGCTGACGGTGGGGTATCTCGTCGCCCCGGCGCGCGCGCGCACCTCCTCCTGCGCTTCCCGCAGCCGCGCCGTGGCTGCTTCCAGCGTCGGGCTGTTCAGAAACGCCTCATGCACCATGTCATCAAGCTGCGCTGAATGGAACAGCGTCCACCACTCCGCGGGAACCGCCTCCGATGCGCGAAGCTGTTGCGCAGCTCCTGCGGAGCCCGTACAGCCGACTGTCTGTGCAGGCTGTGGCCGCGGCGTGTAAGTTGTCAGCGCGGGCGCGGCCGGCGCATGATACCTGGGACCCACCGTGCACGCCTGCAACCCCAGCAGCATCGCCACCAGGCCCGCCGTGATCATCGTTCCACTGACCGATCTGCGCATCCCGTACCTCTCAGTCCAGCGTCCGCCGATAAGTGGCCACCGCAATCCCCATCAGCGCCGCCGTGAAAATCATCATCGGCCACACGCTCGGCCATGAATCCGCCCATCCGTTCCCTTTGAGAAGAATTCCCCGCACCAGCCGGTTGAAATAGGTGAGCGGCAGAAGATTGCCGAAGGCCTGCGCCCACCCCGGCATTCCTTTGAAGGGAAACATGAACCCCGAGAGCAGAATGTTGGGCAGAAAATAAAAAATCCCCAGTTGCACGGCCTGCAACTGGTTCCGCGCCAGCGAAGAAAACGTGATGCCCACGGTCAAATTCGCCGCAATGAACAGCAGCGCCGAAAGATATACAGCGCCTACGCTGCCGAAGAACGGAACCCGAAAAACATAGCGCGCCGCCAGCAGAATAATGGTCGCCTGAATGAGACCGATCCCGATATAAGGAATCAGCTTGCCGCTCATCACTTCAATCGGTGTAGCCGGCATGGCCAGCAGGTTTTCCATGGTGCCGCGCTCGCGCTCGCGGGTAATCGCCAGGCCCGTCATCAGCACCATCGTCAGCGTCAGAATCACTCCCATCAGTCCCGGCACCACGTTGTACTGCGTGACGTCCTCGGGATTGTAAAGCTGGTGCACGGCGACGCTGAACGGAGCCGGCTTGGCGCGCAGAATCGCCAGGGGGCCGGTGAATTCCTTGCTAATCACTGACTGCGCGATGCCGTTCACCGCGGCCAGCGCATTGGCCGTGGCTGTGGGATCGGTGGCGTCGGCTTCGATCATTACCGAGGGGTGTTCGCCGCGCAATAGCTCCCGCGTAAACCCCGCCGGGATGTTCACCACA
>JASHOY010000474.1 GCA_030038435.1 Acidobacteriaceae bacterium | reverse complement strand
CGGATAAGCCGCTGGCTTTATATCGCGAGCCGCCCCCACACTCGTTCCGGGCCGGAACCCCATCTGATTTGGCCTCGTACCCGCAAGAGAGGAGGTGGTCTCTTGCGTTCTGCCCTCATCGCCATAATGCTTCTGGCCGGCGCCTGGTGTCAGGCGCAAACCGTGCCGGCGCTCAACGCACCGCTTCCCGATCCCAGCCAACTCCTGCAGCGCGCCCTGGCAAGCGAGAAGAAGCTGGCCGCCGAACAGGAGCGCTACGAATGCCGGGTGAGCGAGACGACAACAGAAACTGACAAAAACGGCAATGTCAAGAAGGTTAAGTCCGAAGTAGACGAACAATTCTTCGTCAACGGCATCCCCATCGACCGCGTACTCTCCAAAGACGGCCGCGACCTCTCGCCCGGTGAAGTTAAAAAGCAGGACGATGAGGTGATGAAAGAGACCCTCAAATACAGCAATCAGGCTACAGCGGCAAAGGAAGCCGACAGGCAGAACCAACAGATTGAGGATCTGGTCGAAGCCATGATGCTCGCCAACGGCCGACGCAAGATGGAGAACGGCCGCAGCATCCTCTACTACGACATCGTCCCCAACCCGCGGTTTCACGCCAGGAATCTGATCCAGCGCTTCGCCAGGGTCATGCAGGGCACCATCTCCATCGACGAACAGACCGGCGAGATGATCGACCTCAATATCAAATCAGTCGCCTATCTCAAGATCGCCGGCGGCCTGCTGGCCAGTCTGCACAAAGGCTTCTGGCTGCACATCCACAACCATGCCGAACCCGACGACGTATGGCTCAACGACTTGGCCGAAGGCAGCGGCAACGCCCGTGCGGCGTTGTTCTTTCATCCCTATTTCCGGTTTAAGCAAACGATGGGCGACTGCCATCTGTACACGGCAAAAGCGATGCAGGTGGGACAGGCCAAAGCAGTCAAATGATGCGGTTATAGAAGGGATCTGCCCGACTTTGAGTTCTCCGACCTTCGCAGAGACCTGCGAGGTGACGCAAAAGTTCGGCAATAAAATTGCGCTACATAGGGGGTGGGGGGTGCATTCTGGGGTGAGGACCGTTCAAAGACCTGGCAACTTGAACCCGTGCATCTCTGGCCTTTTCTGTGAGCAAGCTTCAAGCGTAGCTGAACCCAAGAATTAATCGGCAAATGGGCTCTGAGAGTTTTCCCTTTATTTGCAGACAGTTAGAAAATTTCTTGCGCTGGGGGGCTTGACTTGGGGCCGAAGGCAGCGGCAGCATGCACGCGGCGCTGTTTTTTCATCCCTATTTCCGATTTGAACAAGCCTCCCGGCGGTTGCCACCTTTCGGCGGCAAGGGCAAAGCAGACGGGACGGGCGAGAGCGGTGAGATTTTGGCTCAATCGGGAAATTACTCAGTGTTTCGCTGCTTCCCCGACCAGCAGTGATAGAACATCAGGTATCTGGCGCTCCTGGAGCATGTCCTACTCCCCGCCTTCTACAAGCGCCGCCATTGCATCTATTCTGATCCAGGACAATGCGTCCTACCACAAGAAGAAGGAGACCTACGCCTGATTCAAAGCCCATCGCCTTCACGTTGAGGTCTTCCAGTTGCCGCCTTACTGGCCGTAGCTCAACGCAACCGCGCGCATCTGGAATCTCTGGCCAAACCGTCTGATTGGCGATGCAGAGTTGCCCGCAGCATCACGGTTTGCGATCTCGTCAGGGTTCAAGAAGAACAACATCATTCAAAAGGGAGCAATAGATGAAGTATTTTCGAGCAGCTTTGGGATTGTTCGGGTTTACCGCAGCTCTCTTCGCGTTGCCCGCGCTCAGCCAGACAAGAGTCGTTTGGCAAATCGGCAAACTCGATTACTCTGATCTGGAGTTCGAGGCCGTCCCCGCCGCGCACGTCCTTTATCAGGTGGGCAAGAGCGACTGGAGCCGCGACTGGCCGGCGCTCGAGCAGGTTGGGGCCAACTACGAGATTCGCTTTCCTCTGGATTCTGCTCCGCGCGGTGTTTTCACTCTGAAGGTCTCTCTGCTTACCGGGTATTTGAGGGTTCCCGACCTGCAGGTGGCCGTCAACGGTCACAAGGGATTTTACCATTTGCGTACCCAACCCATTTATAACGGCACAAGCTCTATTGGCGGCGTGCTCACGATTGAGCTGCCCACGCAATACCTGGTAAAGGGCACGAACACGCTGGTTTTAACTCCCACCGAACTTGAGGCATCTGCAGCGGGGGCATCTATATCCGATGGCGTTCTGCGCTACGACTTTATCGGATTGTCAAACGATGCGCGGGCAAAATATGACCGGAGCGCGGTGCGCGCCGAACTGGTTCCTACCGTCTTCTATCGCGAGGAGGGCGGCAAACTGGTTGAGATGGTGGACGCCTATCTGCGCTTCCATCGAGACATCCCCGCGGGCGAAGCGGTCCTCACAGTGAATGGCGTGAGCTGCAAGGCCGTTATCAGTGAAGGCGGCGGCTTTGGCGAAAAGCGTGTCGAGTTCGACGTTCCCGAGTGGCAGGGAATGACAACGGCGCGTCTTAAGGTCACTTCAGGAGGACACCATTCTTTCAGCCTGCCGCTGATCGCGGAGAGGAAGTGGACTGTCTTTGTCGTCCCGCACACGCACGTCGATATCGGCTACACGGATTATCAGGGGAAGGTCGCCGAAGGGCAGGCGCACACGCTAGTCGAAGCTGCAAAGCTTATCATGGACCATCCCGATTTCCGCTTTTCGACCGACGGCTCCTGGAACCTGCAGCAACTGATGGAATCGCGGTCGAAGCCGGAACAGGATGAGATTCTCCAACTTATCCGGAGCGGGAAGATGGGTCTGCCGGCGGATTACTTCAACCTGCTCACGGGCTATGCTTCGCTCGAAACTCTTTACCGCTCTCTGTACTACACCAAAAGTATGTCACGCAGGTATGGGCTGCCTTTTGACTACGCAACCACCACCGACGTTCCTTCGTATACAGGCGCTTATCCCTCGGTGCTGGCCAGCGCCGGCATTCATTACTGGGCCGCGGGCGGAAACCAGGACCGTGCACCGGTTCTGATGCACGAGCAGTGGAACGAGAAATCCCCTTTCTGGTGGGAAGGCCCGGACGGGGAGAAAGTGCTGTTCTGGTATTCGTGGAGCTACTCGCAAGTATGGCGATTCTTCACTGTCGAGCCGACCAACGCTATCATTCGCGGATCGCTGCCGGAGTTTCTCGCGCCCTATGACCGGCCCGGATACAAACCGGACGCGGTGATGATGTATGGCGCGCAGTTTGAAAACACGGCGCTGCATCCGCAGCTGGCAACGTTCAGTCCCACCTGGGGCCAGGCATATGCCTATCCTAAGCTCCAGTACGCGACTTTTGCCGATTTCTTTCGCTATATCGACGCACGCTATGGTTCCGAGTTACCGACCTATAAAGGCGAGATGGGGCCGTATTGGGAAGATGGAATCGGTTCCGATGCCTACTACGCAGCGGAAGACCGGCAGAATCAAAGCGACGTGCTTCGTGCGGAGATTGCTTCGACCGTATCGCATATTTTAAATCCCAATGATCATCCACCGAAGGCGGAGCTCGAGAACGCATGGAATAATATTCTTCTCTTCGCCGAACATACCTGGGGCGCCGGCAATTCTATCTCGCAACCTGATAGCGAAGAGGCAGTCCGGCAACTGGCCGTGAAGGACAATTATGCAAACCAGGCGCATTTCGAGATTGCCGACTTGCGCGAGCGCGCACTTAGCCAGTTGGCGCGCGGGATCCATGTTCCGGGTGGGACGCTTATTGTGTTCAATCCTCTCAACTGGACGCGTGACGCGCTGATGCAAATGGATCTGCCAATGCACGAACGATTGGTCGATCTGACGACCCATCGGGACGTGCCTGTGGAAGTAATGTGGGACAAGGAAAACTTTCTTCACCTGCGCTTCCTGGCCCGCAATCTGCCTGCGGTTGGATACAAATGTTATGCCATCGAGCAAGCGCCGGAGGCACAACCCGCACGTGCGCCCGTGAGCGGCAATCCGGTCATCGAGAACCGTTATTACCGGATCACCGTGGACTCTGCAAGCGGCGCGGTAAAAAGCATCTTCGACAAGCAGCTACAGAAGGAACTGGTCAGCACAAGCAGCCCCTATGCGTTCGGGCAGTACCTATACGTCACCGGCGGAGAAGGGACGCGGATGATCCATCCGACACCCGCGCTTCCCGCCGCTCGCCTGACCATCCACGCGGCCGCGAACGGCGAATATCTGGGCACGCAGCAGACACCGTGGGGCTACAAGATCAAACTGCGAAGTTCCGACTTCAACACTCCCGGGATCGACCTGACCATCCTGCTGTTCAACGAACAGAAGAAGATCGAGTTCATCTACACCATCAAGAAGGACTATACAACGGCGAAAGAAGGAGTGTACGTTGCTTTTCCCACGGCAGTAAGTCAACCGGAATTTGCCTATGGCATACAGCAAGGATGGGTGGACCCCGCGCACGGCCTATTAAAGGGCGGCAGCCTGGAGTGGTTCAGCATTCACAAATGGATGGCGGTGCACGACGCGAGCATGACTGTCGGCATTGTGCCCATCGATGCGCCGCTGGCCAGCTTTGGCGACATTAATCGCGGACTGTGGCCGGGAGAATTTCATCCCAAAAGCTCGACGCTCTTCTCCTATGTAATGAATAACTACTGGCACACGAATTACCGCGCAGGTCAGGGTGGAACCTTCACCTTCCGCTATGTGCTGATGAGCGCGGCGCAATTCGACCCCGCCGCGTTGAGTCGCTTGGGGTGGGAAAGCATGGAGGCGCCGGCAATGGAGCGGATCGCCGCCCAGGAAAAAATCGGTGATCCCCCAGCGCCACTGCCTGCAACAGGAGCAAGCCTGCTGGAGATCCAGAATCCGAACGTCGCGCTGGTTACATGGAAGCTTGCCGAAATCGGCAAAGGAACTATCCTCCGGCTCAAAGAACTCGCCGGACGGACGGAGAATGTCGCGGTGACGAGTCCCTACGCGACCATCCGTTCGGCCAACCTCTGCGATTCGGTTGAGGATAACTTGCGCGTACTGCCTGTTGCCGCGAACCATGTCGATTTGACATTCAAACCGTATCAGGTGCTCACTGTCCGGTTGAACTTTGAGCCTGAATCCGCGGGAGGGACGGAATGAAGCGGAATACTTGTCTCGCAGCGCCAAAAGAATCTCGATGGGCGCGTAGGTTCCACCCGAGAAATAAAAGCGGGGCAACATGACACGCTTGGCAACGAGCCTTCCGATTCTTGTCGCCGCCGGCTTCATGAACGCCAGTTTTGCTTTGCCAATGAAATAGACGTATCAAGGCGGGTGGCCAGTCAGGGTCGATGTGCAAATGCGGCCGATGGGCGAGAGGTTGCATCGGCGTCGTCCCCAAGGTCCATGGCTGCGATCAGGCCTGTATTCACAGTGAATACGTGGAGCACTTCTCTATCTGACAAAATATCCCCTTGGAGGCTCTTAACGAGTTGGTGCACCCGGACGCGCACCTTGCCTCCGGCTCCTTTGGTGATTGCCAGCGGTTCGATCTGGGGATCGAACTCGCTCCATTGCCGAGCCTAATCCAAAAGGGAGATCCCCCGGCTCTGCTGGGGTGGCAGTAGAACTTTGAGGATTCCGGGAGTATGTTCTCGCTTGAATTGCCTGTGCTGCTGCAGTGAAGACAGCAGTACGAGGCTTTTGCTTTTGTTCTTGCTTTTGCTTCTGACAGTTGCGAAAACGCCCCTTTGAGGCGCCAGCAACTGTAAATCCACCGGCTCTGCCGGTGGATTCTTACTTGTATGACGCTGGCGGGCGCGGTGGGCTGCAGCGTGGATGCGAAGCCGGCAAGAGATCTTATGACGGAAATACGAAAATAATATGAATTCGCAATGTGGAAACGCCTCCTCAAAGCGCGGAGAAGCGGAGAGCTGCCGAAGGGGATCAATGTGGACGACTACACCAGGTATATCTCATCGATCCTCGCCGGTCTTTCTATTCAGGCAGCAAATGGTTCAACGAAAGAGCAACTCAAGCGGACGGCGAAGATGGCCCTTCGTCATCTGGGTTACTGAGGCCTGGCGTGGCCGCTCCGGCTAGGCGGACTTGGCGCGTACTCGAAGTTGCGCGGCGACAATCCCGTGCGTCACGAGGTAGAACGGCACGAGCACCGTGGGCACCAGGCACAGCGGCAAGTACTGCATCGCCTGCGAGCCGACACCGGCATGGATCAGTTGCAGTGGGCTTCCCGCCGCCGAGGTGATGCCGAGCCCAATGGCTACAACGAGGTCTAGCGCTCCAAAGGCGTTCCATCCCGCGATGGCGCGCAGCGACGTTGCTTTGGAACGGGCAACCTGCAGCGCGAGAGGAATGGCCAGCGCGCCCGTGGTTATATCACCCAGACCTGCGATGAACGGGAACGGTCCATTCAGGCTTTTTGCGAGGAAGTCCAGCAAGAATAAGACACCGAGCATGCGCATCACGTTCAAACCGATGAGCAGTTGGAGCGGAATTGCGAGGAGGGAGGCGCGCACCTTTCTGCTGGTCAGCGCCGGCACGCCGAACGCCAGCAGCAGCGTCGCGAACATAACGCCGACCAGCGGCACGGGAGAATTTGGCGCGTAGGCCAGTCGCCCGGTTGCGCCGAGAATCACGGCCAGGCCGACCCAGCCTCCGCCGATGGTGGCGATTACCAGGCGGTCCAGAAGGGACCGGGAAAGCGCCTGGGTAAACGCAACGAGGTCGATTGCGATGGCCGCCATCGTGACGACGGAGTTGACCAGATCCAAGGTTGATTGAGACATCAGAAGTTCTCCTTTTAGAGCATAGGATGATGTATATAATCCTATTGATTCGGAAATTTTGGCAGCCGGAAATATGAATCGAGCCGTGGGATAATTGCCGGCATCCTATAATCACTCATGCGCTACCGGCCCGAACATAAAACGGAAATCCACCAGCAGATTGTGAAGGATGCCTCGCGGCGCGTTCGCGTCGAAGGCTTGAATGGCGCCGCGGTTTCAGCGGTTATGCGCGACGCAGGCCTGACCCACGGAGGTTTTTACAAGCATTTCGAGAGTAAGGACGAACTTCTCCTGGAGTCTTTGCGCGACGGCTTCGGGGAGATCGCCAACACCCTTTCTCGCGTTGCAGAACAAGCGCCGCCAGGCGAGGCGTGGAAGGCTATTGTGAAGACCTACCTCCGACCGGAAATGTGTGAACATCCCGAACGTGGCTGCCCGCTGCCGCTACTCGCACCCGAACTGGCGAGGGTAGATCCGGGAATGAAGGCTCCGATTGTTGCGGAACTTGTGAAGTACAAGAACCGCATGCAGCCGTTTATGCCGGGCCGGCGGACTGCGGACAAAGAGCGGGCTTTTTTTGTAATTTTTTCAACCATGGTCGGGACGATTGCCCTCGCCCGCATCCTTCCCGTTCCAGTGCGGGCCACGGTGCTCGCCCACGCTCGTGACTTTCTTTTGCAGAGCTTTTGATCGTCCACCGCCAGTAAGGCAGCAGCAGCCCGCAGAAAAGCGATTTTGAAATCCAGATGGTTTGCTGTGCTTACGCTTTCAATGATCGGTCATAGATGCTCTGATCGCAGGGCCGAAAGTTCACCCCTACTCGCGGGGGTTACGGCATGAACGATGAGATCGCGCTTCGTCAACTCAGGCGCGCATAAGCGGTCGTGGAGTTGCGCAGAGCTTCCACCGCGCGACGGCTAAAGTGCACACCGTCCAGCTCAACGTCACCAACGACGTGAAGGACTTATTCGACGCCGCGTGCAGCATTCCTAGAGAGCTTCCGGCTTTTTGCTCTCGAATGTTTCCATATCGAATGGCAAGACTGCAACCGCACGGACAACGTCTCGAAAGAAGCTTCTGCTTCGACGTCTGCTGGAATCAGCCTGACTATAATCTGGATTTTACTGATTTGCTGGTTATCCACAGCTGTATGGGAAATCCGGATCCCAATTGAAGAGCAATTCACAGGCCGTTCATCATCTTATCACCGAAATGTAACTGATTTCCAGCTACGCTCGCGATATGCGAAGAGCTCAGAAAACTCAGCACATGCTCGCTCTATTGACGGGTGTTCTACTACTCGTCTTTGGTCAGCACGCAATTCATGCGCAATATGACACCGGAACTCTGGTTGGAGTGATTCAGGACTCGACGGGCGCCGTTATTTCTGGCGCGAAAATTACTGTACTCAATAAGGCTACAGGTGTAGTCTTTACCACCACTTCCGGCAGCCAGGGTGAATATGAAGCTCCGTCGCTGCGTACGGGCATCTACAAGATTTCCGCCGAGCGCGAGGGCTTCAGCACGGCGGTAGCCGATAATGTAACGGTTTCCGTGGGCGGACGGCAGCGCATCGATCTTACACTTCAGGTTGGCAAGAACTCCACAACCGTGGAAGTAAGCGATGTAGCGCTGCAACTGCAGACAGAGTCGAGCGAAAACGGCGAAAACGTGACCGGCTACCAGACCGCGGCGTTTCCGCTGGTGACCCGGAACTACTCCGACCTGCTTGCGCTGGTACCGGGATCGCGGCAGGCGCCGACCGCGGCGATGACAAGCTCGGTGAACAGCCTGGTGCGCGCCGGCTCATATAACGTCAACGGGCAGCGCAGCATGTTCAACAACTTCCTGCTGGATGGGCTGGACAACAACGCCTACGGCGAAAGCAACCAGGGATTCGACAACCAGATTATCGCTGTTCCGCCGGACTCGGTGGCGCAGTGGGATGTGGTAACCAACAACGAAAACGCGGAATACGGGCGCGGCTCGGGCGCCACCGTGAATGTGTCGTCGAGGAGCGGCACGAATAGCCTGCATGCCACAGCTTACGAGTTTCTTCGTAATACCGACTTGAACGCTGCAGGATTCTTCAAGCCCAACCTCGTGAGCAATACGGGGGGCGTCACTTCATTTAAGAAACCGGCCTTCAACCGAAATCAATACGGGCTTAACGTTGGCGGCGCGATTGTCAAGGACAAGCTGTTTTATTTTCTCGACTGGGAGGGGTTCCGTCAGACGCTGAAACCACTGACCGTTTATTCGCTGCCCACACAGAACGAGCTGAACGGGATCCTGGTGGTTCCGGTGAAGAATCCGATTACGGGGGACGTGTACCCTGCGAACACAGCGATTCCGCAGGGAGCGATCAATCCGCTTTCGGCGCAGATCCTGACGTATTTTAAGGAGATAACCGCGCTGCCGGTGAGCGGACTTGCGAGCACCGGCCTGAACACGAATGACTACGCGTACGAAGCGCCGTTCACCGACAAATCAGATAAAGGCGACCTGCGGCTGGACTATCATGAGAGTGAAAATACGTCATGGTTCCTGCGCATCAGCGATCGCAAGGAAACGGGTGTTAACTACCCCACGATCCTGGAGCCGCTCGACGGGACCCAGAACGGCACCCAGCGCATTCTGGACCAGCAGGTGGCGCTGGGCTACACGCACCTTATGGGATCGAACAAGGTGCTCGACGCACGTCTGGGACTTTCGCGAACGAAGGCTGGAAAATGGACGCTTTCGATCGGGCAGAACGACTTCAATATTCCCGGCCTGCAGGACGTGCCGGCATCGATCGAGGGCGGACTGCCACAGGTGACAATCACCAACTTCAGCGTATTCGGGCGACAGACCACCAACCCGCAATGGCAGGACCCGGCGCTATTCGATCCCAAGTTGAACTATACCTGGGTGCGCGGCGATCACTCTTTCAAATTCGGATATGAATTCGAACGCATCTGGATGGCCGTCAACGACAACAATCCGCTCTACGGTGCGTACTACTACCAGGGCGGCTACAGCACGGTGAGCGGATCACCCGTGGCAGACAACTATTGGGCGGACTTTCTGTTCGGCGATACGAGTTCTTACTCTCTGGCCAATTATTTTGTTGCGCATTTACTGCAGCAGATGCAGAACGTGTATGCGCAAGACGATTGGAAGCTCACCCCGAAATTGACGCTGAACCTGGGACTGCGGTGGGAGTACGGTTCGCCGTATTCGGAGCTGCACAATAACATTTCGAATTTCGACCCGGCTTCGCAAACGGTGCTGACCATCACGCCGGGAGCCAGCGCCGGGGACGGCATCACGCCGGTTACGCCGGGTGGTGTGTACGGAAAGACGCTAATCGATCCCGATTGGGGGGATTTTGGACCACGAATGGGCTTTGCGTTCGAGGCTACGCCGAAAACCTCGATTCGGGGCGGTTTCGGAATCGGGTACGCGCACTACACACGGGCCGGATCGGGCGACATCCTGGGGATTAACGCACCGCAGGCGCAGTTTGCCAACGTGACGCAGATAAAGCCCACGGCCAGCGATCATTGCAGCACGCCGTTGCCGGCCGCGATCATTGCAGTGGGCACCACTACACCGAGTTGTTTCGCAACTGCGGACCAGGGCTTTCCGTCGGGCCTGGTGAGCACCTTCAATCCCGCCACAGACAACATCACCTACATCCCCAAGAACCGCCGCGACAGCTACGTGGAGAATTACTACTTCGACGTCCAGCAGCAATTGGCGAAAAACATCATTTTCGATGTGGCTTACGTCGGCAGTCATGGTGTACACCTGGAGGGCTTCGACAATGCCAACCAGAAAAACCCGGCTAATGGATTTGCCCGGCCATTCGCCAAATGGCCGAGCGATATCACGGCGGCGGTGAACGAGTTTTTCTCGAACTTCAATGCGCTGCAGGCCCGGTATCAACAGCAGTTCGTAGGCGGCCTGACGCTGTTGAACTCGTTCACATGGGAGCACTCGATGGACAACGCCTCGGCATCGCTCGAAGGCAATACGCCGTCACCGCAGGACGCCAACAATATCGCCGCAGAC
>JASHOY010000473.1 GCA_030038435.1 Acidobacteriaceae bacterium | reverse complement strand
GACTACCCCGTTTTTCACCTCACTTGCATCACCCATCGCCAGGACCCCATTTACGCGGCTACCATCGTCGGCAAGCCACCCATGGAAGATGCCTGGATGGGCAAGGCCGTGGAACGGATCTTTCTGCCCGCCATGAAGATGACCATCCCCGAGTTAGTGGACATCAATCTGCCCGTCGAAGCGGTCTTTCATAACCTCATGATTGTTTCCATCCGCAAGAGTTATCCCGGGCAGGCGCGCAAGGTCATGAACGCCGTCTGGTCGCTGGGCCAGGCCATGTTTACCAAGTGCATCGTGGTCGTGGACGAGGACTGCGATGTGCATAACATCGCCGAAGTCGTGCTGCGCGTGGCCAATAACATTGATCCCCAGCGCGACATTCAATTCACGCTGGGGCCGGTGGATTCACTGGATCACTCCTCGCGGCTGGCTAACTTCGGGTCGAAAATGGGCATCGACGCCACACGGAAATGGAAGGCCGAAGGCTTCGAGCGCCCTTGGCCGGCGATAATCGAGATGGACGCAGCGACCAAAGCGCGCGTCGATGCTATCTGGGCAAAACTCGGCTTATAACCTCCGCACAGCAAGCTTCCGGCTGGGAAAGGCCACGGCATTAGTTGTGAAAGGGCACGACTTTAGTCGTGCCATAAATACAGCAGCATGATCGGGGCTTTAAAGCATTTTCGATTGAAGCGTTAACACAACTCAGGGTGCCCCATCCTTTGTGAGTCTTTTGCACAAAGGGTGGGAAAGCGCGCAGGCAGAAGCTTATAACTCGTTACTTCTGTTGCATCCACGGCAGCGGCCAGGGCTGAACCGCAATATCATCGGGGCTGGTAATGGCATAAGGCGATCCCGGAGCCTCATGATAAGTGCTATTGGTAATTGTAAATACGTGAAGCTTATTTGCTTTCTGGCTTATGGCATAGAGGTGATGGTCATTGTCCCAGAACATCATGGTGATGGGATCGGTGGTAAGCAGCCCGGTATAAGCAGTTATAGGCTGAGCGCCATGGAAATGGAAAACCTGCAATCCTTCCTCGCCGGCAATCGCCAGCAATTGCCCTGAGGGCGCCATATTCAGATCGCTGGGGTTGACGATTTCCGTGGTCGGCATATTGGAGTAAGTGCTGGTCGTAGATAACATGCCGTTGCTATCTGCGCTATAAGTCGCCAGCCGCACCGGCAGCCCAGCGCATCCCGGCGGGTTGGCGGGAACTTCAATGACAGCCACGTAATTGGCCGTATCCGCTGCGGCCAGGTCGGGAGCAAAAATACGAAAGCTTCCCGCAGGTCCGGGAAGGTAATCCGGAGCCCCATCGTTAAACTCTCCCATCAAGCCATTGCCTGCCCGCCAGAAGCCATCCACGGAATATATGTAACAGCCGGGAGGGCCGGCCGCATAAGCAAACTTGTTGTTGCCGATAAATGACGCCGGGCTGTCATTGTTATATTCTGCCCCGGTGATCGTCTTGCCTAAGTGACTTAGCATCCCTGTCGCCGTGTCCAGGGCATAAGACGCGATCCCTGAATTCGCACAGTCGATCTGGTATTCCTGCACATAAAGCGAGTGACCGGTGTGATCGAAGAAGATCGCGCCCGCTCCCCCGCAGTGATTCGAGTTATCCAGCGCGTAGTTAGTCTTGGCCGCAAAGGTCAGCGAGCCATCCGGCCGGATGTTATAGGAGTTAATGACCTGTTCGGTATTGGCCGCGGCTTCAAGATACAAGCCATCCACGGCCATGGAGCCGACATCTTCATTGAACGGCGATCCGGTTACCGGCGTGAGCCGGCCCTGCGCGTCGGCAGCGTAGGCCATGATCTGGCTGGGGCTGTATGCCGTGGTACTGGGGTTGAGCTTATTCGATATGTATATATATGCGACCGGCAAGTTGGTTTTATTTGCGGCAATAGCCTGCATCGATGGCATAAGCGCAGATATTGCGGCACTCACACACAGAATGCCCATCGCTTTGCAGCGGATCATTCGGGACTCCTTGAAGGGCAGGCCCGGCCCAACACGGGTTGAATTTGCACCTCGATGCAGTTTGAGGCGCATAACTCTCAGCCCGTTGTCTGGTCATCGGTAACTCGATGCGGATGATCGGGAAAAAAATCGCGGCCGCGGTGGAAAATTCCGGCAACGCGCTTTCCCGCAACGAGGTACAAATGCCGCCGGGAAAACGCACTTACCCGCGCGCAAGCCGGCCAGGCTCGCTCCTCCCCCGGCTGATTCGGAAAGGGAAATCCCTTACTGGTTCACGCCGCTGGCCAGGAATCCGCCATCCACGCAAAGCGTCTGCCCGGTAACGAACGAGGCGCCGTCCGAAGCCAGGTAGACAGCGGCGCCCACCAACTCCTCGGTCTTTCCAAAGCGTCCCATGGGCGTTCGCATCAGCAGCTCCTGGCCGCGAGCGGTGCTGTTGAGCAGCTTCTCGTTCAGCTCGGTCAGAAACACTCCCGGTGCAATGGCGTTCACCGTCACGCCTTTCTTTGACCACTCCACGGCCAGCGAGCGCGTAAGCGACACCACCGCCGCTTTGCTGGCCGCGTAAGCCGCCACTTCCGTCAGCGCCACAAAGCTGTTCAGCGAAGCGATGTTGATGATACGGCCGTAACCGCGATCGATCATGTGCTTGCCGAAGACCTGGCAGGCGCGCAGCGTCCCCGTCAGATTGGTGTTAAGAATGGTGTTCCACTCTTCTTCGCCCACCGCCAGCGTGGGCGTGCGCCGTATCATCCCCGCGCAGTTGATCAGGATGTCCACTTTCCCAAAGGCCTCCAGCGCCGCCGCCGCCAGCGCTTCCAGCGAGGCGCGGTCGCACACGTCAGAGGGCATGCGCAGGGTCCGGCGGCCGCGGCCTTCGATCTCCTTCGCGGTCAGCTCCACCTGCTCCTTGCGGCGCGCGCTGGCCACCACGTCCGCGCCCGCCTCCGCCAGTCCCAGGCTCATGGCGCGGCCAATGCCCGAGGTCCCGCCGGTGATCACTGCTGTTTTTCCTTCAAGGCTCAGAAGGTCAGACGCCATGCTTTCTCCATTCCCATCGGCAAAATGTCATGCCGCAATTTAAATCCACGTGCGGAGGCTTTTGCATCCCGGCACGCCTTCTTGCACACCCGCGTTGCATCTTGCGCGCCCCGCCCGATGCGCGCCGTTCTTTTTCAAACCGCAACCGCAGCGGAGCTCCGCAGCCGGCTGCTGTGCGCCCACAGGCCCAGGCCCGGATTAGCGACGAAAAAGATCTCTTCGCCATCCACCTTGTTGTAGCCGTGGCCCAGCTTCGCAGCATCGTACTTCTTGAGCATCTGCTTCAGGTCGCCGTAATCGAAGCCCACGCCTTCCACCTCTTCTTGGCTCAGGTGGCCGGGGCACCAGGTGATCTTGAAGCGCCCCTCCGACGAGCCGTGAATCAGGTGCGCCGCCGCGCTCAGGTCGCTGCCCAGGTCGGCGTTCTTGCGCACCGCCTCCAGCGTGGCCGGCGTGCCGCGGTATCCGTATTTGCGAATCAGCTTGTCGATGCCCTTGTCTTCGCCGAACTCGCGCACTCCGGGCGCCAGGACGATCAACTCACCGCCATCGGCCAGCGCCATCCGCGTACGGTAAACGGCCTTGTTGCCGATCCAGGTGGAGTGAAACTCCGCAGGGTCCAGAAACACCACCGCTTTCTTGATCGGCTCATCCACCATTTCGAAATTCACCTTGAGGCTCAGCTCCGCCGCCTTGAGAAAGCACTCCATTTCGTCGCCGATGAAAAGGCCGCGCACCGCCAGGCCGCCTTCGGGCTTGCGGCCCACCACCGTGTGCACATACACAATGGGTAGGTCGCGCAGAAACTTATCCCCGGCATAAGTCAGCAGCCTGCGCACCGGATTCTCCGCCCGCCCCATGATGCGCTCCATGCCATAAACTGCGCCCAGATAATGGCTGCGGTTGATGCCCTCGCGGCCTCCGGTGCCGATCAGGATGTTCTTGGTGTAGTTGGCCATGCCGATAACTTCGTGCGGCACCACCTGGCCGATGGAGAGAATAAGATCGAAGCCGCCACTGGAGATGAGTCTGTTGACCTGCGCCGGCCAGGAGTAATCCAGCTTGCCCTCGGATTGCTCGCGAATAAACTCCGCCGGAACCTCCCCGAGCGTTTCAATGTCGGTGCGCCAGTTATGCGCATGAAACAGCTCCTGCGGCACGCCGGCAAACATGTGCGCAATCTGCTCGGCGCGCATCGGCGTGTGCGTGCCGATCGCCGGCAGCACCGCCTTGAGACGCTCGCCGTAGTGCTCCCATGCCATGCGCGTGAGCAGGCCGGCGCGCGAGTGCTCGCGGCTCTGGTCCGGTGGAACCGCCAGAACTTTGCCCCGCGGCCCCAGCTTCTCCAGCGCTTCCCTCAGCAGTTGCTTTAACTCCTGGGCCGATAAATCCGTGGTGACGCTTCCGGTGCTGCAATAGAGACTCATGCTGCTATCTCTGCCTTTCTTAGCCCAGGTGCCAGAAGGGTGATCAATACCCAGGCCGCCAGATACGCGCTGGCGGCAATATAGAACAGCGGCGCGTAGGTGTGCATATATTGGAGAACAAATCCCGCCGTCGAGGCAATCACCACTCCGCCCATCGCTCCCGCGGTGCCGCCGATGCCCGTGACTGATGCCACTTCACTGCGCGGGAACATATCCGAGACCGTGGTGAAGAGATTGGCTGACCACCCCTGGTGCGCCGCCGTCGCCAGGCTCAGCAGCCCCACTGAAACCCACTCGTTGTGCGTATAGGCGGTCAGAAAAATGGGAACCACCGCGCAGGCGCAAAACAACATCGCCGCAGTGCGGGCGCGGTGCACCGCCATGCCCGCTTTCAGGAAAGGCGCCGGCAGCCATCCCCCGAAAATGCTTCCCACCGTCGCCGCCGTGTAGATGATGATCAGCGGCAGCCCCAGCGTGGATAGCTTGAGGTGAAACTTGGTGGTGAAGTACGAAGGCAGCCAGAAGA
>JASHOY010000472.1 GCA_030038435.1 Acidobacteriaceae bacterium | reverse complement strand
TCTCTCCAGCAAGCCCAGCATCCACACCTCGCGAGAGATCTCTTTATCCAGCCGCTCGGGCTCAATCAGCGGCAGCTCCGGATCGAGGCTCTCGACGGCTTTGCGCATCGACTCCACCGGATCGACCGCCGACTCGACCATTAGAGTCGCGTCACTCGCGCCTTCCTGCCGAAAGGGAAGAAATATGAGCGGCTGCGGATCGCCTGCATGAATGTCCTGCACCATATCGGCGGAAATGCCTACGACCGTTATCCACGCAGTGGGCTTGTTTTCGTCATCGAAGAGACGAAAGCGCTTCCCGATCGGATCTTGCCCGGGCCAGAGGCGCGTTGCTGCCTCGCGTGTCACCATAGCCGCTTCTCTCGCGGCGCTCCCATCGCTTTCGCTGAACTCGCGCCCTCGCAGCAGCGGCAGATGAATCGTCTCCAGGTAACCGGGCGACATGGCCACCTGCGAAATCCACGGGCGCATTGCCGGATTCGCAATCGGCGCATGCTCCAGCTCGATCTGCTCCTGCCCCGCGCCCCCTGCCGGCGCATTGGAAACAATCGCCGCATGCGACACTCCCGGAATCGCGCGCAGCCGTGCCAGAAGCTGATTGTAAAAGCGCATCCGGGCATCGCTGTCATGGTAGCGGCTTTCGGGTAACTGTAGCCAGGCCATCGTTAGCTGTTTCGCTGGAATGAAGGGATTAATGGTCAGGCTGCGATACAGGCTGCGCATGAAAATCCCCGCTCCGGTCAACAGCACCAGCGTCAATGCAAATTGAAAGACCACCAGCCCGGCGGAAAGCCGCCCGTCGCGGCGCCGGCCCGCGCTATGGACACCCTCCTTCAACACATCGGTCAGGTCCGTTTTCGACGAGCGCAACGCCGGCGCAATCCCGCAAAGCAAGCCGCTCACGATGCACACCGCCGCGAAATACCCGAAAACCGCATAGTTCATCGTGAAATCGACCCAGTAAGGCCTTCTGCCCGATGAGGCCAGATCGAGCCAATGCACTCCGGCCGCGGCCAGGCCCAGCCCGGCAATTCCCCCCGCGGTGCTCAGCAGCACGCTCTCAATCAGCAATTGCCGCACAATCCGCCATCGCGTCGCCCCCAGCGCGGTACGGATCGCCATCTCCCTTCGCCGGCCGAGCGAGCGGCTCAACATCATGTTGGCCACGTCCGCGCATGCAATCAGCAGCACAAATCCCACCGCGCCGAGCATCAGGAGAAAAATAATTCGAACCGGGCCGCCGTTGAATCGCTGCTGAAAGGTGAGAACGCCGGCGCCCAGGTCCTTGTCTTCCGGGAACTGCTTTGCCAGCCGCGCGGCGATTCCGTTCAGCGCCGCGGTCGCCTGGCGCAGCGTTACTCCGCGCTTCAGGATTCCGTAGCCCCACAGCGTCCGATGATCGCGCTTCATCAGCTCCGGCGTGTGCGCCAGCGGAATCCAGAGATCGCTAATGACTGGGAAGTGGAAACCGTCAGGCATCACGCCGATAATTGTCGCCGGCTGCCCATTCACCTGCACATGTCGTCCAATCACTTCCCGCGAGCCTGCATATCGTTCCTTCCACACGTTGTAACTGATCACCAGTACCGGCGCCGCCCCGGGTTGCGCGTCGCTCGGCAAAAAGGCACGACCCAGGATCGGCTTGGCGTCGATCATCGAAAAAAATCCGCCTGTCGCCTCCTGCATCGGGTACGCCTGTGGAGGCAGCCCGTTCTCGCTCAAGATTCCGCCGTCATTGCTTCCTGCTTCGAAGAACTCAAACAAATTGGCGCTCTGTGAGCGATATTCCTCGAAATCGGGATACGACATTGGCATGTTGGGATCGTTGCGGATGAGGCTGCGATTTTCGATGGTGACCAGCCGCGCGCCGTTGGGCACCGGGACGGTTTTGTACAACCCCATATAGACCAGCGTGAAGCCCATGGTGTTCAGCCCGATACCCAGCGCAAGGGTCACAATGATCGCCGCGGAAAACCAGCGCCGGGCAACAATTCCGCGCACCGCGTAGCGCAGATCCTGCAAAACAGTTCCCATCGAGAATGCCGGGCGCTGCCGTTCGCGAACCGTCGCCACGCCACCGAAATCCAGCAGCGCCTGTGGCCGCGACTCCACGAGAGGCGGACCCGCCGCAAACTTTGCAGCAGATGTAGTTTCGGAATTCGGCGGTTGCCACGAACCAATGCCGAGGGTGGTCAGCACCTCCGGTTCCAGTTCTTCGTAATACAGAACTGCGGATTGGGCGCGATGGCGGTTGAACAGCCACAGTCCCAAGGCTGCCATGAGGAGTGCTGCAATCAGCAAGGAATAAGCGAGAGGCCGATCGAGAACACCCCGTTCATAGGACGAAAAGCTCAGCGCCAGCGGCAAAAAGACCAGCGCATAGGCCCAGAAAATATACTGCACATTCGATTTTCCAGGCAGATAGGAGCAGGCAAAAGGAATCTTCGAGACGCCGATCAGGCTCAGGTCCGTAATGATTGATCCGGCGAGCGCCAGCACCAGCAGATGCTCCGCGACCTGATGCCACGGCCGATAGAACAGTGCCAGCCCCGCCGCTGTCAGCCAGACAGGTATGGTTGCCATGGCAAGCATCGCGCGCCGGGTGGCGGCGACGTAGTGTTTCGAGGGGCTCAATTGCGTGACTTGCAGCACCCAGTTCGCCTTCAATGACACCGGCAGCGAAAAAATGCTGCGCAGGCCCAGCACCGCCAGGCACAGCATCACCAGCGTGCTCATGAGAAAGCTTGTGGTTACAGGCTGAACATGATGCGTCTTTGCCGCGCCGGTCACAGTTGAAACCGCGACGGCAAACGCAATGGCCAGGAAAAAGGCATACACCACGCGATGCTGCCGGCTGCGCGCCAGCGAGCGCATGCTGAATTGCACCACCGCCGTCTGCACGCTGTCGCCGACCGGAATCATCCATCGCCTGCCGCCCCGTCGCGGAATCAGGTCCGGTTCTTCCACGTTTTTCTTCATCGTGCGCTTGTAGCAGAGAAGCAGCGATACTGCCATTCCCAGCAGAACCGCGGCCAGAGCCACCCACGCGCGTCGCGCGAGCTCGGGAGGCGCAAAAGGAAATACACCGCTGACCCGCGCGAAGAGCGCGAAGAACCAGAATGCCGGCCATCGGACCAGTATCCCCTCATGCTGTGCCCGGATCAGATCGCTCACCGATCCGAACTCCGGTTGGAACAGCCACACCGAGAGGAAAAGCGCGAAAGCCGCTAGTTGGAAGATCGCCGAGAGGCGCAGATACCATCGCTGCGGAACGAGCGCGGCGGTCAATCCTTGCATCGTCAGGACCGCTCCGTAGACGAACACTGCCGCACCGGTGGCTGCAATCCAGTACGCCGCCAATGCGCACAGAAACCCCCAGCCTTTCCCGGCCACCAGCGGCAAGGCCACGCCTATCCCGAGATTCAGCGCCAGCACCCCAACACCCAAGAGAGATCCCGATGCCGCGAGTTTCGCCGCCAGGACGGTGCGCGGCTCGACCGGCAGCGGCCCCAGCACCATCGCATCGCGCCGGTCGGGAAAAATATTATCCCAGGTCGCCACCGCGACCAGCCCGGCGATCAGCATGGTCCCGGAAAGGAAACTCTGCTCAACTAGCATGGGTTGACCGAAGAAGAGAAGGCCGAGAGTCCGAAATGCGTCGATCAGAATCAGCACTCCGGCAAACTGTGCAATGAAACGGGGAATATCCGCCTCGATCGACAGCGCCTCCAGATCCACCACGCGCGCCAGGAACTGCGCGTAGAGCACGCGAAACTCGAGCGGCAGCCGCTGCGCCAGTCTGCGCATCAACTTACGCATGGATCAAGTCCGCAATCTGCCGCGCTACCGATGATGTATCCTGCTCCACCGCCAGTTGCGAAAAAATCGCTTCCAGCGAGGGCAGTTCCATGAGTAGGCGCAGCCGCTCAATCGAATCGTCCGCGACGATCTTCCCTTTATGCAGAATGACTACTCGTGTCGAGACCCGCTCCACCGTGTCCAGTTCGTGCGAGCTGAACATCACAGTCTTTCCGCGCGCCGCCAACTCCTGAATCAGCCGTCGCAACACCAGCGCCGAACCCACATCCAGCCCGGAAAACGGTTCGTCCAGAAGCACCAGGTCGGGGTTGTGCAACAGCGCCGCGGCGATCAGCACCTTCTGCCGCATGCCTTTCGAGTAGCCGGAAATCGACGCATGCCGGTCGTCATGCAGCGAGAGAAGTTGCAGCAGTCCTTCGATGCGCTCTGCTGACTCTCGCGCCGGCAGCCGCCGCAGTTGCGCAACCATGGTCAGGTATTCCACGCCGGAGAGATGGTTATATAAGTAGGGCTCTTCCGGCACATACCCCATGCGCTTCTTAAATGCGATCAGGTTCTCGTCGATGGGACGGCCGTCGAAGAGAATGTGCCCTGCCGTCAGGGACAGCAAACCGGTGACCATTTTCATGGTGGTCGACTTGCCAGATCCGTTCGGCCCCAGGTAGCCCGTTACCTCACCCGGCCGCGCACAAAAGCTCACATCGTCCACCGCCGGAATGCCCGCAAAGTGCTTCGAAACCCGTCTCAGTTCGAGCATGCGCTTCGCCTCTTCGCCCCTAGATCCGTTGCTTCGCCCATGAATTTCTCACCTCAGTGCAGCGTGGCAATGAAAGCGTTCATTGCCCACAACACCTCGGCTTCCTTTGAATGGAAACCCCACGACTGCCATCTTTGGCGCCTTCCTTCTGTACCTATGTAGCATTCTGTATTAGGCTTGTCAAGCAGCTTGGCCGAAAGCGATTTGCAACCCGGAAGAAGTTTCGATTCGGCCCCTCGTCTGACGGTTGGCAATTCAGTGGGCCGGGAGAGACCGGCAAGCGAAGCTCAGGCCGGACGGCCAACCTTGGCATGAATCGGGCGTATCCGATATTTGGTTGAGGTTACGGTCAAAGTGCGCTCGATCTTCTTGAGAGCGTGCGCCTCGTCTGGAGCGGCAAAGGTTGACGCCACGCCGTGGCTTGCCGCCCTCCCTGTTCGCCCCACGCGATGCACAAAATCTTCGGCTTCTTTGGGAAGGTCGTAGTTCACCACATGAGCCACGCCCGCGACATCAATTCCCCGCGCCACGACGTCGGTTGCCACCAGCACGCGATGGCGTCCCTCGGCGAAGCCGCGCAAAGCGGAGCTCCGCTGTGACTGCGACCGGTCCCCGTGAATGGGAGCTGCCGCGAACCCGGCCCGCGATAACCGGCGGGCGACGCGATCCGCACCGTGCTTGGTGCGCACGAATACCATAAAACTGCCCTCGTTCGTACCCAGAAGATACTCCAATAGCTCCTGTTTCTTGTCCACGGGAACCTCGAAGGTTTGCAGTTTCACATTGGGTGCGGGCTTCAGCTCAGAGGCGATATCGATTTGCACCGGATTGCGGAGATAAAGGTTCGCCACTTCACGAATGGCGGGGCTGAGAGTGGCCGAATAGCACAGCGTCTGCCGGTCCCGTGGCAATACATCCGCAATCCGCCGGATGGACGGCTTGAAGCCCATGTCCAGCATGCGGTCCACTTCGTCCAGAACCAGCATCTTGACACTGCTCAGGTTCACCAATCTGCGCGACAGGTAGTCTTCGAGCCGCCCCGGTGTAGCAACGATCAAGCCTGCTCCATTGCGGATTGCAGAAAGCTGAGGACCTTCCGCCAGGCCACCGCACACCAGCGCCGCTTTGCCCTGGCCCCGCGACAGATCGCGCCAGGCCGCCAGTACCTGCATGGCCAGTTCGCGTGTAGGCAGCAGAACCAGAGCCTTTGCGTCCTTTGCGCCCGCGGCCATTCCTTCGATAAGGGGAATTAGAAAGCTGAGCGTCTTGCCCGTGCCCGTCTGCGCTGTCGCCAGAACGTCGCGCCCTTCAAGCGCTGGAGGAAGGGCGGCCGCCTGTACAGGTGTGGGATGGATAAAATTCGCAGCTGCCAATTGCCGCTGCATTGTCTTTGAGAGATGTAGTTCTGAGAAAAGTTTCAATTGATTCCTATCCTGCACCTGAGCTTCGGAGGTTCCATGATCCAGATTCATCTCTGGAAATCATCCATGGAATCCACCTTCGCGGATGCGGCCGTTATATTCCTCTCCAATTCTCGAAAATCGTTTCGAGACTGGTGAGAAACTTTCATATTTTGCTATGCGGAAAACCCAGGAGCCAATGCCCCGACCAATTTGAGATTTGCCACATCTATCGCGTCTTCGGCCGCGACACGTCATCGCGTCGCGGTCTGGTCTGGCCAATCACCCGAGGGTGAAGCCTTGACTTCAATGGACCATTACGCTGAGGGGCCTGGGGAGATTATGTGTTGGACGGTCTGGCGGATGCAGGCGAGAACGGCTCACAACCAAACAACTGAGCGTGAACCTATAATAACACAGCGCTTTTTGCAGCCAGTCCTGACGCGTCACGATGCCTTCCCCCGCATCTGCCAGAGAGACGAAGTTTTGTCATAGCCTGGTGAGAATGCCAGAGAATAACGACGAAGGGGCAACTGTCTATAAAGCCAGGCACGCGATCGCGTGGAGATGGTCACCGGATCGAACGAGCTCCGCTGATAAAGATGACCCGAAACTTGCGTACTGGCAACACCATTGTTCGGCTCCTCGCTTCCCCTGCAGGCGACGGGCCGGAATCCATCCGCGCTATGGAAAGTGCCGAAGACGAAGGCGGTTATCTTCGGCTTCTTCTTCGACCAAGATATCCGAAGTCCGTGACATCTGCGAAACTGTTTGGGTTGCAATTCCGGACTGATCCACCGTTGAGAATGAAGAGGAGCCTTACCCATGGAAAAAGACAACAACTTCACCCGCCGTCAAGCACTACAGGGACTGATGGGCGTATCTGCGGCCGCCATGCTTCCCAATTTAGGGATGGCCGAGCAGGGATCAATTGACATAGCAAGCCCGTGGCCGGCCGCGGTGCCGGCGCCGAATCGCCTGCAGGCATTCGATGGTGACTGGCGTTTTATCCGCGGGGAAGTTGCCGGAGCGGATTCCGCAGAGTTCGACGATTCGCAGTGGCGCAGGCTGGATGTTCCGCACGACTGGAGCATCGAGGACCTTCCCGAGGGGACGAGCGGGCGGACAGCAGCGATATGGGCCGAAACGGCAGGCCCTCTCCGCACGGGTCCATTTGACATGTACGCCAGCGAAGGGCAAAGCGCGACCGGATGGAGCGTGGGTGGGACGGGTTGGTACCGCAAGAGATTTGTCCGTCCTCAGGTGGCCCCCGGCGGCAAGGCGCAACTGCATTTCGACGGCGTCTACATGAACTGCGACGTCTGGATGAACGGCGCCCATCTAGGCAACCATCCGTATGGCTACACGGAATTTGCCTTTGATATTACGCCGCACCTCCGCGACGGCGAGAACACGGTTGCGGTGCGGGTAAACAACAACGGACGCAACAGCCGGTGGTACTCGGGTTCGGGCATTTTTCGCAAGGTATGGCTCAACGTAGCGGGAGCCTTGCGTATTCCCACACACGGCGTTTACGTCACTACTCCCGAGGCATCCACGGATGCCGCACCGGTGAACATTGCCGTTACAGTAGAGAACGGAGCTTCTGCTGCAGCCAACCCAACAGTTCGGGCACGGCTGCTGGACGCATCCGGCGCGGTCGCAGGTGAAACGCAACAGCAAATCAGCGTTCCTGCCGGCGCCAGCGCGACCGCGATGTGCATGGTGCGCCTGAACACGCCGCGCCTGTGGTCACCGGCCGACCCGTATTTGTATCGAACCGAAGTGGTCATCGAATCGGAGGGAAGAGTCGCCGATGCCGCCACCCTTCTCACAGGCGTCCGGGCGCTCGACATCGATGCCGAGCGTGGTCTCCGCATCAATGGCGCGAGTATCAAGCTGCATGGAGGATGTGCGCACCACGCCAATGGCCCTCTCGGATCGGTGAGCATTCCGCGGGCGGATGAGCGCCGTGTCGAGTTGCTGAAGGCCAGCGGCTTTAACGCCATTCGCACCAGCCATAACCCGCCTTCGTCCGCATTTCTGGAGGCATGTGACCGGCTGGGCATGCTGGTCATCGACGAAGCTTTCGACTGCTGGGAGGTGGGGAAAAATCCCCAGGACTACCACCTTTATTTCAAGGACTGGTGGCAGCGCGATCTGAGCAGCATGATCCTCCGCGATCGCAACCACCCCAGCGTGATTCTCTGGAGCATCGGCAACGAGATTCCCGAGCGCGCTACACCTGAGGGAGTGCAACTTGGCCAGGAGATGGCAGCTTATGTCTACCATCTCGATTCCACGCGCAAGGTGACTGCGGCTATCAATGGCCCTTATGGACGTTTAGGTCAAACTTGGAAAGATATGCAACCGGCATTCACCTATCTCGGCGTCGGCGGCTACAACTATCAGTGGGAACAATACGAGAAGGACCATGCCAGCTTTCCGGAGCGCGTGATGGTGGGTACTGAGTCCTTTCCTGAGCAGGCTGATCAAAACTGGCAGGTCATCGACAGCAGCAGTTGGGTAATTGGCGATTTTGTCTGGACCGCTATCGATTACCTGGGAGAATCCGGAATTGGCCACTCTACGATTCAGAAGGGGCCCGCGCAGAACGGCTTCAATGCTCCCTTCCCTTGGTTTAACTCGTATTGTGGAGACATCGATCTTATCGGAAACAAAAAGCCGCAGTCCTACTTCCGCGACGTCGTGTGGCGGCGCAGCAAAGTGGAAATGGCAGTGCAGCGTCCAGTGCCCACGGGCTGGTCGGAGCAAATCAGCAGGTGGGGCTGGAGCGATGAACTGCGCAGCTGGACCTGGCCTGGCCAGGAGGGTTTCCTCATGACCGTGCGCGTTTACACGCGCGGAGACAGCGTCCGGCTCATGCTTAACGGCAAGGAAATTGGCGCCAAGCAGCTATCCGCCAGCGATGCCCTTCGGACCGAATTCACTGTCCCTTACGCACCAGGCGAACTCAAAGCCGTCGCCTACCAGAGCGGACAGGAAATTGGAACCATAACCTTCACCACGATAGGCAAGGCGCATTCACTTTTGTTGGCGCCGGACCGGAAGACCATCCGGGCAAGCCGCGACGACCTCAGCTACGTCATGGTCTCCGTGGTCGATGAAAATGGACATCTGGTGCCGGACGCCGTAATTCCTGTCTCTTTTTTGGTGAGCGGCGCAGGCGAAATTGCAGCGGTGGGAAATGCCAATCCCAGAGACATGGCTAGTTTTCGCCAGCCTCACCGGGAGACCTTCCACGGCCAATGCCTCGCGATCGTGCGTCCCACCGGCGAGCCGGGAATAATTCATCTCCGGGCGGAATCGCAAGGTCTCGGTAACTCGACCGAGGAAGTGCATGTTTCGTGACGATGAGGGAGATTCGCCTTTGCGAGCTACACCGCTTCGATGAAGCTATTTCCCTGCTGCGCGCGAGCTTCTTCTGCCATCGGCGCAATCGCCGTCACGGCCCCGGCGCCGGCCAGCGTCAAGAACCTTCTGCGAGCTTCAGAATTCATATTCTCGGCCCGTGGTTGGCTCGACCTGCTAGCGCTGCGATCCTGCCCTGCCGCTCGATTCGGTCAATCGCAAATACAGGGTGCCCGCCGGCGCGCACTGCGCAGGGACGGCGAGGACGGCTGAGCAGGCGCGTCGCGAAGAGCAGCACCCGCCTGCACGCCCGATGGCGAGGTAATCCGCATCGCAGATTTCTGGCGCGCCTACGCGACAGCAGAGAGACCGCGGCTATTCTTTCGTCCGGATTCTTCAATGGATTCCCACGCAGATGCCGCAGAAATGTATCGGGATACATCAGGCCACCCGTTTATACCCCCTGCCGCTGCTGCGCAACAATGATGCCGGCGGCGCCCAAACCCGGCGATGGGAACAAGGAGCGGGCGGCGATTGTTCAATGTTCCGGCCGCGCTAACGCTCTCTTCACCACCGCAAGATGGTGAACGCCCGGCGACTCGCGCCCTGTCGTCGATTGTTGCAATGGTATACACATCTCCTGGGCACGCGGTAGTATGTTCCCCGTGATGAGAATCCATGATTGGCGAGACGCCATGACGCGCAGAGAGTTGCTTCAACTATCAACCGCCGGAGCCGTAATGCTCGGCGCAGCGGCCGCTTTCCCCCGGCTGGCGTCAGCGGCGGAGATGCATGAGAATTTCGCCGTCCAGGCCGAGAATTCCGAAGAGCGTCTCTACGCCGATCTGTTGTCCATCTGGTGCGACGGCTTGATCGCGCGACAGATTACAGCCATGAAGGATGCGGCTTTTTATGGCGGGTTGCTGTGTCCTTCGTGCACGCTGATTCACGGCCGCTGCGGCGACGCGGTGTATCCGCTGCTGCGCATTGCCCATACAACCGGCGATGGGAAGTATGTGCGAGCGGCGCTACTGGTGGACGAGTGGTCGCAGGTAATGGTGAGCCGGCCGGACGGTTGCTGGGTAAACGACGTGACCCTGAGCACGTGGAAGGGGATTACGGTGTTTCATGCCATTTCGCTGGCCGAAGCGCTGAAGCACCACGGCGAAGTGCTGGACGCGGCGACCCGCGCCAAATGGAGAGATCGGCTGGCGGCCGCGGCAAGGTTCCTCGACGGCTTCATCACCATTGAGACAGGCAATGTGAATTATCCGGTGACGTCGTCGCTGGCTTTCTACTTGTGTGGGCAGGTGCTGGGTGAGGACCACTATCTGCGGCGAGGGCGCCAAATGGCGCACGAGGTCATGCAGCAGTTTTCGCCAGACGGATTCCTGTTCGGTGAAGGGCATCCGCTGCAGGGCATTTCGCCGAAGGGATGCCGGCCGGTGGATTTGGGCTATAACGTGGAGGAGTCGCTGCCCTCGCTGGCCATGTACAGCGTCTTGGCCGATGATATTGCGGTGCAGAAACAGGTTGTTGCAGCGATGAGAACGCACATTGAATTCATGCTGCCAGACGGCGGGTGGGAAAACAGTTGGGGAACCCGCAATTACAAGTGGAGTTGGTGGGGTAGCCGAACAGCGGATGGGTGCTTTCCGGGTTTCATTATGCTTTCTAAATTCGATCCGCGGTTCCGCGAGGCGGCAAGGCGCAATGCAGAACTTATGAAGGCGTGCACCAGTAATGGGCTGCTTTACGGCGGGCCGGATTTCCAATTGCGTGGTGAACTGCCATGCATTCATCACACATTTACGCATGCAAAAGCCGCAGCAGCGGCGCTCGACGAATGCAATTTCAACGAAGAGGGGGAACGGCCAAAGCTGCCGCGCGACGAACCTTATGGGTTGAAGACCTTTCCGACCATCGCCACGCGGCTGGCGGCGATCGGACCGTGGCGTGCTACGGTTACCGAATATGACTGGGAATATGAGGAGCATGTACAACCCGGCAGCCACGGAATGGGCGGCGGACACGTGACAGGCGGCGCGATCAGCGGGCTATTTCACATGAAGATGGGGCCGGTACTTACGGCGAGCATGACCCACTACGAAATGATCGAGATCGCCAACCAGCAGCAGTACCGCGACAAGGCGCACATGCCTTTGACCGCGCGCATTGAGTACACGGTCGGGGATGCGACCTATACCAGCACTGAAGATTTCAAGGCGGTGCTGACGGCAACACACGCAAATGGGCAGGTCGCCTTTGACGCGCAGGGGCGAATGCTGGACAACTATCACCGGCCTCCGAAGGAAGGCGAGCTGCTTTACCACCTGACTTACACGCTGAGTGAGAACGGCGTGGAAATGACCGCGACTGCCAATGGAGAAACGGCGGGATCGGCGAATCTCCGGCTCATGATTCCAATAGTTTCGCCGAGCAATGAAACGATGGAGCAGCCAGACGCACAAACGGTGCGGATCACTAAACGGATGGAGACGCTGACGGTGCTCACAGATGCAGATGAGGGATTCGGTGTGGCGCCGAAAGACCGGACGTTTAATCTGGTTCCGGGATTGGAAGCGATTCCGCTGACGCTCAGTCTGCAGCCGGGGAAAACGGTGCGAGTAAGGATCGAAGGAACTGCGAGCTAGCCGAAGCATGCTTCCGTCGCGCAGTTCAGGCGCCGAAAGCATGAGCAATTCAGAAGTCTAAGCGCAGTGCAAGTTGAACCGCTCGTTAAAGCTCCAGCTTCCGCGCGTCTTGTGGCATGGATCGCAGGTCATTACAAAGCGAGCGCCGTCGCCGCCTCCCGAAATGTTTTCACCGTTGCTAACCTTGAGACTCAGCCCTTCCGGCATCCCGCTATAAGAAGTGAAGAACCCACCAAGCTGCCAGCCGCTCAGCACGCTGCGCGTCAGCGGATTGTCCCAGCCGGAGTTAGTTCCGAACATCCGGCTTCCGCGAGGCAGACTGTACAGGCAATTTACGACCAGCATGGGCTTCAGGTCCCAGCCTGCCGGACCATATTCCCAGGCGCGAAGGTTCTGATATAGTGGGCCACCGCCGTTATAACTGTCGATGTAATCCATCGCGCGCCCGAAGGTGTAAGCGAGACCGAACTCGATCCCGTTATGAAAACGCCGCGTAACCTTCATCTGCATTGAGTTGTAGTTAGCGGTCAATCCCCAGTCTTGCATGCTGATGTTATTGAACCCCGGATACGGGCGAAAGAAGTTATCCAGTAGTGTCGCGCTCTTTGAGCACCCGAAGGAGTTGGTCATCTCGCAGCAACTTATATTGGCATCGTCGGGGAGCGGCCGCTACCCCGCTGACGAAATCTTGTTCGCTACCCACACAATTCGCAATCTCATTCGCCGCGGCGATGACCATCAGCTGCGCGCGCATATTGAAACCGCAAAAGCCGAGGGCAGGTCGACCATGGAACAGTCCCTGGCGGAGCTGGTCCGTACAGGACGGGTTTCGCGCGAGACATCTTTCGATCAGTCGCGCCGTCCTGACGACTTGCAGCGCCATCTCTCTCTGTAGTCTGCAGCCATACAGGGCAATGCCCCTCCCATTCCGCATCGGCGCCTGATGTCAGTCCAGTCGAGTATTTCTACTTCGATTCAGAACTGTATTGCGGCAGCCCCCACACGCCAAACGCGGGGCGCTCTCGAATCCGCAGGATTTCAGTCGTGGTTACGCGAAGGGTCCATAGCCTGCAGGCGGCTTCAGAAAAACTGAGCCCTGAATTCGTCATGCCGGCGTTGCGCGTCATTGCTTAGTCGCTGAAACTCAGCGTTATCGCGGACGCTGGCCAGCAGCGGATCGGTGGCAAAGCAAGAAGAGCAGAAAAACCCGCCTTCGACTGTGTGGCTCAGCGCATGGAGCGCATCCGGCTTATCGCCGAGCACGGCGTAAACTTCCGCCATTTTGTACATGCTTTCCGGGTCGCCCACACCGCGGTCTTCCACTTCATCCTCGATTTTGTGCAGGAGACTGAGGCCGGCGTCACGGCGGCCATTGATCGATTCGCAAAGCACCTCTCCGATCCTGGCCTGAATCAGCTCCGGATTCAGCGCGTAGGCCCGGTCGAAGTCCTGCGCAGCCTGTTGCGGTTGATGCATATAGTATTCGCCGAGACCGCGATAGAAAAGAACAAAGGCTACATCCAGATTGGGGAGGCTGCGAAGAAAATTGGCATACTCGCCAAGGTAGAGGTAGGCATTGATCTCAGAGGTACTCAATTTCACCTGGGGGTCAAGCTGGCGCGCCCGCTCGCTCTCCTCGATGGACTCCTGCAACATGCCGGCGAAGCGATAAGCATAGCCGAGCTCCCAATGCACTTCAGCATTGTTGGGCGCGGTGTGCAACGCCGCGCGGAGCAGCGGAACCGCCTGCTCTACACGGCCGGTATCGGTAAGCATGTTTGCCATGTAGACGCGGGCCTGGATTAGATTCGGATCCAGGGCAATCGCTTTTTGGTAGGCGGCCTGGGCCTTTTCGTACTCTACCCGCCCACCCAGTTGCAGCGTGGCGACGGCGGCATAAGCCTTGCCTAGCTGCGCCCAGGTAAGCGCATATCCCGGGTCGAGTGCAGCCGATTTCTGCAGCATGGCGATGGCTGCGGAGAAATCGTTTATGGAATAGAGATCGACACCGCGCAGATAATCCTGGTAGGCTTTGGGGTCGACGGCCTCGGCATTTTGCAATTGGTCGGGCGAAAGGTCCAGTTCCAGGCCTTTTGCGATTTCGCGGGAAACGCGATCCTGCACGGTGAGCAGCTTGTTGAACTTGACGTCGATGGTATCCCGCCAGAGGATTTTGTCTGCTTTGAGATCGATGAGTTGCGCCGTAATGTGCAAGTCGTCGCCATCTTCGAGGTAGCCACCGGTAAGAAGCGTGTCCACGTGAAGCTCTTGCCCGACTTTTTGCGGATCGACCGCCTGGTTGCGGTACGCATAGATCGATGCGGAAGGCCGCACAATAAGGCCGTTGACGGAGCTCAACTCGGTAATGATGGCGTCGGAGAGAGAGAAGCCGAGATAATTCAGCGACGGATCCTGGCGCAGATTGCGAAACGGGAGAATGGCCAGGGTGCGCGCCTGTGCCTGCGTGGGCAAAGTTCTGTGCCGCCGATAATACAGGGTGAAGACGCTCGCGGCGACGGTGAGAATGGCAACCGCCAGTACCGATGCAAGTCGCGCGCTACGGGCCGTCGGCTCACGCCCCGCCTTTGCAGCCGCGCTGACGACAGGCGCAGGCCCATGCGACGGAAATCTGGCTCCGAAATGCAGATGGCTTGCGAATTCTTCGAGGTCGGCGAGTAATTCCGGCGCGCTCTGGTAGCGCGCCTCGCGATCCTTGGCCATTGCCCGGTTAACGATTTGCTGCAGTTCCGCGGGTGCATCGGGAGCGATCTCG
>JASHOY010000471.1 GCA_030038435.1 Acidobacteriaceae bacterium | reverse complement strand
CGCCGCAACCCGAAGGGACGGGGCCAGATTTCCCGATTTCGTTGTCGCTCGTCGCTCCAGTGATCGACCACAGCACGCTCCTCGCTTCTAGAACTCGGCAAATCTGGCTCCCGTCGCCGCCATCCCAATAGTGTTAACAGGCCCTAGTTGGATGCGTCGGCCCTTCTCCCTGCATGGTCGGCTATATGCCTTGACTTGGGGGAAGCCCGGTTCTGGGCCCCAACCCGCTTCGCGCATCGACTTCCCCTAGGCTTTCTATTGGTGTAGGATGGTCCCATCGAGGCTCTAGGGGTATGACATGGCCCAATTGCAAAAATCTCAAGAGATGCTCCTGGGCACGCTGGACATGCTTATCCTGCGAACCCTGGTGATGGGGCCGGCGCACGGCCATACGATTGCGCACGCCATTGAGCGCACCTCCGATGATGTTTTACAGGTCGAGCAAGGCTCGCTTTATCCTGCATTGCACCGGCTGGAGGATCGCGGCTGGGTCTCCTCTTATTGGGGTCCCAGTGAGAACAACCGCAAAGCGCGCTACTACCGTTTGACTGCGGCCGGTCGCAGGCAACTCACTGCCGAGACGCAGCGGTGGCGAACCCTCGTTGAGGCCATCGGCCGCATTCTGGGCGATACAACTGTCGCGGATTAGTTGCGAGAAGGAAAACAATGCGCCTTCGCCGAATCCTTCGCCGCCATCATTGGGATCAGGAACGTGTTCGTGAGATGGAAGCTCATCTTGCGCACGAGATTGATGACTGCATTGCGCGGGGCCTTTCCGCTGAAGAAGCCCGGCGCCAGGCCTATGTCAAGTTTGGCAATCCAACTGTGATCCGGGAGCGGATCTGGCGAATGAACAGCATCGTCTGGTTGGAAACCGTTTGGCGCGATGTCTGCTATGCATCGCGGAAACTGTGCAAGTCGCCGGGCATAAGCTTGATTGCGATTGCAACGCTGGCGCTTGGCATTGGCGCCAACACGGCAGTCTTTACGCTGACCTGGGCCGTCATTCTCAAAGGCCTGCCTGTGCCTCATCCGGAGAAACTGGTTGAATATGTCATGGATAACGGACAGCCGACCACGATCGGATTAAGCGGCCCAATGTACGAGGCACTCATAAGACGCCAAAGAGACTGTACTGGACTGCTTGCCTGGGTGAGCGATGTTGTCGATTTGCGGAGCAGGGGCGAATCTCAACCGGTTCACATCCAGATGTTGAGCGGGAGCGCATTCCGGGTCCTGGAGATTCAACCCTACCTTGGAAACTTCTTCGGGAACGGGGCGGAAAGCGGGGATCGTATGCAAGGCATTCCCGCTGTCTTGAGTTACGACTTTTGGCGGGAGAGGTTTCATGGAGATTCCCGCGTCATTGGCCAGTCTTTCTCTCTGGCCAACCATCCGGTGACTGTGTTGGGCGTGATGCCGAAGGGATTCGAGGGTCTGACTGCGAATTTCCATTCTGAAGTCTATGTGCCGCTCTCCTTCAACGGCCCGGAGCTTTTGCATGATCCTAGGCTTTTTGGCCTCTACGTTTTGGGCAGGCTGAGATCCGAAGTGTCTGTTGCCGATGCCAATGCGGAAGTCAAGGCGATGGAGCCGGCCATTCGCCGCGAAGCGGATCCGACCGGCATTTACCTGAATCAATTCTTCAAGGATTTCCACCTGCGGGCGCGAAGCGGAAGAAACGGGATTTCGTGGGTGAAGGAGGCTTATTCGCGCCCACTGATTGTGCTGGAACTGCTGGTCGCATTTCTCCTGGTGTTGACGTGCCTGAATACCGCCCTGGTGATGCTGGCAAGAGTCAGTGGTAGAAAACAGGAATACGCAGTCCGAAGCGCGTTGGGAGCGGGAAGGCGCAGACTGATCGCGCAGGTGCTCACGGAGACCACTCTTCTCGTCGCTCCCGGCCTGGCCGGCGGCGTACTTCTGGGCTGGGGAGCAGCGCACGAGTTAATAACCATGCTGGGAGCAATGGGTAGCGCATCTTCAATGAACGTGCGCCCCAATGGAGTCATCCTCGGATTTAACGTATGCGTTTGTCTCGTCGTGGCTTTCGGCGCGGGTCTCTGGCCGGCATTTCGGGCGGCGAGGGCCGATCCTGCTGTGGACCTGAAAGCAAGCGACCGCAGTGTGACGGCGAAGCGGCTGGGCGGATGGGTAGTCGCGGCACAAGTGGCGGTCAGCGTCAGTCTGGTTACGTCGGCCGTGCTGCTGGGCGGGACGTTGGCTCGATTGCTGACGCTGGATTCTGGGCTGAACGCTCGGGGAACAGCATTGGCATCGGTTTATCTGCCCAATCTCAGGTCCAACCCCGCCGCGGAGCAAAAACTCGTGGGTGAATTGCTGCGGAAGCTTGCAGAGCAACCCGGTGTGATTGCGTCCGGTTTCACGGGAGACCCGCCTCTTTCGGGATACTCCGGCGGAACCAGCCGGCAATTTGCCATCGACTTGCATGGCCATCTACATAGCGAGACCCAGGTTCTGGATCGATGGGTCTCTCCCAACTACTTTGCGGCTATAGGAACGCGGATACTCGCGGGAAAAAGCACCGCGCCTGTTGCCGAAGACGCCATGGCGCACTGTGTTTTGAGCTACAATCTCGCTTCACAGTTCTTCCCGGGCGAGAGCGCCATCGGCCGGATCGTCTACGCATCGACGGCGGGGGAACCTGACGGAAGCAATCTTGATCTAAAACATGGCTGCCTTGTTGTTGGTGTTGCTGAAAATGCGCGAATAGTTTCTCTGCGGATCCCGGCGCCGCAGCTTGTTTACAACGTCATTTCACCCGACGTGCAAGGGGAGACCGGTTCGGAAGCCTTTGCAAGCATCAATCTCATTGTTCACGCTGAGAACGACGCTCTGGGAGTAGCAGCGCTCCGCAATGCCGTCAAAGAAGTCGTTCCCAGTGCCAGGGCAGTCAGATATCGGACAATCCATCAAATGGAAGAGAGCGACTTGAGCCGGGAGCGCATGTTGGTCAACGTCTCCGGTGTGTTTGCGATCTTAGCGCTGCTCCTGACAGCGCTGGGTATGTATGGGTTGCTGATGCGCACCGTGGTGCTCCGCAACAGGGAAATTGGAATACGCGTATCGCTGGGTGCAAAGCGCAACCAGGTGGTCATGTCAGTTGCCCGAAGAGTGATCATCGAAATTGGCGTCGGCTTGTTCACCGGAGCGGTGATAACCGTCTTCTTGATGCGGGGAATCCGGCGTCTGCTGGAGAGTCCTCCATCCACAGGGGCGCACGCCTACTTGATCAGTGCAGGCATGATCCTGCTGGTTTCTGCTGTTGCGCTTTTCTTTCCTGCTCGACGTGCCGCCTCGATCGATCCCATGCGGGCATTGAGGAGTGAATAGCAGACGAGCTGTCCGTGGTCTACGGATCAAGAACCGAGAATTTCCGCAACGGTGTGCGACCGCTGTGCGTGACTTTACCGAGATTTTGCCGCCCAAGCCGCAAGGTAACGCTCGGCGACCAGCTTCCCTAAGCCCTTGGCCATCTCGCCCAGCTCCAGAAACTTCCTCATAGCGCAATTAACCCCGATCCCGCTTCACCCAATCAAAGGAACCAGGTGGTGAACGAAAGCCGGGGATAGAATTTTTGCGAGGCACAATGTTCCGCATGCATGCGAACGGCAATGGGCCCGGTCCCGGAGGAGCAAGATCCATGAACGTATCGCAAACTGCTTTCATCCCGAAGCAAGGGCTGCGCGACAGATTCGATCTTCAGCGCCAAGCCTTTCGCCGCCATGCACCCCTGCCGCCGGCCAAGCGTATGGAGGCTCTCGGTGCATTGCTGACCCTCGTGCTGCGCAATGAGAGGGCGATTGTGGCAGCGATCAGCGCTGATTTTGACGGCCGTTCTACAACCGAAACGCGCTTCCTCGAAATATTTCCCCTGGTCGATGAAATTCGCTACACGCGTCGGCATTTGCGCCGCTGGATGCGCACACGTCCCCTTCCGGCGAATTGGCAATTCTTTCCCAGCCGCACTTGGATTCAATACCAGCCGCTCGGAGTCGTCGGCATTCTCGGCGCGTATAACTATCCGCTGCTGCTTACCCTCTCGCCGATGATCGGCGCTCTGGCTGCGGGCAATCACGTGATGCTCAAGCCGTCTGAGATTGCGCCCACTACTGCAAGCCTGGTTTCCTCCATGATCACCGCAGTTTTCCCCGAGGAGTACGTCACGGTCATTGAGGGCGGCCCCGAGGTGGCCGCGCAGTTTTCCGCGCTGCCCTTCGACCATCTGCTCTACACCGGCTCGGGCCGCGTAGGCAAACTGGTGATGAGGGCCGCCGCCGAAAACCTCACGCCGGTCACTCTCGAACTCGGCGGCAAGTCGCCAGCGCTGGTCCATGACTCGTTCCCGATGGCCCTGGCTGCCGATCGAATCTGTGCGGCGAAGTTCTGGAACAGCGGCCAGACCTGCGTGGCGCCCGACCACGCGCTTATCCCTGAAGGTAGAATGGGCGAGTTCCTGCGCGCATGCGAGAAGTCGATCCGCAGGCGTTTTCCCGATCCCGAGTTCAACCCTGATTACACGCACATGATTGGCGAAGCGGCCTGGCTCCGCATGATCGAGCTGGTCGAAGATGCGCGCGCCAAAGGCGCCCAGATCTTTATGACCGGCGATTCCCAGAAGGTCAGTGGTCGAATCTTTCCTCCCACTCTCGTTGCCGGCGCCACCGGGTCCATGCGCGTGATGCAGGAAGAGATCTTCGGCCCCGTACTGCCCATCGCTACTTACACGTCGCTCGATCAGGCGCTCGAGGAAATTGCAAGCCGGCCCCGCCCGCTTGCACTGTACTACTTTGACCGCAACCGTGCACGCATCCGCCACGTCCTTGAGCGCACTGTCTCCGGAGGCGTGACGATCAATGACTGCATCTTCCACCTGGCGCAGCACAATCTTCCCTTTGGCGGAGTGGGTGCGAGCGGCATGGGCGCCTATCACGGCTTCGACGGCTTTACCGCATTCTCGAAGAGAAAAGGGGTTCTGCTCGAAAGCTCCATAGCCGGCGCAATCTTCGATCGTTTTTTCAAGCCGCCCTATTCGCCTTTCGGCCAGCGTCTTCTTTCCCGTCTCCTCGGCGCGGACGGCCGGCAATCGTTGAAAAAAGTCGTACTTGCCGGGGAAGAAAAGCCACTCTCCACGAGCCCGCACGATCCCTCCTGACCGGCCTTCACAGCAGATGCCAATTGGGCAGCGATTGCTTGGAGCGATTAGCGTAGCATCGGCTTGGAGCGCAACTGAGAGAGATGCGACGGTCGCGGCTCAGTGCGGGCTGGTCAACCGCCTACCCCTCACCGGCGACCGTCGCCTGTCGAAATGGTTAGTCTCTTTGACCGCCATGCCGAAGAGGCAATTCATATAGTTCGGTTCGCACCAGGCGATCAGCGCCTCGGTGGCAGAATCCGCAGCCGGCCCTCAGCGCGATCTTCGCCTGGGGGCCAGCGCTAACGCAACTTCGTCACGATGCGGCTGGCCTCTTCGACTCAGCCAGTCGCCGCGTCCTGTTGAGCTCCAAGATCGGCCGCAATTTCGAGGGCTCGTCAGCTCGGGTTCTTGACCCGCACCACCGTGATTTTCTCGAAGCCTTCTTCAAAGGCCGGGGCCTTCAGTTTTTCGGCCATTTTGCGCATCACGTCTTCGCTGACCGAGCGGTCGCGTTGCCGGTTTCGCGCCAGGCATACTTCCAGCGGCACATCGAAGAACACCGCGTGCACCTCGTAGCCGAAGCTTTTGGCCATTTTGATCCACTGCCGCCGCTCGTGAGTGGAGAGGTTGGTGGCATCGACATAATTCCAGGGCATGTGGGCGATGAGCCGCGCGCGCAGCATGGAGCGCAAGGTGGAGAATACCAGGCCCTGGTAGCGCTGCTCCTCGACATCATCGAAGAGGATGCCACGCAGCAGGTCGCTGGAGAGCGGGGAAACGCCGCGGCGTCCGAACCAGGTAGTCTTTCCCGAACCAGGCAATCCGATGGCCAGCACCACCACTCCCTTTGCCGCCTGCGCAGTGCGTTCCGCGCCGGAGGCGGCGGGAGGGGTTTCGGGTTGAGTTTCCAGTTCCAGGCGCCCGCCGCTTGCCGGCACTTTCCATTCCGGACCTGGCGCAGCGATGGGAGCGACGGTTTTTGCTGGTTGAGGATGCGGGTTACCGCGGGGGGCGGGGGCGTCGTCGGGGTAGGAGGGTACCAAAGGAGCGGGCTGATTGGAAGGGAGTTGCTGGCCGATTTTGCCGGTGGATTCGGAGATATTGGGTGCGCGTCTTGAGCGTCTTCTCATGCCGCCTTCTAATCCTTCATCGTATACCCGAATAACACAATTCCGCGCAGGGCTGCAAATCCCGTGCACTCCATCACATACAGTCATGTAGGCAGCGCGGCATGCTTAAGGGGAAGAACCGTGCGCGGTGCGGTGCGCCAAGTGCGAATCACCGCATGCGCGCCGGCCAGAATGTTAGGATAAAAGGTTTGGTGGAATTGCCTTCCGCATTGCGATCAAGACCCCGAACGAGTCAATCTGCAGTTCAGCATTCACAATTTGCACGCACAGCTTTATCGATTTTTGAAGGAGAAATCACACATGGCAGTTAAGGTTGGTATCAACGGCTTCGGCCGCATTGGCCGCAATGTATTGCGGGCCGCGCTTGGCAACAAGGAGATCGATTTTGTCGCCGTCAACGACTTGACCAGCCCCGCCACCCTGGCCCACCTGCTCAAGTACGACTCGATTCTCGGCAACCTGCCCAACGAGATCGCCGCCGGCGACGACTTTGTTTCGATCGACGGGAAAAAGATCAAGGTATATGCCGAAAAAGATCCCGCCAAGCTGCCCTGGGATACGGTCGGCGCGCAGATCGTGGTCGAATCGACGGGCCGTTTCACTGACGCCACGCAGGCCAAGGCGCATCTTGGTTCGACGGTGAAGAAGGTCATCATTTCCGCGCCGGCGAAGAATGAAGACATCACCATCGTGCTCGGAGTGAACCAGGACAAATACGATCCGGCGAAGCACAGCGTCATTTCCAATGCCAGTTGCACCACCAACTGCCTGGCGCCGGTGGTGAAGGTGTTGATCGAGAATTTCGGCATCGTCAGCGGCATCATGACCACCATCCACAGTTACACCAACGACCAGGTGATCCTCGACTTTCCGCACAAGGACCTGCGCCGCGCCCGCGCCGCAGCGCTGTCGATGATTCCCACCTCGACCGGCGCCGCCAAGGCTCTGAAGCTCGTCATCCCCGAGGTTGCCGGCAAGCTGGATGGTTTTGCGATCCGCGTTCCAACCCCCAACGTCTCGGTTGTCGATCTGACCATCGTTCCCGAGAAGCCAGTCACTGCCGATGCCATCAACTCCGCCATGAAGGCAGCTTCCGAGGGCGCATTGAAGGGCATCCTGGGATATGAAACCAACGAACTGGTCTCCAGCGACTTCAAGGGCGACCGGCGCAGTTCGATCTTCGATTCGGGTCTGACCAAGGTCGTGGGCAACAGCGCCAAGGTCATCAGCTGGTACGACAACGAGTGGGGTTACTCGAACCGTGTTGTTGACCTGATCGGCTTCCTGGCCGCGAAAGGGTTGTAAAGAGCGAGCGGTCCGTGAACATTTGTCCAGTGTCGAGCGGTCGGTGGTCGGTGATTCAGCGGAGCTCTGTCGACCGCTGATCTCTTCTTCACTGTCGAGTGTGCGCTGGTCGTTGACTGCCGTTCACCGCTCACGGACCTCTGACCGCTGATCACTATTCACTGACCACTTTTCTTTAGAAGGGGGCGCAATTTATGTCCAAGCTCACCATTCGCGATATCGATCTGGCCAACAAACACGTCTTCATTCGCGTTGATTTCAATGTGCCCCTGACCGAGGATGGCACCACGATCACCGACGACACGCGCATTGTGGCCACACTGCCCACCATAACTTACGCGCTGGAGCACAAGGCGAAGGTGATTCTGGCTTCGCACCTGGGCCGGCCCAAGGGCAAGCCCAATCCAAAATATTCGTTGCGTCCCGTGGCGACGCGCCTCCGCGAGCTGCTCGACAAGCGGCTGGGCGAGGGTGTCAACGTGGCGTTTTCGCCGGATTGCGTCGGCGAAATCGCCGAAGAGATGTCGCGGCAGCTCGAATCGGGCCAGGTATTGCTGCTCGAAAACCTGCGCTACCACGCCGAAGAAGAAGCCAACGATCCGGCTTTCTCCAAGGCGCTGGCGACGCTGGCTGAAGTTTACGTCAACGATGCATTCGGCAGCGCGCACCGCGCCCATGCATCCACCGAGGGAATTACCCACTACCTCAAGCCCGCCGTCGCCGGCCTGCTGATGGAAAAGGAAATCACCTACCTGGGCAAGGCGCTCGAAGCTCCCGAAAAACCCTTCGTCGCCATCATCGGCGGATCGAAGATCTCGGGCAAGATCGACGTCATTAACAACCTGCTCGACAAGGTTGACACGCTGGTGATCGTGGGCGGCATGGCTTACACCTTCCAGCGCGCGCTGGGCGTCACCACCGGCAAGTCGCTGGTGGAAGAAGACAAGATCGAGGTGGCGAGAGAGGCGCTGGAGAAAGCCAAGGCCAAAGGCGTGCAGTTGCTGCTTCCGGTGGACAACGTTCTTGCCGATAACTTCGCTCCCGACGCCAACACGCAGGTCTGGGATTCGTCTACGTCATTTCCGGGGGAGTGGCAGGGACTCGACATCGGGCCCAGAACAGTGGGGGCGATTGAGGATGTGGTGTCAAGCGCGCGCACCATTGTCTGGAACGGTCCGGCCGGCGTTTTCGAGTTTCCGCGCTTTGCCGTGGGCACGAACGCGATTGCCGAGGCTGTTGCTGCCAACAAAGCGGCGACATCGATCATCGGCGGCGGCGATTCGGTGAGCGCCATCAATCAAGCCGGCGTTGCCGATCAGATCACGCATATCTCCACCGGCGGCGGCGCCAGCCTGGAGTTTCTCGAAGGCAAGAAATTGCCTGGCGTAGAGGCGCTGACGGAGAAGTAAGATCGCTTAAAAGACGAAGCCGCATCGGGCCGGAGGGCAAGGTGCGGCTTTTTTGCGATGGTCGACGGTTCCGGGGAGTTGGGAAGCTTTTCTTTGATTCTGCTGGACTTTACTCCGCAGTCAGGAGTGTTCTACATCTTTTCTCCGCAGAGTCTCATCTCAATTTTGAGCGTAGAGAGGCAGGGACGCCGCGCCAGAACCTGCCCGAAGCTTGAGATTGCGTTTGGCCTTGGTCCGACCGCGCATAAGGCGGCGCCGGCGGGATTTGGGTGGTATGGAGCTCGCCGGGCAACCTGAGCAGCGCCAACAATCCAATGGCAAGGAGAAACGATGAAACAAATCAGACTATTCGCACTCGCGGCGGTGGCCGCGTTTTTTATGGCCGTGGCCGCGCCGAGCGCGCGTGCACAGGTCAGTTTCGGCATTCAGATAGGTGCACCGCCGGTTTGTCCCTACGGCTACTTCGACTACGCGCCTTACAATTGCGCTCCGTTCGGCTACTACGGTCCTCAGTGGTTCCATGGGGGCGTCTTCATAGGCGCTGGTCCTTGGTACCGCGGTCCCGGCGATTTTCACGGCTGGGTTAACCGCCATTACGACCCGCGCTATGGCTATCACGGCCATTTACCGTCTCGCGGAGAGCACCCTGACTGGGACCATCACCGCAACTGGGAGCACAACTTCCACGGCAATTATCAGGCTCATGAAACGCGCCATGACAACGGCGGCCACGATCAGGGACATGGCCACGACGGCCATTAACAACCACGGCTGGAACTGCGGCTGAAAGCCGCAAGGCGATCCGATGTCGCGCGAGGTCGAGGCAGTCAATGCCTCGGCCCGCGCGGCCGTCGCGGAAATGGAAAGGAGGAATCAGCGGGCGCTCCACAGCGCGGACGCGCAATTTCAGATGATGTAGATTGACTTTGGACACGCCGAGTTGGAGCCTGTCGCGGGACCGCGGTTAGCGGCTTGCCGCAATCATCTGCGCGGCGTGCTGCAGGCTGGTGTCGGTGACTTTCGCGCCCGACAGCATGCGCGCCACTTCCCGGGTGCGGGCGGCATCGTCGAGGGTGCGGATTTGGGTTTTGGTGCGGCCGCGATCTTCGCGTTTCTCCACGGCCAGGTGTTGATCGGCGAAAGCGGCGATCTGCGGCAAGTGAGTCACGCACAGCACCTGCTGGCCGCGGCCCAGCGCTTTCAGTTTTTGCCCCACAGCTTCGGCGGCGCGACCCCCAATGCCGATATCGATTTCATCAAATACCAGAGTTCGCGGCGTAGGTTTTTTGCTGCTCCTGGCGGAGTGCTCTTCCACCGCAACTTTCAACGCCAGCATGGCGCGCGAGAGTTCTCCGCCGGAGGCGATTTCGGTGAGCGGTTTCAGCGGTTCGCCGGGGTTGGTGGAGATGAGAAAGGCGATTTCATCCCAGCCCGCCGGAGTCCAGGAGGAATTTGCTTCAGGCGCTAAAGCGCCATCGAGCTTTGCGGGTCTTTGCGCGCGAGTGCAGTCGGACCCTTTCAAAGCGCACCTCTCTTCGCAGGAGAGAACGGCGACCTCGAAGCGCACTTTCATGGCCAGGGAGTTGATCTGCGCTTCGGTTTGCCTTGCCAATCGAGAGGCCGCGGCTTTACGTTCACCGGTCAGCGCCGTTGCGGCCTTGCGATAGGCTGTGGCAGCTTCTTCTATCTCTTTGCGCAACTGCTTGAGGATCTCGTCCCGATCTTCGACCTCGGCCAGTTTGCGTCCCACTTCCTCGCCAAACGCGATCACTACTGCGACCGTCTTGCCGTATTTGCGCTTGAGCCGGTCGAGATGCGCCAGGCGGTCTTCAATTTCGGCCAGCCGTTCGGGGCTGGCATTGATGCCCTCGGCATAATCGCGAAGCATTGCGCCAATATCTGAAATTGTTGCCCGCGCACCGGCAAGCTGTTGCGCGGCTTCGGTAAACCTGGCGTCATAGCGAGCCAGTTCTTCCACGTTGCGCAGGGCGGCACGCAACGCAGCCTCAGCGCTGGAGCCACCCTCGTAAAGCTGCTCGAAGGCGCTCATGGCGGCAGCATAAAGTTTCTCGGCATTTGCAAGGACGCGCTTTTCCGTCTCCAGAGCATCGTCCTCACCGGCATCGAGATGCGCATCTTCGATTTCTTTTCGCTGGTAGGTCCACAAGTCGACCATGCGCAGCCTGTCCTGCTCGCCCTTCAACAGGTCATCGAGGCGGGCCTGGGCAGCGCGCCAGCGAGCGTGCGCCTCCTCTGTTGCGTCTGTCGTTAGGCCAGCGAAGCGGTCGAGGAGGTGCCGCTGCTGAGCCTCGTCAAAGCTCGCCAATGTTTCGGTTTGTGCGTGCACCAGCGCCAGTTCCGGCGCAAGCTGACGCAGCACGGCCACGGTGGCCGGCTGATTGTTGACGAATGTGCGTCCTTTCCCATTGGCCAGAATTTCCCGTCGCAGAATGATCTCCTCGCCTTCGGCGTCAATGCCGTTTTGTTCGAGGACGGCCTCCGCGCCGGATGTGGACTCAAAGACGCATGCGAGAACCGCTTTTTCTGCGCCGTGCCGTACCATGTCGGCGGAAGCTTTTCCACCCATTAGCAGCGTAAGCGCATCTACAAGAATAGATTTACCCGCGCCGGTCTCACCGGTAAGGAGGTTAAGGCCGGGTCCGAAGAGAGCAATGGCGTGATCGATAACAGCGTAGTTCTCGGCGCGCAGTTCGATGAGCATCGTGAATCCGTGGTGTGAATCCGAGCGCAGCATAGCATGAATGGCGCCGCTGTGCTCCAGGTGTCAAGTTTGTTACGCGGGCCCCTGCACCAGATCGATCACTTGGGCACGCGCATCCCCGTCTGATACCGTAAATGATGAGGTGAAAAACAATTTTTACCTTTGTGCTTCTAGCCTTTCTACAGTCTGACAATGGTGGAATCCCTTCCATCCCCGGGACCACCGGCGGTGCGGAGAGCTTCAAGGCCCTCGGGGATCTTTTCACACACATCGGGCCAATAGCCATTGGCGTGCTGGTACTCCTGTTCTTAGCCAGCCTTTATTCGTGGTGGGTAATTCTGGGCAAGTGGGGAACGCTTCGCCGCGCTACGAATGAAAGCCGTCGCTTCGTGCGCAGCTTTCGCAAGTCCAACAGCCTGGGCGAAATCGCCGCGCATGCGGGCGACTACAGCGCCAGCCCTCTGGCGCTGGTCTTCGACGACGTCTACGAGACCTATCGCCGGCAGACGGGTGGATCGGGGCCGCCGCGGAATCTTTCGGCCCTGGAGCGCACGGCGCGCACAGCAGGCAACGAAGCTCTCTCGCACCTGGAACGGCGCATGACCTGGCTGGCCACCATTGGTTCCGTGAGCCCCTTCGTGGGTCTATTCGGCACGGTGATGGGAATCATCGACTCCTTCCATAACTTGCTCGGTGGCAGCGGTGTGGCGACTTTGCAGGCAGTCGGGCCGGGCATCGCCGAAGCCCTGGTCACCACGGCCGCCGGTCTCTTCGTAGCCGTGCCCGCGGTGGTTGCTTACAACCAGTTCACAGCGCGCCTCAAAGTGTTTGCCACGGCTATCGATGATTTTTCCCGCGAGCTGCTGAACTCGCTCGACGAGGCCCCGGCACACTCGCCGCAGTCGCCGCGCAACCCCATTCCCAACCCGGAGATTCCGCGTGAGCGGGAGGTGGAGCGTGGCCTATACAAGTAAGAGCGGCGGGATGGGCGCGGCTGGAGCGCGTAGCGCGATGGCTACTCTTAATGAGGTGAAGCGTGGCCCTGACTACTAACAATGGCGATACCCGCACTTCGCTGGCGGAGATCAACATCACGCCTCTGGTTGACGTGGTGCTGGTGCTGTTGATCATCTTCATGATCACCGAGCCCGTGCTGCAGTCGGGTATCCAGGTAAACGTGCCCGAGACACGAACCGTGCACCAGATAACCCAGCAGCACATGATGGTCACCATCGATGCGGACCAGAATATCTACCTCAATGACAAGCCCATCAACATTAATGGACTGACCGACACTTTGCGCCAGCATAGCCCTGATCCGGCGCACCAGGTCATCTTTCTCGCCGCTGACCAGACCATTCCCTTTGGCGTTTTCTGCAAGGTGATGGACGCGGTAAAACAGGCCGGCATCACCAACGTTTCGATCGTCACGCGGCCGCTGAATACGAAAAAGAGTGGTTCAAGCGGCGAGTGAACTTGCGGAGCGGCCGGGAGCCGGAAAGTCCCGGCACGAAGTATGGAAAAACTACTGGAAGGCGATGAGCGACTTGTACATGGGCTGGCGCCGGAGCGCGTTTTTGCTCCGGCCATGGGCTCGTTGCTTCTTCATGGCGGCCTGGTCGGACTGGCCGCGCTTTACATTTTCGTCGCCGGACTTTTTCATCCCACCATCTGGGGCAACCCCGGTCAGGGCGGTGTGATGCATGCGAACCTGGTTACCAGTCCCATGCCTCTGCCCACCCATGAACAGCCCAACCAGAACATTCTTACCACCGAAACTCCCAGCAAAGCTCCGGCGTTGCCCAACCAGAAGGCCCAGCAGATGCAGGACCTCAACGCCATCCCCATCCTGGGCAAAAAGGTGAAGCCGAAGAAAGAGACAGTGCGCAGAACCCCGCAACGGACGCCCACGCCGGAGCGCAAGAATGTGGCGCGCTATGGCGAGCAGTCAGGTTCGTTCATGCAGCGGTCCATACAAACACCGGGAGCCAGCGGCCCCACGGCAATTCAAAACGGTGATTTCGGCACCATGTACCCGTGGTACGTGCAGCAGATCAATAACCGCATGGCGCAGAACTGGTACAGGTTTGAGGTGAACTCCGCCACGCCCCCGGGCTCCAAGGCCTACATCACCTTTCAGATCACCAGGAATGGAACCGCCGAGTATGGCAGGCTTGCGCAGTCAAGCGGCAGCTCGACGCTGGATTACTCGTGCCTTCACGCGCTGCAGCGGGTGCAGTCATTTCCGCCGCTGCCTCCCGGATATAGCGGATCTAGTTTGGGGGTCACTTATTATTGTCAGTATTGATCCGATTGAGGCGATGCGCAGCGAACGATGCGCGTAAGTGTGGATGATGTTCGGCGGGTCTTGCTGGATGGGCGCGAGACTTGCCGTGTCCGCATCTGGCCAGTCAATGGTTTGATTTGAGAATGGCACGATATTGAGCCATTTTGAACGTCATGCAAATTGGTCTACGAACGCGTGTAAGCGCGATGCGTTCTGCACAGGAAGGATTGCACCGCACATGAAAACTTCTCTCAAGTTTCTGCCTTTACTTGCCTTTCTCATTCTCTTGTTTCCCCTCTCGCAGCTTCGTGCGCAGCAGGGTTGGGTGTATACCGGGACGAATCTGGGCAACCAGACCATCCGGCTGGCAGCCGCGGACTTCAAGCCGGTGGGGTCGGACCCTCAAACGCCGGTTCTGAAGGCGGTTTTCGACGCCACGCTCTACAACGACCTCGCCAACGCCGGCATCTTCACCATGGTTTCGAAAAGCATGGCGCCTGAGGCGATGCCCGGCTCGCCTCAGGAGATCAATCTGCCGCAGTGGGCAGCGCCGCCGGCCAACGCCACCGCGGTGGCTTTCGGTGCATTGTCGATTAGCAACGGGCGGCTGGTCGTTTACGGTTGGCTTTACTCCACCGCCGGCACGGGCAGCGCCGCGCAACTGCTTGGAAAACAATACAATGAGACCGCCAATCAGCAGGAAGCGCGGACCATCGCCCACGAATTTGCCGACGCCATCATTCTGCAGATGGGCGGGATTCCGGGCATTACCGAGACGAAAATTTACTTTGTGAGCAAACGAACCGGCTCCAAGGAAATCTGGGAGATGGATTACGACGGGGAAAATCAGCACCCCATCACACATCTGGGCAACATTTCGATGGCTCCACGCATCTCACCGGATAACTCAAGAGTTGCCTTCGAGTCGGTAGGTTCCACGGGATGGTCTGTTCGGATGTATTCGCTGGATCTGGGTCGGCTGGTGCGGTTCCCGGCGGGAACCGGCGGCAGTCTCAATATGGACCCGGCCTGGAGCTCCGACGGCAACCAGATCGCATTTTCATCGGCGCGGTCCGGGGAATCCGAAATCTGGATCGCCGACGAAGATGGAGGCAATTTGCACCGCATCACGGCGCTGCCGGGCCCCAATGTGCAGCCCTGCTGGAATCCCAAGACCAACGCGCAAATCGCCTTTGTAAGCGGACGCACCGGCGAACCGCAGATTTACATCATGAATTCCGATGGCTCGCTGCCGCAGCGAATGACCGACGGCGGTTATGCCGTTTCCCCCTCCTGGTCTCCCAACGGCCTTCTCCTCACTTTCGCCTGGAACCGCAGCTACGGTCCTGGCGCCCCCGGCGGCAATGATATCTATGTTTTTGAGATAGCCACCATGCGCTATCTTCAGATCACGCATGGAGAAGGCGATAACGACTACCCTTCGTGGGCGCCCGACGGGCGGCACATCGTGTTTCAGCGCAAGGTTGGAAATCGTACCGACATCTGGACGATGCTGGCCGACGGCACCCATCAGCAGCAGTTAACCCACACGGGCGATAATTCCGAGCCCGACTGGAGCTGGAAGTAAGAAAGAAATGAACGAGAATTCCCCAGCTGCGCCGCTGCAACCCGCAAACTCTTCGTTTATCCGCATCACCACTCGATCGCTGCCTGCGCCTCGCGGGGCACGGGCGAATCTGTTTGCCGGCCGGAAGATGCAGCAACGCGCTGCAGCGCCCGCCGGCTTTAACGACCACTTTTTCTAAAGGGAATTGAGCCGGAACCCCGTCGCGGCGGGCGTTCTATGTTGCAAACGGTTTCAGCGCGAGCGAGCCGTCGACTCGATGCGCGTGCGTGTTGCAACGCCGTTATTGGCGTCCGGCCGGATCCCTGAAGATAATTGCATCCTGGAAGGAGTAATTCATTGAATCGCCGTAATCGCACGTTGTTGCCAACCATTCTTGCCTTAGCTCTGTTCACGGTTGCGGGCTGCAAGAAGAAGCCGGCTCCCACGCCTCCACCGCCCCCACCCCCGCCTGCAGCACCGGCGCCTACCGCGGAACTGTCCGCGTCACCCTCGGTGATTTCCGCAGGAGACCAGGTCACGCTGAAGTGGGACACCACGAACGCAACCAGCGTCTCCATTGACAACGGCGTGGGCACCGTCGAGTCTTCGGGCGTGAAAACTGTCACGCCGAGTCAGACCACCACCTACACCCTCACGGCCACGGGTGATGGCGGAACAGCCAATGCCACTGCGACGGTTACGGTGAATCCGCCCCCGGCGGTTTCGGTTCCCTCCAACAACATGACGGAAGAGCAGGAGTTCAATGCGAATGTTCAGCCGATCTTCTTCGATTACGACACCTCTGACATTCGTCCCGACGCTCAGGCCACGCTGCAGAAGAACGCTACCTGGCTAATTGCTCATCCCGACGTGAAGGTGGTTGTGGGCGGCTACTGCGACCAGCGCGGTTCTGACGAGTACAACCTGGCGCTGGGGCAACGGCGCGCCGATGCGGCCAAGAATGCCCTGGTGACCATGGGTGTGGCGGCGGACCGCCTGTCGTCGATCAGCTATGGCAAGGAAAAGCCGTTCTGCAGCGAGTCAACAGAGCAGTGCTGGCAGCTAAACCGCCGTGCCGGCTTCGCGATGGCGCAATAATACGGTGCCGGCGGGAAAACGCACTCCGGCCGGCACGTGTTTCTCTCCGGAATCGACCGGCAGATTTCGACAGTAGTCGGCGCCCGGCGATTTTAATCTCCGTCACTTCCTTGGCCGCAGCCTCAACCACGGTCTGAAGCTGCAGCCTTGTCTTGTTATCATGGGATGAAGGATTTGCACATGCCACGCATAATCCGCAAACATTTCGCAGCGGCGGCCGTGCTGGCCGCCGTTCTAGCCTGCGCGCCTCCGCCGGCGCACGCGGTCTCCAAGGAGATCATTCAACTTCAGACACAGGTGCAGCAGCTTCTGAACATGGTGCAGAGTCTGCAATCCTCGTTTGACTCGCGTTTTGCGGTGCTGCAAAACCTGGCGCAACAGACGGCCAACCAGGCCACGCAGATGAGCGGGGCGGTTGCCGCCTTGCAGAAATCGATGAATGCGCAGGGCGACAACGTGAATGGCAAGATCGACGGCGTTTCAGGGCAAATCCAGTCCCTTAACGATTCCGTCGATGAGCTGAGGACGCGCGTCGACAAGTTGCAGCAGTCGGTCCAGAACCTGCAGACGCAGCTGCAAAACATTCAAACGCCGCCGCCTGCGACGACCGCTCCGGGAATGCCCGGGGCAACTCCCGATGGGATGCAGCCTGCGCAAGGACCGAATGGTGAGCCGACGCCGAACGGCGCTGCGCCAACTCAACCGCCGGGGATGAGCACGAACGGCCAGGCGCCCGTCGCTCCCCCGGGTTTGCCCGCGGCGGCGCAGGCTCCGCCGTTGAAGCAGACCTACCAGGCCGCGCTGAACGACTTCAACGCCGGCCGGTACAAGATGGCCGGGGGCGAATTTCAACAGGTCGTTCAGAGCTATCCTTACGATGAAACCGCGGGCAGCGCGCAGTTTTATCTGGGCGAAATCGCCTATCGGGAGAAAGATTATTCGAAGGCGGTGGATGCTTATAACGCCATGCTGGAAACCTACCCGGGAAACCCGCTGGCGCCTACCGCGGAACTGCATAAGGGTTACGCACTTCTCGATGCGCACAGGAGAACGGACGGCATCCGCGAGCTGCGCCAGCTCATTCAGCGCTACCCGCGCACGCCAGAGGCATCGCGAGCGCGGCAGAAGCTGGATGGGATGGGTGTCCGCATCGTACCCCGGTGAGTTAAATTGGCTTTTCGCACGACAGCAAATAGCTGATCTTGATTGCGGAGTGCCGCCATCAAGGGTTTGCCGGCTCACCGGCCGCACGATGCGGGGCGAGAAGGTTCATCAGTCTAACGGTTAAAAGCAGGGTGCGACCCCAGATTGCCTGCTTTTCCCGAAGGTTTTCTCCCTGCGCCTATATTCTTCATATCCCTCGGGAAAACCCTTGCTCTCCGGTCAGGTGCAGAAGCCGCCTGCAACTATTGTGGTTGCAAAAACAGATCGACAGCCATACCTTTGGTCCGGTATACAGGGAAGGGCGCACATTCAGCATATAGACTTAAATCGCACGCCTGGGTTTACAAATCTCTGCTGAATTTTCGACCTACAACCTGTTAAGAGGAGGGCTTCCATGGGGGTCTGGGTCCTTCAGAATAAGGAAATGCCTGATACCGAAATTTGCCAGGCGCTTCTCGATCGAATTCTCTCCAGTCCGCAATTGAAACGTTCAGTCAGAATGAGGGAACTGCTGGCCTATGTGGGCCGAAGAGCCCTTGAGGAAGGCTGCGAGCAGCTCCATGAGCAGGAAATTGGAACGGAAGTGTTCGGCCGGGGCGCCGGTTACGATACCAGTTCTGACAACATCGTTCGCGTGAACGCCACGGAATTACGCAAGCGAATTGATGCGTATTTTGAAAGCGAAGGCGCCAACGAGCGGCTGATCATGGAGATTCCGCGAGGCAGTTACATCCCGGTTTTCCGGTACAGGCCCGTCGAATCGCCGGTGGTTCCGAGTCCCGCGGTACCCGCCGCAATTCCGGAGTCAGAGCCCCATCTTGTTGCCACACCGGCCGCTCCAGTCCCGACCCCGGTTCGCGGCTGGCCCTGGATTGCTGGAGGCGTAGTAGCCGGGCTGGCGATTGTGGCGCTAGGTGTTGCCTGTGTCAGCCTGTCGCTAAACAACCGCGCAATGCACAGACAGTTATATCCATGGGAATATAAGCCTGCAGTCGCAGCTTTCTGGACGGGATTTCTCGGCGCCAATCCGACCACCGACATCGTGATGGCCGATACCGGTTTCGGGATGTTCCAGGTTATAAGCAAACAGTCATTCACGCTTCAGGACTATCTGACCCGCAATTACTCCAGTCAGCTCGAGGCGGCGAAACTCGATCCGCAACTTCGCTCCGCGCTCGCACTTCTGGCGCGCCGCACCTTGATCAGCCGCGGCGGGTTTACGATGGCCCAGCACATCCAGGCGCTCGAGCCGCTGGGCAACCGCATCCATCTCTATTTTGCGCGCACCTACACACCCTCGTTGATCAAGCGCGACAACGTGATTCTGTTCGGCACTCAGTTGTCCAACCCCTGGATGGAGCTTTTCCAAAACCATCTCGTTTTTGCCGTTCAGCGTAATCCCAATGTCTCTGATCCTGAAATGCGCGGAGCCGCTCGTGAGATTGTCACCAATCGCGCGCCGATTACCGGCGAGCAGGCGACCTATACGCCCACGGATACTTTCGGCTATTGCACCGCAGACTATTTGCCTAATCCGGAGCACACGGGCCGGGTGCTGCTGATCGAAGGAACTTCGTCTGATGCGGCGCAGGGCTGCGGCGATTTCCTGTTGTCGCAACCGGGAATGTCGAGTCTGGAAACGAAGCTGGGAAAGACCGAATTCCCTTATTTCCAGGTATTGCTTCGGACGTCGCAATTAATCGATACGCCGATGACGGCAACCATTGTGGCCGTGCGCAGCTCACCCACACTGCACTGAGCGCGTGCCTCCGCCGGCTCCCGGAATGGCCCGGCGACCCGGCTCCGGAAAGCCCCCTGGCAACTCTCTGCTGCGCGGGGCTTTCCCCTTTCCGGCCAAGACGGCTCCCGAGACGGCTCCCGACAAGTCATCCATGCCGGACTTGCCCCTGTCACCGGGAGCAAGTCTAGAGTTGCTGCGTTCTGATTAGAACCGGCCAGGGTCGCCCCTCCCTGATAGTCGCGTCGACTTGAATGTAGTGACTTCGGGATACATCGATTCTGTTTTTGCTGTAAACGCAAAAATTCTCCGTCGAGCGGAGGCCTTTCGCGTCACCTTGGAATTGTTCTTATCTTAGCCGTAGAGCTTTGATTGCCGCCGGCAGCCGCTGCTCGATCAGCTTCGCCCGTTCTGCCGCCAGTTCGCCCAGGTACGAACGCGCGGGAGTGGTCGTCAGCACCAGAGCCAGGGCAATCAGGGAGAAGCAAAGCCCGGCGATTCCGGCAGATACAAGCATGTGGTACATGTCGTAGATATCGAGCCCGAAAATATTGAATGCCACATGTTCAAAAGGCCGGATGTGCTTGAGGGCCGCAAGAGCGAAGAGAAAAAACAACGCGGAAAGCGAAGTCAGCACCGCCAGCGCGCCATCCAGCGTGCGGTGGAATCGTTGCCGGGCAATGCAATAAGGGCACTCCACGAGGTGCTGCTCGTAATCTTTGCGCATTTCAGGAGAGAGCCCGGAAATGTCGAAACGCCAGCTTGCCAGGATGTCTCCGATTACGCGATCGGTACAACGGGTTTTAGTCGCAGACACAAAGCCCTACCTTTTTATGAACATCAGTGCCCGTTTTCCCTCTACGTCCAATTCCAACCCTAAGGGTTCGGAGCACACATACTGAAAGGATGCGCCAGCGCATCTGCCTGATGCACCGCAATCCCTGTCAGCCGTTCATTCCACGGCATAGACATGCTTCCAGCGCCTGATAGCGTGCGTACTGTTACGAATAGATGCCCGATTCTTACTATTGTAACGTATCCAGCTAAAAATATATTGAAGAAAGGGGTTCTGTCTGTGATGCCAGTAACAGATGGTTAGCCAGCAAACTTGCCCGCCCGTTCAAGGCCCGTTCTGCCGCCACCTTCGCTAGTTCTGGAAGATTATTGTTTTCAGATAGATGCGCAAGAATAACGTAGGCGGCCTGGCCGTCGTAGCTGTTTTCCAGGAAATCGGCCGCGGCATCGTTAGACAAATGTCCTACACGCGAGAGTACCCGTTGCTTCACTGACCAGGGGTAAGGTCCGTCGCGAAGCATCTCCAGATCATGATTTGACTCGAGCAACAACAGATCCACCCCGGTCAACTGCGCCTTCACATTGGGCGGCACATAACCGAGGTCGGTGGCGAATCCAAGTCTCACTCCATCCGCGCGAAAGACAAAACCCACCGGGTCGGCGGCGTCATGAGGAATGGTAAACGGGCTCAGATGGATATCACCGATTTCAAACGGCCGTCCTGCTTCAAAATACTCGACAGCCGGCAACCAGGTGGGGTCTGTTTTCCCCGATGAGCCAGCCGATGATTCCGGCGCGCCTGCCGTCGCGGAAGCGGTTTCAGCAGGGGGGGTGGGTGCGACACTGGCAGTTTCAGCTTCCGGCTCATCCGCTTCGGCCTCTGGTTCGGGGGACTCGGCCTGGCGTTCTGCCGTCTGCCTGCGGCACATCTCGACCCATTGAGCATAGGTCATTTGCCGCCGCGGCGAAATCCACCGCATCCAGGCGCGGTGCGTCGCCTCGGTGAAGTAAACCGGTATTCCCAGCTTTCGCGCCGTCACCGACAAGCCGTTGATGTGGTCCTGGTGTTCATGCGTCACCACGATGGCGTCGAGAGTCTGCGGGTCTTCGCCAGTCAACTTCATGCGCCGGAACAGCTCGCGGCAGCTCAACCCGGCGTCCACCAGGACTCGCGTGCGGCCGGTGGAGATAACCGTGCTGTTGCCCTTGGATCCCGAGGCCAGCACTGTGAATCGCACCATTTTCTGAGGATAGCGCGGTTGCCGCATAGCCTAGAAGAGGTATTCGTATCGTCTGTGGTTCGAAGTATAGTAGACGCAACTCATGCCAACAGTTCCGGCCCTTTCTGGATTGCTGTAGTGTTCCCAAAAACGGCCATTTTCCGATCATGGATTTTAGTTGCCGCAAAGGGTCCGTATCACTGGCGGGATGCGCAGTCAGAGCTTCGTGGAAGGGAGTGACGACCAATGAAGATTCTTGCTTATGCCGTGTCGAGTCTGATCGGATTTGCGGTAGGCCATTATCTGCTGTACGGAGCGCCGGCGGCTTTCGCCTCCGTACTCGTTTCCTATCATCTGTATCTGATGTTTCTGGTGCTCAGCGCCCAGCACCACAAGGCACTTTCATTGCCTGTGGGCCAGACGTTTTTCACCCACCTGCCATTCGTGGTCGTGCTGGTCGGCCTTCCTTACATGCGGGAGCAGATCCCCTACTTCGGCTTGCTGAGCTGGCTCATACCGGGTCTGGCGCCCTTCGAGACGCAGTGGCTCTTCAGCGGGCAAGGTCAGTCTCAAGATGGCTTCGCTGTAAATAATGCCCTGGCCAAGGCGAGCAGCGAAGATCATCAGGAGTTTGTCCAGTACCTGAGGGGGCCGCGTCGCCGATTCAAAAAGCCCGGAGCGACGGTCGATGACGAATTCAGAGCTTGGCTTGCCCACAGGCCGAGAAGAAGAGCAGCCGCCACCAAGAGAGCGGATGCTTCGTCAAGTCCGTCGCAACAGATGAACTGACAGCGGAGGGGCGAATCGATCGCTGCGGGCGGGGTTGACGCCCAACCGTAGAGTGAGCCGCTGTCTATGCGCGGACGGCTGGCGGCAGGTTGGGCGGGCCGTTCACGCTCTCATGAAACCCGGAAGTGACGGCGGGAATTTCGATCGATACCAGTGTCCCGCGGCCGGGGTTGCTCACCACGTCGAATCGGGCCCGGTCGCCGTAGAGCACTTCCAGACGCTCCTGCACGTTCCTCATGCCTATCCCTGACCCGGTGCGGCGCAGCATGGAAACCGGACGGCCTCCCATGCCCACCCCATCGTCGGCCACCTCAATCAGGAGGCGACCTTCATTGAGCCGGCTGCGCACCGTCACCGTGCCCCCATGCAGGCGCGGCTCCAGTCCGTGCTTGATGCTGTTTTCAATGAGCGGCTGCAGCAGGATGCTGGGCACCAGCACATCCAGGGTGTGAGGATCGATCTCTTTTTCCACGTGCAGTTTTTCCGCGCCGAAGCGCACTACCTCGATATCCAGATAATCGTCGGTAAACTTCAGCTCTTCGCTGAAGGGGACGAAGGTGTCGTGATCCTTGAGTAGGGCGCGCAAGATGTTGGCCAGTTTCACCGTCATCTCGCGGGCCAGTTCGGGCTGGCTGCGCACCGCTGAAGCAATCGAGTTCAGTGTGTTGAAGAGAAAATGGGGATTGATTTGCCGCTGCAGCGCATCCAGCCGCGCTTCCAGCAGCAAGCGCTTTTGCTCCTCCAGCTTGAGTTCGATGCGCAACGCGTTCCACACCTTCAGTGCGATGCCCACAGTGATGGGCGCGCTGAGCCACACCAGCACCTGCCATCCCCACTGACTGGCGTTCAAGGCAAACAGCCAGCGGGATCGCGGCGGCGGCGGGTATGTGCGCGAGATCCACTCGCGACAAATCTCCATGGCCACGATCAAAAACAGCATCATGATCTGCCGGTCGATACCCGGCTTGCGCAGGTTGCGCCGGATCCAGCGGTAGAGGCTCAGATCGATGAACGGCGTGAATGACCACACATCTTCGCGGTCAACAAACGATCCCATCATGCCGGCAGCAAAGCCGAGCACCATGTTGAAAGGCGGCGCCAGGAATTCGCCGTGAAGCGCAGCGGGTATGGAGAGCACCAGACCGCCCAGCATGGCCCAGCCTGGTCCCAGCAGCAGGCCCAGCAGGATCACCGTCTCGAAGGAAATGTCGGCGGCGAGAAAATTCGTTACCCGTGTGCGCACCCACACACCCAGTGTCAGCGGCACCAGGAAAAAGGCAAGCAGGCCCACGGTTTCGCGAATCCTGCGCCGTTCCGCGAAGAGCAGCCGCTGAAAGGTACGCGACCGCGCAAGGGCGCTGGCCACCGCCGCGGCCACGCCGAACTTGATGAGCACGGTAATGATGACCAGCGTGTTGCTCACGCAATCAATGTATCGCGTGACATTCCTAAAAGGCCAGAAGAGTCACAGCCTCAAGCGGATCGGGATGGCCTCCAATGCCTGCTGACCGGCACTTGAAATGGGGTGGCACAAAAAATGGGCACATGGCCGACTTTGCGCCGCTTTCGCCTCACTCTTGACTGCTCTAAATTCTTAATTTTGCTTTGGTGGACGCGGTAGGAATCGAACCTACAACCTGTCGGTTAAGAGCCGTGCGCTTTGCCTCCGCTCCTGCTGCTACCGGTTGCCATAAGTTCCTATCCTTTGTGCAGATTGCGCGCTCCCTCCTTCCCTTCAATTGCAACCCATACTCCCCAGATTATGCCCGATTTTGAAGGAGCCTGGGCACAAAAATGGGCACACGACAGAAAGCCGCTGGGGTCACGCATGTCTTGAATCTTGACTAGTGTTTCTCAGAACAGATTTGAATTGGCACCGGCTAAGAGATACGTTGCGACCAGTGGAATACCGGAGACGACGAGACCGGCCAGCCCCACGGCCAATGCCGTCCAGCCTGAGCCGGAACGGCCGCCCCGTTCCAAATGGGCGCTCACAAGTCTTCCTTGCAGAGACTGGGCGACAGTCTTCATAGCGAAGGCCAGCAGAAAGGAGGCCCCGAACGCCCAGCTCTCTGGCACAAATCTCCCAAGTGCCATCGCGATTCCCAACACAATAATCCCCCAGACGACCGCCCAAACCGCACTGCGGGGTCTGCTCATACGCCGGTAGTTCAGGGCGATAAGGAAGGCGCCGCCCAGCGGGCCACCCAGGATAGCCGCTCCCAATACGGCGTTGGGTGTGAAGAGTGCCGTATCGCCGTTCTCCGCAGCGGGGGTTAGCGGATCGACGAGCTTGGCGGTGGATAGCTTGGATTCGAACATGGTCAATTCCTCCTCGATGAGAATTCCCATCAGACCTACACCTTCCATAGCGTTGGACAGCAGAGTCGTTGCTCATCAAGAGACGTTGAAATGACAGAATACCGGCGTCATCGAGGCTCTTCTATGCGGGACATGCCGAAGATCTGACCGGATATGTCGCTTTCGGCCGGAACGCGTTAAACTGATGCTTCAACCGATTCCTTCACCTCGAATTTCGAATTAAACCCAGTGACTGGATCGCTGGGCTAGCGATCAGGATTTCAGATGGACCCTGGGCAGGTTACCAAACTTCTGCAAAGCGCGTGCGCCGGCGATAAGGAGGCATCCGAGACTCTGATCCGTCTCGTGTATGCGGAATTGCACAGGCTGGCTTCGCGCGCGCTGCGCGGCGAAAGTAGCGGGCACATGCTCCAGACTACCGCGCTGGTAAACGAAACCTACCTCAAGCTGTTTGGCTCCGGCGAGCCGCTCAAACTAAACAACCGTGGACACTTCTTTGCCGTTGCCGCCACGCAGATGCGGCGGATCCTGGTTGACGACGCGCGCAGCCGCCATGCCAGCAAACGTGACGGGATACATATCGAATTGGAAGAGGCTTTCCATACCCCTGCAAAGAAGCATCCCGACCTGATTGCGCTAGACGATGCACTGAAGGAACTGGCGGGAGAGTATCCCGAGAATGCCCAAGTGGTGGAGTTGCGCTACTTCGGTGGTTACACCAACGAGGAGACTGCCGAGATTTTGGGCACGAATGTGGCCAAGGTCCGCCGCGACTGGGAGTTTGCACGGGCTTGGCTGTATGCACGACTGGCGAAGAGTTGAGCGATTCCCAACGTTCACTTATTGCCTGAACTTGGGTACATCCCACAGCCTGCTAGTCCCATGAAGTTTATCAGCGCTAGCGGAAGCCAGGTGTGTCCGTCAGGGCTGAATGCGACAGCGGTCACAGTGTGGCGGTGACCCCTCAAGGTTCGCAGGAGGTGACCACGAGCTACGTCCCACAGCTCAATTGTGCTAGCTTGACCCTCGGTGATCGGGTTAAATCCGGCCATACGTGATCAGGTTAAAACCGGCCAACGGGATTGGCCGAAGACGTGATTGTTTTACCTTGCCGGCGTGCAGTTGTGCAAGGCGGCGAGTGGCGCGTTGATGTTCAGAGCCGTTGATTTCGTGTTACGGTAGTAGTCGCTCCGCCGGGGTCGCGCCCTTCGGAGTGATCCAGGGCCGAGAACACGGGGCTGGCTCCGCAGGAATCGGCATTCGAGACCCTCTGCTGTTCGGCTTGCGGGCTGGACGGCGGAGGGTTTCGTGTTTTTGCCAGCATTCCTATGGTGAGGCTCCGTCGTGGGAGGCCACTGGATCCGAGTTTGCGACGCCGC
>JASHOY010000470.1 GCA_030038435.1 Acidobacteriaceae bacterium | reverse complement strand
AGCCAGGTTCTCGACCGCCTGATCGCCTACTCGCGAACCCACTTTGCCAGCGAAGAGCAGTTGATGGAGCAGACCGGCTTTCCCGATCTCGCCGCGCACCGCAATGTGCATCAACAGTTACTGGCGGAGATTCTTCAGGTCGCGCGCCAGCTTCAGTTTGGTGACAAGCCGGCCTTCCAGCCCCTGTTTTGCAGGCTGCGCGACTCCTACATCGAACACATCGAAGGGTCTGACCGCGAGTACGGGCCGTGGATGAACGCGCGCGGGGTGAGTTAGCTTTCAAACGACAACTGCACCGGCGCCCACCCTGCGCCCGTCTTGGGCTCCGAAGCCAGGTCGTAGATCAGCTTTTCCAGCACCAGCCGCTTGTCCGGCGGCGAGGAGCGCAGTTCCACATCCGCGCGCGCCACCAGGCGCAGCGCCCGCGTCAGCTCGCGCCGGCTCTTATAGCGGCGTGCCTGACGGATCAGGTCGTCGGCGGCAAAGGGGGGAATGCGGAAGCCCTGCCAAAGCGCCTGCCAGATGGCCCGCGAATCGCGCACGTTCTTTTCCAGCACCACCAGCATCTGGCGAAAGGTGCGCGCCAGCATGTAGAGGTGTCCGATAGCCGAATCCTCGCCGGCATCCGACGAGTTGAGCAGCCCATGCAGCAGGGCCAGCGCGCGCACCCGGTCATGCGCGCTGATGGCGTCGGTGAGTTCGTAGAGCGAGCGCTGCTTGGCGCCCAGAACCATGGTCTCCACGTCGCCCAGCGTGATGCGTCCGCGGCCTTCCGTATAGAGCAAGAGCTTTTCGATCTCGGAGGAGATCAGCATCATGTCGCTGCCCAGCGCGTCCACAAGTTCGCGGGCGGCGTCGGGCTCGAGCCGCGTGCCGGCATTTTGCGCGGTTGTCACCGCCCAGCGCATGGCGTTGTCGTCGCTTACGCGGGCCATTTCGATCATGCCGCAGTGCTCGCCCAGCGTCTCTTTCAAACGCTCATAGCGGTTCTTGTCGTCCATGTCCATGCGCCGCGCGTCGGAGGGAATGCGCAGGAAATCGGCGACAAAAATGAGCAGCGCCTGCGGGTTGGGCGAACGGAAATAGCGCTCGATGGCGGCGAACTCGTCTTTTTTTGCGCCGCGCGTGTAAAGCAGACGCACGTTGCGCACAAAGATCACCTGAAACGGCGCCATCAGCGAAGGCGTTTGCGCGCGATCGAGAGTATCAAAGATCGAAGTCTCCGCCAGATCGAGGTCCGAGAGACAGAAATCTCTGAGATCGTCGGCCACGAATGCTTTGAGCACCGTGGCGCGGCAGCGGTCGAGAAGGAAAACCTCATCGCCGGCGAGAACGTAGCCGGGTTTGAGCGGTCCTTTGCCCGCGGCCGCAGCCTCAATCTCGGCGATGAAACGGCCGGCCGCAGAAAATCCCAGGCCCCCCGAGGAGCCTGCAGTTGGCTTGGCGGAGTCCGATTGGGCCGCGGTCAAAATGCCCACTCCGGCAGTGCCCGGTCTGACGCTGCATGAACCATGCGGCTCCAGAATAACCTTGACGCCGCCAATGGGCCAGTGGATAAGGCGGCATGGGAAACCTTTTAGTAGCCTTCCAACACGTCGGCCACCAGTTGCCGGGCAAAGTCATTGGAGAGGCGCTGAACTGCGGCCGGGTCTTCCTGCAGGAACGTGGGCAGAACCGTTGTGGATTGATACTGCTGGCGGAAAACGTAATTGTTGTTCTGGTAGAGCACGTGGCCGTCGCGGTCTTTGAGGGTTACGGCGATGACCATGGTGATGAGAAAGCTCGAGGACTGCTGCGTGGAGGCGTTGTATGTGAGCGGAGTTACGGATTCCTTGAGAATGGTTCCGCGCAGCACCGCGTCGGCGTCGGCGTCTGTCCGTGGCACCACGTGATAAGGAGTGCGGGCATTGAATTCGCGCACCACCGCGCCGGTCAGCGCGGTCTCGGTGGCATAGGAGTCGGTGTCATTGGTGAACATGGGCACCGCAATCGTATGCAGGTCCGGGGGCAGATGGCTGGCCGCGCCCAGCATGTGATAGCCGCATCCGGCCAAAGCAAAGATCGCGGCCAGAGACGCAACAAGAAACAGGCGCATGAATTCATGTTAACGCGCGCGCTTCGCAAACCCGGGGCTCAAACCCACGCCGTCGCCAGCATACCCAGACCGGGCGAAGGCAGTTTGAGATCGTCGCTGCGGCCCTGGAAATATCGCTGGTTCAGCGCCTCGCCATCGAGTTGTTCCAGGCGGATGAATCCTGCGTCGTGCATCTCCACTTCCAGTTCTTTCTCCGTAAATACCAGGCGGAACGGCTCCCCGGCCGCCGCCACGCGCGCAGCCAGCGTTTCAAAGGCAACGCGGCGCAGCGGACCAAAGCTCGCCGGCGAAAGTCCATAATCGAAGCTCACCGCGGTGCCTCGCGGATACGAGGCTATGGTCCCCACTGTTCCCCGAAATGCTTCAAGGGTCAAATATGGCACCACCCCCAGCCACCCGAAAAACGCCGGGGATCTGCAGTCAAACCCTGACGCTGCCAGCCCTTCGGCAAGCGTCTGATGTTCGAAATCGAGGGCAACGAAGGTCAGCCCCTCTGGCGCGGCGATCGCCGCCTGCGCAAGCAGGTCGCGCTTCCAGGCCTGCGTCGCTGGAAAATCCACTTCGAAAACGCGCAATTCCCGGTGCGGATTGCGGTAAGCAAAAGTGTCCAGGCCCGCGCCCAGCACCACATATTGCTTCACTCCGCGGGCAACTGCCTGGGCGAGCTGGTCTTCGGCATAGCGGCTGCGCGCCGCCATAAACGCGCGAAAAGCGCGCGCCCTCCGGCCCGTTTCGCGGCCATGATCGACGACGAATCCGGGACCGAGAATCGGTACCGCAATGGCATCTGAAAACACGCACGGTTGGTCCAGAACCTGGTGAACTGCGCGCCGGTGAGCAACGCGAAGGGCGGTTTTGCTGGCGCGGCCGTGCTCCATGAGGTGAAGTCTAAACCACGGCCCAAAATCATCTGCAGGTCAGCTTGAAAAATCGTCTGCGTCGCAAGACCTCGTACGATGTGAGTATGGGTTGGATTGGATGGGCGATTTTCGCCGCCGTCTTCGCTGCAGCCACGGCGCTGCTCACCAAGGTTGGTGTCGAGCGGGTCGACTCGAACCTGGCCACCGCTATCCGCACCTCGGTAGTGGTGATTTTTACCTGGGCCATCGCCATGGCGCTGGGTAAGCCTGGCGAAATCCGCTCGGTGGATCGCCGCAGCCTGCTCTTTCTTACTTTGGCGGGACTGGCCACCGGGCTCTCCTGGCTCTGCTACTTTCGCGCCCTGCAACTGGGGCCGGTTTCGCGCGTGGCCCCGCTCGACAAGCTCAGTGTGCCTCTGGTCATGCTCTTCGCAGTGGTGCTGTTGGGCGAAAAATTGACTTTGGCGGAAATCGCCGGCGGCCTGCTTATTACCGTGGGCGCCGTGATCATGGTGCTCGCCTGAAGGCCCACGGCCGGGCCGCGATTTACACTTTCGCCATCCGGTTTTGCAGCCGCTTCAGCACATTGGGCGGCACCAGCTCGGCAACGTCGCCGCCAAAGCTGAAGACTTCCTTCACCATGCTTGACCGGATAAACGAATACCGCCCCGCCGGCTGCAGAAATACCGTCTCGATCTCCGGCGCCAGCCGGCGGTTCATCAGCGCCATCTGGAACTCGTATTCGTAATCGGAAATGGCGCGGATGCCGCGCAGCACCGCCGTTGCGCCTTCGCGCCGCGCGAACTCCACCATCAGCCCGCTGAAGGTTTCCACGGCCACATTGGGAAACGCGCGCGTCGCCTCGCGCAGCATCTCCACGCGCTCATCCACCGTAAACAGAGGATTCTTTACCGGATTCTTGAGGATCGCGACGGTCAGGTGGGTGAAGATCCTTGCCCCCCGCTGGATCAGATCGATATGTCCATTGGTGGGTGGATCGAAGGTGCCGGGATAAATGGCCTTTACGCTCATCGTCTGCTCATAGGGATTCTAGCAGTGCAGGCAGGTTGGGCAGATGGTCGGTACTGGGTTAATCTTCAGCCCGCGGATTTTCAAGGGTCATATTTGCCGCCTAGCCGGCGGCTTCGGCAACTCTTCCCTTGGACAGAATTTCGCCAGTTTTCGCCACGCCCAATTTATTGCGGCGAACCGGCGGCGCTAGCCCCGCTTTCTCCGCTGGCCCTTCGGTAGTGAGACTGTGAAGCCTTAAAACTGCAAATCCTTGAACCTGTAAAAACAGCCTATGTTCCATGAAGCTTCTGGTGCCACAGCCATGCCGTGCGCACAATATCATCCAGCTTCGCATAGCGCGGCTTCCACTTGAGCTCCCGTATCGCCTTCTCCGAGCTGGCCACCAGCACCGCCGGATCGCCCGCCCGGCGCGGCTGCACTTGGGCCGGAATGGGATGCCCGGTGACCCGCCGCGCCGACTCAATCACCTCGCGTACGCTGAATCCCTGCCCGTTGCCCAGGTTGTAGATCAACCGCTGGTGGGATTCCAGCGCTTCGAACGCCAGCAGGTGTGCGTCGGCAAGATCGGAAACATGAATGTAGTCGCGGATGCAGGTTCCATCCGGGGTAGGATAGTCGTCGCCATAGATCCGTATCGACTCGCGCTTTCCCAGGGCCACATCCAGGATCAGCGGGATCAGATGCGTCTCCGGCTGATGCGCTTCGCCGCGCACCACACCTTCCGGTCCTTCCGGCGCGCCGGCCACGTTAAAGTAGCGCAGCGAAGCATAGCGCAGCCCGTGAATGCGGTTCAGCCACCCGAGCATGTGTTCCACCAGCAGCTTCGATTCTCCGTAGGCATTGGTCGGCGACAGCCGCGCGTCTTCCGGTATCGGAACCGACTCCGGCTCACCATAAACCGCCGCGGTCGAGGAAAAAACCAGCCGCCGCGGCCCCTCCGCGAGCATCGCCTCCAGCAGTGACAGGGTCGCCGCCGTATTGTTGCGGAAGAACTCCTCGGGATGAAGCATCGATTCTCCCGCTTCGATCAAGGCCGCAAAGTGCATCACCCCGTGGAAAGGTTCGCCAGCCGCTCTGGCGCTTCTGAAAAGGTTTTCAAGCCCGGCCCGGTCAGCCACTTCACCCTTGACAAACTCCACCCCCTGGGGAACTTTGTTGTCGTTGCTGTGGGATAGATTGTCGTAGGCTACGGTGCGATGACCGTTGGCGGAAAGCAGCGCCGCCACTGTACTACCGATATACCCCGTGCCTCCGGTAACCAGTATCTTCACAAAAAACTCTGTCCTTTCCGAAACAGATTCGATAACCTTGAGTCTATACCGATTGAGACGTGACCTTAGTTTCAAGAATGGTCTCAACGGGGGATATCGTTGCTCCCTGTCCTGGTACAGGATAGAATTATGAAGATTCCTGGGTTCTATGTTGATGAGGCGCTTCGCTTATTGCCTCAACTTTTAGATGTTCCGGGGGTTTTCAGCCGCAAGAGCAACGCAATAGAAGCGCGGGACTTTTCCTTGATTGCCTTGGAAGCGAAGTGGAAGGTGTAAATGCTCGAGGTTTTCATGGGGAACTGCTCGCGTAGCGGATTTTGCTATGTGCGGCATGGGGTACGCTTGAGCCGGGTTTTGGCGAAATCCTGCCCCAACGAAGAAAGCTTTTCCCCAATCGGCTTAAGTCTTGGTAACAATTGGAAGGGTTTTGCGATAGCAAGCGCCGCAAGAGACACAGGCAACGCTGACGCAGGCCAGAGTGCGACCGGAAGACAACCGTTCTCCGGTCGGCCGGCGAATGCTTTGCCTCTACGTACGACCCTGCAGTAAGTTGACTTTTTAACTTCTGAAATTTTTTGAGCGCCGGCCGTTCTGTTCACGCTGCGAGCGCATTTCTGCCCTGTCCCAGGCCGTCTGGCGACGCAATCGCGCCGCTTCGCGGATTTGGCAGGTAGTTAGGAGTAACAAAAATGCCGACGAGCTACTCCCCCGGGCAATTCACCTTCGGACTTCTTCCAGAACCCGAGGGCCGTTCCGCCTCGTTTGTCATGAGTTCCGCCATCAATGCGACGATCCTAATCATTTGTCTACTCGTCGGCTTGATGGCCAAACAGGTTGTCCAGCAGCAATTCGAACAGACCCAGCTGATCTTTCCTGATCATCCTCGTATCATCCCCAAGGTAAAGCCTCCGGCTCCTGTCAAGCTGACGCAGCCAGTGGTACACCCGGTAAAGGAGCTCAAGATGGAGGCGCCGAAAATCCGCGCCCCGCGGCCCCTGCCCAAACCCAGGTCCGTCGATATGGAAGCCAGGCTTGTTGTGCCGGCGATGCGCATGGCCAAACCGGCGGTCATCATGCAGCCGCAGCCGAAGGCTGCCATGCGGGCGGCAATGCCGGCGCAGGTTGCTCAGCCGCATCCATCTACGCGGCCGGTGCATTTCGGCGACCTCTTCGGTGTGACCCCCAATCCCAATGCGACCAGGCCCGCCACCATCGCCGCTATCGGCAATCCTTACGGCGGAATGAACGGTCCTGCCGTCGCTCCGCGCGGCGTGGTGGGGTCGGCGGGAATCGGCAACGGTCTGCGCAGCGGTTCTAACAGCGGCATGGTCGGCAGCGTGGCGTCGGCCGGGGTGCCGGGCGCTATGGGCTCGGGCGTCGCCCACTACGGCAGGGTCGGATCGGCAGGAATTCCCGCCATGCCCATCGAGGCCTCCGCGGCCTCCCGGCGCGTTAATGACCAACCTCAGTCCACTGCCCTTGAAGTGCTCTCCAAGCCGGCTGTTCGCTATACCTCGGAAGCAAAACAGATGAAGGTGCAGGGCAATGTGATCCTGAGTGTAACTTTCATGGCAGATGGTGAGGTGGTGGTGCACGGCGTGGTTCACGGTTTAGGTCACGGATTGGACCAGGAAGCCATGCGTGAAGCGGCGCGGATCAAGTTCCGTCCTGCTACCCGCGATGGGCATCCGATAAACCTAACCACAGACATCATCATTACGTTTCAACTTGCCTGATCGGAAATTTGTACGAGAATGCCGGCAAAAGCCGGCGCGCGGCTACAGCGATGTACTTTCGCACGCACAACCAGCCACGAACTTCTTAGGAGTTTGACATGACGTTTCGGAAGATCCCCCTAACTTTCCTGATGCTCACTTTTGGCATCACCGCTGCGTACGCAAAGAAAATGCCCAGGTACGAGCAGATGCGACCACTGACGCCCGCGCAGTCAGATCTGGTCAACAGGGCGATCGCGCAGGAAAAAGTGATCATCCGGAACATCCAGCAGCGCACTCCGCTGGTGGAAACCTATATCCAGAACACACGCCCGGATACCAGCCTCTATGAAGTGCCGGTCAGCGACTATTACGTTCTCAGCCGCGTCGATTTCTCCAAGGGGTTCTTCGACAAGGTCTACGATCCGCGCGCCGATGCCCACCGCAATTTCTTCCGCGGTTCGCTGGATGCCATGACCGGCCTGAGCAAGCTGCTGGGCCTCGAGAAGTTTACCTACAATCCCAACGGCTTCATGGACATGATGTTCATCGATCCCCGGGGATTTGATCGCGAACACTATACGTTCAGCTTTGTGCGTCCGGAATTTCTCGGCTCCGTGCGAACCATGGTCTTCGATGTACACCCCAGCGTCCCGGGCATGGGCCGCTTCTTCGGGCGCATCTGGATTGAAGACGAGGGCGGAAACATCGTTCGCTTCAACGGAACCTACACCGGGCCGCGCTCCGATGACTCTGCCAAGTACTTTTTCCACTTTGACAGTTGGCGCATGAACATGCAGCCGGGCCTGTGGCTGCCAGTTGCCGTCTACGTTGAAGAAACTCATCGAGTTCCCGGCGAGAATTCCGATGGGCTCAAGGCCCAGACCCGATTCTGGGGTTATTCACTCAAGCTGCCCACGCGGGAAAGCGAAAACGTGTCCATCAAGGTGGATAACGCCGTAGACCAGAGCGGCCAGTCGCAGGACGTTGGGCCGCTGCAGGCATCGCGCATGTGGATTGAACAGGCGGAGAACAACGTCATCGATCGGCTGGAGCAGGCTGGCCTGGTGGCTCCCGTGACTCCTGGAGGCTACGAGCAGAAGGTGCTCGATCAAATCGTCGTTAATCTGGTCGTCCCCAACAATCTCGAGTTCGCCGAACAGGTGCACTGCCGGGTGCTGCTCACGGACACCGTTGAGGCCACTACTGTGGGCGACACCATTCTGCTCAGCAAGGGGCTGATCGACAGCCTGCCCTCCGAGCCCGCATTTGCGTCTGTGATCGCTATGGAACTGGCGCATATCGCCCTTGGCCACCATATAGACACGCGCTACGCCTTTAACGATCGCTTGCTCTTTCCGGATGAGTCCTCATTCCAGCGCATCGATATGTATCACTCCGTCGCCGACAATCAATCCGCGGCAATCGCGGCGGTGAAGTACCTGGAAAACTCCATGTACAAGGACCAACTGGGCGAAGCCGGACTCTATTTCGAACAGCTTCAGGCCCGGGCCACAGCATTGAAGGCGCTGAACACCCCCAAACTGGGCGATTCCCTGCTCGATGATCAGGGCGTGCCCTGGATGAGCGCCCTCGAGAAAATGGCTCCCAAGCTCAACTGGAATGACCTGAATCAGAGGGCAGCGCTGCCGCTGGGGAGCTGGTTGAAGGTGAATCCCTGGGACGATACCGTGCGCCAGATTAACGCCAAGCAGTACGCTTATCTCAATGCCGGTGAGAAAATGCCCTTCGAAGTCACGCCGATCTTTTTCAACCTTCAGCGCTATGACGTGGCCAATAGCGAAGCACCCGCAGCGCCGCAGCCTCCCGGGCAGCCCGCCAGCGGAAATGCATCCGCCGCTGATTCCCAACCGCCTAATACGGCGCAGAACCCGTAGTCATCTTTTTGCGACCAGCCACTGCGGGAGCCTTGCTCCAGCCGTCAGAGAACAGGCGGTGCTCGCGTTCCCCGCAGTTGCGTCCAGATTTTACTTTGACTGCATCCGCTATCATAAATGTTCGTGAGACGATTTTTCCCTGTGTTGTTTCTTCTCCTGCTTGTGGCCGGTGCTTCACGGGCCCAGGCGCAAGCCCTGCCCTCCGCTTACGGGCGCAAAATAACCATCACCGCCGGCGGACTGGGCTCCATCTTCCAGCCCGATTATGAGGGTGGCGGCGTGCCCGGCGCCAGCTCCACTCCGCTTCTGGGCCTGGGAGCCTATACCGACGTTCAGTTCAGCCGTTGGTTCGGCGTGGAAGCGGAAGGCCGCTGGCTTCGCTTCAACCAATATGAGGATATTCACCAGGATAGCTATCTCCTCGGCTACCGGCTGCCGCTGCCGCAACTCCGCTTCTGGAACTTCACTCCCTACGGCAAGGTTCTCGTCGGCTACGGCAGGATGAATTTCGAGTACAACGATGCCTATGGCCGATTCACCGACATTGCCTACGGTGGCGGCCTCGACATGCAAACCGGAAGCAGGTGGACCATCCGCCCCGTCGATTTCGAATATCAGCAATGGCCCGACTGGCTGGGAACCACGCTGCACCCCTGGGGCTTCAGCGCCGGCATCGGCTACCGCGTCTTCGGGCGGTAGCGCCACGTAAGCAACAACGCAAATTCAACTTCGCCGCCGGCAGCCCTGAAAGTTGACCGGCCAGTAACGAGTACGCACGGCCATGCTTTGAGGAACTGTTGCCGATAGCCCTGGTTTATCTGCTCAGTGGCGGCACATTGGGAGTGGCGCTAACTTCCCAGGCATGTTGAGCAGGCTCGCGGGGCGGGTTATGCGGCTTAAACTCAGGTAGTCGTCGGCAGGAACCACGTTTGTACTCTAAGGTTCCGGCCCCCTACTGTCAATTTTGCGTTGTCTCCGCCTCGCCGGCAGGTGTGCACTATCCGATGCCTTACGAATCGGTCGGAAAACGATGAAGGGCCACTCCGGAGAGCGGCCCTTTATCATCTCGGTTCTCTGATTTCTGCTTTATGCCGGTGAAGGAGATCCTTCGGGAATTCCCGATCCACCGCGGCTTTCCGGCTTCAGCACCTGTTGCGGTGTACCTCCGCTGCCGTCGGAAGGCGACGCCAGAACCGAACGCAACGGCGGCAGCTCTTTGCCTTCGATCAGCATTCTCACCTCTTCCGCATCAATCGTCTCGCGCTCCAGCAGCGCCGCGGCGATACGGTGCATGGGATCGCGATTCGCGTCGATGATCGTTCGCGCCGACTGATAAGCCTCATCGATCAGACGCCGTACTTCCAGGTCGATCTGCCGCGCCGTCTCTTCGCTGAAGTCCCGGTGCTGCGCAATTTCACGCCCCAGGAAAATCTGCTCTTCCTTCTTGCCGAAGGTCAGCGGGCCCAACCGGCTCATGCCGTATTCGCACACCATGCGCCGCGCCAGATCGGTCGCGGTCTCAATATCGCTGCCCGCGCCGGTCGACATCTGGTTGAGGAAAATCTCTTCCGCCACGCGGCCGCCAAAAGCCGTCGCCAGCCGCGTCTCCAGATATTCCTTCGTATAGTTGTGCCGGTCGTCAGGCAGGTAAACCGTAACTCCCAGCGCCATGCCGCGGGGAATAATTGTGACCTTGTGAATGGGGTCCGAGTGCTCGCGCATGATCGAAACCAGCGCATGTCCCGCCTCGTGATAGGCGGTCACACGCTTCTCTTCGTCGGTGAGCAGCATCGACTTGCGCTCGGCGCCCATCAGCACCTTGTCTTTGGCCAGCTCGCAATCGTACATCGTCACCTGTTTGCGATTGGCGCGGGCAGCATTCAGAGCAGCCTCGTTCACCATGTTGGCCAAGTCGGCGCCGCTGAATCCCGGCGTTCCGCGCGCCAGCACATTCAGATTCACGTCGTCGGAAATGGGAACTTTCTTCACGTGAACGCGGAGCACCTCTTCGCGCCCGCGCACATCCGGCAGCCCCACTACCACGCGCCGGTCAAAACGTCCGGGCCGCAGCAAGGCGGGATCGAGCACGTCGGGCCGGTTGGTCGCGGCCACCAGGATCACGCCGTCATTCGATTCGAACCCGTCCATCTCCACCAGCAACTGGTTCAGCGTCTGCTCGCGCTCGTCGTGTCCGCCGCCCAAACCGGCGCCGCGATGGCGTCCCACCGCGTCGATTTCATCAATAAAGATGATGCAGGGCGCGTTTTTCTTGCCCTGCTCGAAGAGATCGCGCACGCGGCTTGCGCCCACGCCCACGAACATCTCCACAAAATCCGAGCCGGAAATGGAAAAGAAGGGAACATTTGCTTCCCCGGCCACCGCCCGCGCCAACAGCGTTTTGCCGGTGCCCGGAGGCCCTACCAGCAGCACTCCCTTGGGAATCCGCCCGCCCAGTTTTTGAAATTTCTGCGGCTCGCGCAGGTACTCGATGATCTCCTTGAGTTCTTCCTTGGCCTCGTCCACTCCGGCCACGTCTTTGAACGTCACCTTTTTCTGTTGCATCGAGAGCAGACGCGCCCGGCTCTTGCCGAACGACAACGCCTTGTTCCCTCCCGACTGCATCTGCCGCAGCATGAAGAACCAGATCGCAATCAGCAGAACGAACGGGCCTACGTTGAACAGCAGCGGCAGCAGAATGTTGTTCTGCGGCTCCTTGATGCTGAAGCTGACGTTGTGGTCCAGCAGCGCCTTCTCTAGGTCCTCGTAATTGCTGGGGATGGTGGTGTGGAACTCTTCTTTGGGCGATGATTTGAGATGGCCGCGGAGTTCGTCTCCCTGGATCGTGGCGTCCTGCACCTGGCCGTTCTGCACATCGTTATAGAGCTCGGAGTAGCCAATCTCATGCTCCTTGCCCATGCTTCCGCTCTTCGATACCACCGCCCACAGCATCATCAGGCAGATGAGTATGAAGACCCAGAACATGATCGTCTTGACGCTCGAATTCACCAGGATCCTCTTTCCCGGCGGGGAGAAGCCGCTCGAAAAGACCCCCAACGCCGCTACACCACCATTTAGACGCCGCGACTTCCCTCAAAGTCACAGAAAGTACAAGTTACCTTCGGGCTGAAAACTCCCGCCCGCGCCGCCGAATGGTCGGTAACGTTCATTGTACTCTCACCCTCCTTAGATTGCAGCCACTCCTGACAAGATGGCAGGCATCACTTCCGTGACCTATGGGGATGCACACCACACCCGGGCAAATCCCGGAAACAACTATTCGGGAAGGGGCTCGGAAACGATCGCCAGCCCGGCTTCCGGCTCCAGCTCCACCCCTTGCATCCAAATGATTTGCCCGCCAAATTCAATCACCGGCCAAAGCTCGCGTGCGGTCCCCGTAACCCGCATCCGCTCCAGGACTTCCTTTACCTTCCGGGGAGCGCTCGAATGCCGCAGGCGCACGCGGTCGCCGGGCTTCCAGTTGCGCAGAATGGCCATCTCCCCCGCCTCTCCCGCTACCCGCTCGATCCGCAGTCGCAACCCGAATGACGGGGCTGAGATCTCGCCCGGAACGGCAATCTGGAATTCCAAAGCCTCTTCCGGCGTCTTTTTCGCCGCAGCGGCGATTCCCCCTGGCGTCAACCGCAGCTCGCGGGCAGTGCGCTCGGCCGCGATGCCCGCCGCCGCCTCCAGCCTCTGCCCGGCCCGGCCCTCCATGGCCAGTTTGCGCAGCGCCTCTGTGGCCGGAAAATCAGGCGCCGCACCCAGCCGTCTGGCCGCCTCGCGAAGCAGGCGCCGCTGAGCCGCCGGAGCCAGCGCCCTCAGCCGGGTTACGTCGATGGCCAGCCCATCAGCGCCCGCCGACCTGCCGCCGCCGCGCACCGGCCGTCCTTCCATCAAAAGCTGCGGCGCCAGCCGCTTCATCTCTTCGCTCCACCACGCTTCTTCGTCCAGCGCCAGCGTGGCCATCTGCGCCAGATGCTCCTTCAGCCGCGGATTCCAGCTCTCCAGCAACGGCAGCAGCTCATGGCGAATGCGGTTGCGCGTGAAGGTCAGATGCCGGTTCGAAGAATCTTCGCGCCAGGGCTGACCGAGTGCTCGCAGGAACTCCTCCACCTGCGCGCGCGTCGCAGAAAGCATGGGGCGCAGAATGCGTCCCTCGGGAAATTCAATCACCGGGTGAATCCCGGCCAGCCCTTCCGTCCATGCTCCGCGCAGAAATCGCGCCAGCACCGTCTCGGCCTGGTCGTCGAGCGTATGCGCCGTGGCCACCGCGTCCACCTCGCCGCCGGCCAGCAATTGCCGGAACCACGCGTAGCGCAGCCTCCGTGCCGCCTCTTCAATCGTTTCCGCCTTCTTGCCCCTTTGGCGGTCCGCGCGCGCTTCCGCCGCAGTGTCCACGCGCGATTCATGGAAGGGAACTCCCAGGCCGGCGGCCAGCTCTCTGCAAAATGCCAGATCGCCGTCCGCCTCGCTGCCGCGCAGTCCATGATGCAGATGCGCCGCGTGGATCACCAGCCCCAGCTCGTGGTTCTGGGCCGCTACCGCCCGCAGCAATGCCACTGAATCGGCGCCGCCCGACAAGCCTACCGCCAGCCGCAAACCCGGCTTGAGCAGGGAAGTGTTGACAGGAAGTGCAATGGGCAAATGCGTCCGCACCAGAGGATCATACGGCTTTCTGCCCCGGATTTACGTCAACGAAGCACCATCCACCGTGCCCCGCCGTTGTATACTCCACCAGTTATGCAGGTATTTGCCATTTTGCCCGCCGCAGGGTTGGGCACCCGGATGGCCGGCCCGCAGCCCAAGCAGTTTCTTGAGCTCCACGGCGTGCCCATCCTCATCCACTCCTTGCGTGCTTTCGCCGCCGTTGAACGCGTCACCGCAATTTACGTGGCCGCGCGCAAAGCAGAGATGGAACGCGTTGAAACCCAGATTGCCGACTACGGCTTTTCCGGCCGCATCCACATCGTTGAAGGCGGCGAAAAGCGCCAGGAATCGGTAGGGCACGCCCTCGAAGCCCTGCCCGCCCAGGAAGACGACATCGTGCTTGTCCACGACGCGGTGCGGCCCCTCATCGACGCCGCCACCATCGAGCGCACCATCGATGCGGTCGTCGAGCACGGTGCCGCCATCGTCGGCTTGCCGGCGGTCGATACCATCAAGCAGGTTGACCGCACTGCGCATGGGGCGCTGATCACCGCCACCATACCCCGCGAGTTCATCGTACTGGCGCAAACTCCGCAGGGCTTCCGCTACGGACTGCTCAAGCAGGCCTTCAGCGAAGCCGCTGCCGACGGCTTTATCGGCACCGATGAAGCCTCTCTCGTGGAGCGCGCCGGGCATCCCGTGGCCGTGGTGCACGGCTCTCAGGTTAATCTAAAGATTACACAGCCAGGAGACCTGGAACTGGCGGAGTTTTATCTTCACCAGCAGGCCCGGTGAAGAGCGTCTGGAGCCGGCGCACGCTTTCGCCGTCTTTTCCGCGAAATCGCGGCTCTGCACGGGCTGACGAAAAGGATGGCGGGCGTCTTTCGACCGGCTCAGACCGCAGCACGAACTAGAGGATAGATACGGACTGATGAACACTCGGATTGGTTTTGGCTGGGATTCGCACGCGTTCGCGCCCGGCATTCCTTTGCGCCTTGGCGGAATGTCGATCGACCATCCCCAGGGCCTCGCCGGCCATTCCGATGGCGATGTCGTCCTGCATGCCATCACCGACGCTTTGCTGGGCGCCGTCGCCGCCGGCGACATCGGCAGCTTTTTCCCGCCCGGCGATCCGCGCTGGAAAGACGCCGACTCCGCCATTTTTCTCCAGCTTGCCCTTGAAGAACTGCTCCACGCCGGCTACCGCATCGTCAACATTGACACCACCCTCATCCTCGCTGCACCCAAAATCGCACCCATCGCCGGTGAAATGCGCGCCCGCCTCGCCGATCTCCTCGGCGTCGAGATGGAACAGGTTAGCATCAAGGCCAAAACTCCTGAAGGCCTTAACCTCGACGGCATCGCCCAGTGTCACGCCGTGGCCCTCGTCGAGCGCGCTCTCGACCAGGAAGAACTGAAGAGCATGAGCGCCGTCATCGAAAGCCAGCGCCAGCTCGAAGACGTAGTTGAGGACCTGCTCAGCTCCGTCCACGGCATTCCCAAAAAGCGCATCGCCCCCGTCTACGACACCGAGGACATCACTTAGCCGGCGAAATCGGCCCCCGCACTGACACCGCATCGGGCCCCGGAAAATCCTTCGGCACCGGGTAGGTCACCGGTCTGTGCGCCAGCCACTCCAGCGCCCGCGGAATGATCGTCTGCACCGCCGCGTCGCGCATGCTCGCCGGCTGCACATCCCCATCCCACACGTGCCCGTAAGTGGAGATATAAACCCGACCCTTTCCAAACCTGGTCGTCCACTCTACCGGCCACAGCATCCCCAACCCCGGCTCATCGTCGCGCGCATAGGCCAGCACCTGCAGATGCTCCGCCGGCCCGCGCGCGTAGTAGTAAACCTCCAACCCCGGAGACATCCAGGCCCGCGGCATCCCTTTGTGAATCGCATCATTTCCCCGCCGCGTCACCAGAACATTTCCCCGCTGCCCATGTCCCGTGCCGCGCCCCACGCCGGGCGGAATCCGCACCAGCTTTCCCGCATCGGTCAATCGAATCGCGGTGCCGTAATCGGCCTTGCGCCAGCTCAGGCCCACCATCTGCTCATATGCCTTCCAGCCCACGAATGCGTTCTCGGCCGAATGGAAGATGTACACGCCGCCGCCATTCCGCACATACTCCACAAACGCCTTCTTTACCGCCTCCGGCCACTCCGGCAGCGTCTTCACGCCCGCCAGCTCACCGTTTCCGCCGTTGTCGTTGCAGGTCTGGATAACCACGTCATAGGCATCGAAATCCGGCCGCCACTCCGCCCACGCCGGCGAGCCCATCGCCGGCATGGTGCTCACACTCACCTCGAAGCCGCCGGCCTCCGCCAGGACCCCGCGCAGCAGCAGCGTGGTCTGCCGCCAGTCGTGATTGCTGAACCCATCCACAATCAGCACGCGAATCGGGCCAACGCGGGTTTTCGCAATTGCAGGAACAAGACCGGCAAAGAAGATGGACAATATGCAGACAGCGGACCGCAGTTTCATCCCCCCAACCTATTGACCCGCGCAGAGCGGTGTCAATCCTCGCCGGCCACAGTCCATGGTCCAACGGCTCTGAGCAACGATCCCGGCCTGTCTTCCGACGGGAATGACGCTCCGTTTCCGCAGTCACGCCGAGAAATGGTTAACGCCCAATGACTTTTACAATGCTTGTCTCTGATGCGGGCCAAGCTTCTGGTCCACTCTGAGTAAGCCGGCCGGTGCTATCGTTCCAATGCAAATGAGTGATCTTGTAGTCGCCGTTCTCGTAGGCGTAGGTATGCCCGTCATCGCTGTACAAGGCAAAATCTCCATCTGCACCCGGGTAGACGAGCACGCGGGCAATTTTTTGAGGCTCCGCAGTGCTGAGAATCTCGCTGCCCAGCGGAATGATCGATCCGGCGCGGACAAACAGCGGAATGGTGTCGATCGGAGCCGCTACCTCCACCGTCTGGCCGCCCTTCAGTCGCTCGTTGGTCCAGTAGTTGTACCAGTCGGTTCCGGCCGGTAGATAGACTTTGCGGCTGGTAGCACCTTGGCTGGTCACTGGCGCTACCAGGAACGCCGGCCCGAACATGTACTCGTCCCGGATATCGGAGACCTTCGGGTCATCGGGGAAATCCATGAACAAGGCACGCATATACGGCGCGCCGGTTTTGTAAGTTTGGTAGGCGTCGGAGTAGATGTAAGGCAGTAGCTGATAGCGCATGCGCAGATACTTTTCCAGGATGGGCTCAGCCGCCTTCCCATACGCCCATACTTCGTTGTTCTTCCTGGCTCCGTGAGCCCGCATGACCGGCTGGAAAACTCCCCACTCGAACCAGCGCACAAACAGCTCGGGATAATCCAGGTAACCGTCGACGTTATCTTCTGCGCCCGCGGGACTCACCAGCGGCGTGTGGGCCGGCCGGTAATCAGGCGGAAGCTCCGGCGAACGAAAGCCTGCAATGTCCGTGTCCCAGTAGGGCATGCCGGAGGCGGTGAAGTCCAATCCTGCTGCGATGGAACGCTTCAGCATGTCCCAGGTGGCCGTAATATCGCTCGACCAGAAGAGCGTGCCGTTCGCCTGCGCGCCAAGATATGCCGCGCGGGCAAGGATGAATACCCGGCGGCTGTCGCCGAAATCGCGCCGGAAGCCGTCATAAACCGAGGCCGTATGGAACAGGGGATAGATGTTGTAATACTGGCGCCCTGACCCGACATAGAAGAAATCGTGGAGGGGATCGATGTCGGGTTCGGTCTCGTCGAGCCAGATGTAGCTGAACCCATCCTTCTTCACGTATCCGTCCCGGATCTTATCCCACCACCACCTGGCGGCAGCAGGATTCGTAGTGTCGATGTTGGGGCCTATGGTGTCCGGAACATGACCGAAATCGGGATTGCCGTCAGCGCCGTGAATAAACCAGCCCTTTTGCTTCATCATCTCGTAGTAATTCGATCCGGTGGCGAAGTGCGGCCACACGCTGATCAGCGTGGTGATGCCCATCGCCCGAAGCTGCTTGTTCATGGCCGCCGGATCGGGCCAGCGGCTCGGAACCAGGTCCAGATTCCCATACTTCGTCATATTGAAGAAATCCACGACCAGAATGTCGAGAGGAAGATTGCGGTCGCGATATCCCTTGGCAATGCCCAGCAGCTCGTCCTGGCTGGCGTAGATCATTTTGCTCTGAATGAAGCCGTAAGCAGCTTTGGGCAGCAAGTGCGCGGGGCCGGTAAGTTGCCGGTAGCCTTGGTAGACCTGGTCGGTGTTATCGCCGGCGATGACAAAGAAAGAAACCCGGTCCCCCATGTCGGATGCCCACACGTTTTGCTGGTTGAAACCAAGATCGACTGTGGTCTTCGACGGGTTGTCCCAGACCAGACCGTAATCGCGGCTGGACACCATGAACGGAACGCAGACAGCCTCTCCGCCAATGGCGTTGTAGTTTTGCCAGCACTTGATGCGATGGCCGCGCAGATCGAGAAAACCCTGCTGCTGTTGTCCCAGGCCGTAGTATTGTTCATCCGCCGGCGAGTTGAAGATGGCGGAAACCCGGTAATCGGAATCTTCTTTCTGGTCGCTGGCAGCGTTTCCGGCGGAGCCTTCGGGCTCGTTGGGAACCATGCTCCAGCGCCACATGTTCAACAATGGTCTGCCGGAGGCGGTTGCGATAGAGATGGTGTCATTGAACGAGCCCGGCGCGCGAGGACGCCTGCTGGAATTGCCCATGGCGCGCGCGATCGCCGCCTGGGTCGCCGGACTGATGGGCAAAGAGTGTGGCGCCTGGTTCCCCGGTCCCACGCGGATGACCATCCTACCCGAGCGAATGACCTCGTATCCGCCAGGGGCCTGCTCGTGGGTCCATCCAGTCATCGAAGGCGTTGCTGTGAATCCGTAGCCGGGGGCGGCGAGGGCTGCGGACTTTTCCGTACTCAAGGTGATTCGAATGATATTGGGTCCATAGGGCTGCAAGACCACCGTTCTGCCTTGGCGTGAAAGCACAATCTGCGCGTCCGCCTGTGCATCCGCGCTCCAGCCAACCCGGCAATTCAAAGCGGAGAGAGCCAGCGCGAATATCGCCGCCGATCTCAGAATAATTGGCAAGAATTTCCGGTACCGGCCTTCTCCGCTTCTTCTATAGCCAACTACCGAAATGAGCCCAACCTCTTTCCTCGATACACCACCCTGGATGGAGCCGGTTGTACAAGCCCTGCGAGACCGGGCTGCAGTCTCCGTAAAATAATCGAAAAACGATATTTTCCATCCAGTTGTCATCTGTGCCTCCCCGGCATGGTTTCAAGACCACACGGATTTCCCGAACGGGCGATCCGTATTCCCTTTTGCGTTTGCCACGATAACACACCACGGTCAGGATCGAGCCCGCGCGGTGCAATTTCCTCTCCGACATCATCCGCCGCAAAGCATGGGACGCAAGCGGTGGTCACTATGGTGCTTCATTTTGCCCGGCGTCACCCAGGTCTCGCACCACAATCAGAGCGCGCTCATGACGCTTTTGCTGCAGTTCCCTGACGCGCGCCATAGCGGTTTCAGCAGCGGCCTTGTTGCCCAGCTTCTTGTAAATCTGCGCCAGTTGATAGTAAGCGGAGCCATCTTCGTCGGCAGGAAGAGCCATGCGCAACTCGCTTACCGCTTGCTCCGTCCGGCCGGTGTTCTCGTAGATCTCTCCCAGCAGAAAGTGCAGATGCGGCAACATCTCCGGCCTTGCGCCCGGGGCCGCGCGCTTGAGACACTCCTCGGCTTCCGTCCAGTTATGCTGCGTTACCAGAATCTGGGCGACGAGAATGTTGAGATCGGGGTCATTCGGCTTCATAGCCAGCGCGGTCTTTGCCGTGGCCAGCGCCAGATCGACGTTCGAGTCCTGGTTATAGACCGATGCCAGACCGAAAAGAGGAGCCACGTCCTGCGGCGCCAGTGCCGCCGCGGCTTTGTATTGGGAAGCGGCCTGCTGATATAGCTCGCGCTGACGATACATGTCCCCCAGGAGCAGGTGTGTTCTTTCCGAGTCAGGATTCAGTTCCTCGAAGCGCCCGAGAGCCACGAAAGCCAATTCTTCATTGGCCTTTACAACCCAGTACAGGGCCTCTGGATCTTTTGGCGTCCGGCTCAGGACCAGATCGCTTGCCGTGGCCGAGCGATCGTAGTCGCCATTCATGTAGGCGCAGCGCGCCAGCAGGAGCAACTGGCGGCCGCTATGCCCAGTCAAACCGTCAACCAGGTCCGCTGTGCAACGGCCGTAGCGTCCTTCACCGGCATCCTCTTCGGCATTCTGAATCTTCTCCGGTGCCGGAGATTCGCCGTCCTTCACCGACGAATTTCCCCCATCCACCGGCCATGCAAAGCCGGCAGATGACGATCCGTCTCGCAAAATAGCGGAGAGGATGGAATAAAGTGAACCATCCACATCACCGCCGGCATTCTGCTCATTGAGCACCGCGGAAAAAGCGGAAGCGCGATCGGCAGACAGACCGTCGAACAGCAGGTTTAAGTGAGAGCGCACAAAGCCTGCGTCCTGCTTCCAGAGAGTGCTCAGCGAAGCCAGGGATGCCGACGGGTTGCCTTCCTGCAGATTCAAGCGCGCGCGGCCAAGATCCGCGAGGGCGCAACCAGTGGCTTCGCTTTTAAAAGCGTCGAGCGCTGCGGCGTTCTGCCCTTCGGCGAGATACAGAAAACCCAGTTGCGCATGCGCGCAGGGGAAATCCGGAGCCCGTGCGATCAGGGTCTTTTCCTCGGAGATCGCCTCCTGCACACGCGACTGCTTGTAGAGCGCATCTGCAAACAGGCTCATGGCCCAGGGAGAACCGGCAGCCTCATTGGAAAGCTTCCAGCTTGCAGTATCGACGGCGTTGATGGCGGCAAGCCCCAGTGCGAACCATGCCGAGCTGTTTTTGTCGTCGATCTTCAGGGCGCGAAGGAAGGCGCTCTCCGCGGCGCCATAATCTTTTTCGGCAGCGTAAGCTCGCCCCAGAGAGAGTGCCGCGACCGCATCCTGCTGGTTCAGCGATTCTGCCTTGACGAGAAAGGGAATCGCCCTCTGCGGCTGGTTGGTGCGCGTATAGGCAATTCCCAGAAAAAGATTGGGCACATATAAAGCTGGATTGAGCGCAAGAGCCCTGCTGAAACTTGCGATTGCTCCCGTGTCGTCCCCTGCTCCCTCCTGCATAAGGCCTAGGTCGGCCCAAAGCCTTGGCAAGCCGGGACGCAGCCGAACGGCTTTCTTGTAGTCCTCCGCTGCTGCTCTAAAGTCGCGCTTGCTTTGGGCCTGTGTTGCTTCGGAAACCAGAGAAGAAAAATCCTGCTCTCGCCCCTGTTGGCCATATCCGATCAAGGCCCAGGCCAATGGAAACGAAAGCAGGATTCGTGGTCCAACTTTGAACATTGACTTCACACTACGGTTTACCAGTAGAACTTACCAGACATCTGAACCTCTCTGCCAGGGAAGGCACTGGTGATTGTTCCAAAGCCGGACACGCAACTACTGTTAGCATTTGGGTCGCAGCCGGCATATGAGCCGCTGGGAGAATAGAACTGCGGGTGGTTGAAGGTGTTGAACATTTCCGCGCGGAACTGAAGCCGCGTCTCCCTCATCAGCGTCCAGTTTTTCATGATCGCCAGATCGACGTTGTTGTAATCGGGAGCGCGCATGTACGACAGGAAGCGCGAAGCGGTGCCGAAGGTCCCGTACGGAGCATAGGCAAAAGCTCCGGTATTGAACCACTCGCTAACACTGCGGTGCGCCACGTGGACGTCTCCGATAACATCCGGGCGTGGATTGCCGCCGTAGGAATTGATGTTATTGCCGCTGACCGCGATTGGCGGCCCCGATTTCGAGGTCACAATACCGGAGACTTCCCAACCGCCGAGAACCGCGTCCGTTTTGCGGTCAAAGCCGGAACCGAAGGTCTTGCCTCGCCCCACCGGCAGATCGTAGATGTAGGACGTGACCAGGCTCTGAGGAGTATCGCCGCCGTCTACACTCTTTTCCGCCGCCAGGTTGTATGTGTTAGCCGGAGACGAGTTGCCCACCACCGCCCAGGCATTGAGGCCCTCGACGTTATCAAGAAATTTCGAATAGGTGTAGGAAACCAGCACGCTGAGACCGTTGCGGAAACGGTGATTGTAGGTGGCTTCCAAAGCGTTGTACAACGTGAAGCCGTCGTTCGGCTGGTTCTCACCTACACCGCAGTACTGCGGGTACGGTTCCAGCAGGTGATAGTAAACGATGGTTGTCTGGTCCATACCGCAGGAAGACTGCCCCGCCGCGATATAGCCATGGAACGGATTCGGCACCTGACCGTTGAGAACCGACGTCCCCAGAGAGAGATATTTCGGATTCAACTGCGAGTGGTTGATACCGTTGCTGTTCATGATGTGCGAGCCATGGCTGCCGTAATAATCAGCCTCAAGCGTGTCGCCCGGAGTAAACGCATATTGCAGTCCGAACATGTACTGCTGCACATTGTCCGACGGCCGGTAGCGGAATACGGAGCCTACGCCGTAGCCGACATCCTCAAGTTCACCCAGTGAATTGCCCGTGGCCTGCACAAACCCGTTAACCCATGGGTTCTCGAGCGAGAGACCTGAGATGGGCGTGAGATGAGCGTTAAGGCTGGACTCCACTTCGGTGTGCGGAGCATAGCCATCGGTGTTGGCTTCCTCAGGACTGATCGACAGCGGGAAGAAGATTCCATAGCCGCCGCGGGCAACCAGTTTCTGCGCCATTTGATAGCTGAAGCCAATGCGCGGTGACACATTGGAATAATTCACTTTGTAATCGCCGCGATTGCTGGATGACATGAACTGCAACGCGCCGGGAAGTGTACCCAGGGTTCCTATCGTGGCGCCGATGGGGTTTATCGCAGTGGGATTGAAGTAGGCGCCGCGATCGCCTTTGTATGTCGGCGCGCCCTGGATCTCATAGCGCGCGCCGAGATTCAAGGTCAGCTTGGGAAAGAGGTGCCAGTCGTCCTGCACATACCAGCCGTAGAGATGGCCTGCAATTCCTGGTCTTGGCGCCAGCCCGGCGTAGCCGTCATCCGGCAGCCCGATGAGCATCTGCGCCACCGCGTTTCCGGTGTTGGCCGTGCAGTTATACGGATCAGGGCCGCAGGTGAAGTTCCCGTAGATGTCCAGCGTGTTGGCGTACCAGCCTTCGTCATAGTACATGGTGTCGACGCCCATGAAGCCGAACGACAACGCATGCTTGCCTTCCAGCTTGATGAAGTTGGCAACGGCCGTGGTAACCGGACCACGCCCCACATTGGCGGCTGCGGTGGTATTTCCCAGCCGCGATTCATTGGAGACGGTGATCTGCGGCAGGTTGGGATACGCATTCAGATAAGACGGAAAGCCGATGGTCGATGCCTGGAATCCCTGATTCTGGCCCTGATATTGCTCCCGATGCCATTGCACCCCGCCGATCAGGTTCATGGTCAACGTCGGACTGAAAATATGGGTGTAGCCCGCCACGTAATCCCAGCGGTTATCGCCAACCCATACGCCGGGGCCACCTACATCTTTCGATCCGTAGTAATCCGGTTCCCCGGTCTTCCATTCACGCTTGATGGAAGCGCGGGCGAAAAAGCGGGAGGCGTCGCTGATGTTGTGATCAAGCCGGATGGAATACTCGTTGGAGCCAGCGGGCGCACTCCCGTTCACCGTAAGGTTGTTGCTGAGCCCGCTGGATGTGGCTGTCGGATAGAGCGCGACCAGAGCCGCTCCCACCGCGTCGAACCCGCCTAGCGCCGTGATGTCGTTGTTAGCTATGGGGTCGCGAATATATCCGCTCTGCGTCGCCACCAGACCGGTGGTGGGATCGACCTGGCCCGCCGTGATGGCGCGGCCGCTGCGCGGGTTGTAAACCTGGCCGGTATAGATCGGACGCCCAAGTGCATCGGTCCCCACCTAGGCGCCGAGCAATTCCGCGAAATGGCCGCTGCGGAAGTTGTTGTCCGGCACTGTGAAAATGCCCGCCGACGGCGTAGAGGCGCCAAAATGCTCGTAAATGCCAAACAGAAATGTCTTGTCCCGCTGCTCGTACCAATGCGGAATGTAGAGTGGACCACCGGCCGAAATGCCGTCCTGGTTGCGCGTCACATTCTGTTTGGGCAGCCCATTATGGTTGCTGAACCACAGGTTGGCATCCATCGCAGAATTCCGGTAGAAGGTGTATGCGTCGCCATGGAATGTGTTGGTCCCGGACTTGGTCGTCACATCGATGACGTTGCCGGTGCTCCAGCCATACTGCGCAGTGAAGGAACTGTTCTGAATCTTGAATTCCTCCACCGAGTCCACCGCCGGCACGTACATCACTTCGCCCCAGTCCGGAGATACATCGAAGGTTCCGTCGAGCAGATAGGCCGACGATCCGAAGAATCCGCCGGAGAAGTTCATGAACGAGACGTCCTGGTCCGCGCTGTCGGTGGTGTTGCCACCGCCGCCCAGAAGCACCTGCGACTGGGTCTGGTTGTTTACCGAAGAGTTCAGCGTCGCCAGGCCGTAGATGTTGCGCAGATTCAGCGGCAGCTCAACAATCTGCTTGCCGTCGACCTCCGCCGATATGTTCGAGTTCTCCGTGTTCAGCAGTGACGCCTCGGCGTTCACGGTTATGCTTTGCGTCGTACTTCCCACCGTCATGGTCACATTCTGCAGCGCAGACTGACCGGCATCCAGGGTGATGCCCTGCTGTACATACTGCTGGAAACCCTGCGCAGCTACCGTCAGTTGATAATTCGACGGTGGAAGTTGGCCAAAGGAATATGTTCCCTGCGGCCCAGTGGTAAAGACCCTCCTGACTCCGATCTCCGGACTGTTCAGCGTGACTGACGCTCCCGCCACCAGGGCTCCCGAAGCATCAGTGACTGTACCGCTCAGCGTCGCGGTCGTTACCGCCAACTGAGCCAGCGCCGACTGCACCCCAAAGACTGTGAAAACAGCTAAGGTTGCAAGACGAACCAATTTGCATATGGACTGTGTTCGCATTTGAATGCCTCCCAATCATTTCGAAAGAAAGCACACAACTACTCTCTCGGCTCCTGCCCCACAACAGGGCTACAAAGCCAATTCGAAAACGGCAAAAGGTAAAACGCTAAACTAGGGGGAAATATTACACCCGCTACCATGCAGTGTCAATAAAAGAACGAGTATGCATATATATGCAGCTTGCCACTCCGGGAGTCGGCGCAGAAGAAGTTAAAGCCGCCGGCGGCCGCCAGGTGGCCGCGAACCAAATTCGGTGCCGCGGATGCTCGCTCATCGGCATCCCTGCCGGTCCCTTTTGAAAATTCCCTCCATCTCCCGCCGGAATTTCGTTGCCTTTTCTCCCATTCCGCATTACCTTGGCTCGGAAACCAATCTTTTTTCCCGGAGCGTTCCTCATGCACGAACTCGCGCTTCTGCTTCAAACCATGTCGAACCCGCCCAATCCCGAAGTCATCCGGCGGCTGATAATGATGATGGTTCCCATCTTCTTCTTCCTTTACGCCTTCTCCGTCGCCCTGTTCATGGTGCCGTGCTGGTTCATTCTCAAAAAGGCCGGCTTCACTCCCTGGCTGGCGCTGCTATGCCTGCTGCCCTCGCTGGGCACCCTGGTTTTGCTCTACGTCATCGCCTTTGCGGAATGGAAAGTCATTCCCGCGCCGCAGGCCATGTGGCAGCCGCCCGCGCCCTATCCGCCTCCGCCCATTGCGCCCCAGGCCTGAGCTTGTCAATTCAGGCCTCCGGGTAAATCTGCCTGCGTATTAACGGGGGCCGTTCCCAATTCGGGCTGAATCGGTCATGCAGCGATGGCGAGCTCGCGCCTGCTCTGGCCGCCAGTGCTACCATGGCTCATCGCAAAATTCTGAAAAATTGGAGATGGATATGGGCGATATGTTGCAGCCATGGCACATGATACTTGTCCTTTTCTTTTTTCTCCCCATCTTTTTGGTGGTAACCGTGCTGCCTTACTGGATGATCTTCAAGAAAGCCGGATTTGCTCCTGCGCTTTCATTCTTGATGATCATTCCTTTGGTGAATCTCATCGTGCTTTTTGTCGTGGC
>JASHOY010000469.1 GCA_030038435.1 Acidobacteriaceae bacterium | reverse complement strand
TTCGGGTAGGGTCATACCGGACGCCTTTGAAGGCATATGCCGCTTGCGTCGCATCCCACACCGCTAAGATACGCTCCCCAACTGGCCGGCTTCGCCAATTGCGGTAAATCTCAGCCTTCTGTTCAGCGTTAGTGGAGTATTTGCGGATGTAGTTTCTGTCCATGCTCATTGTCCGCATCTATTGATTATTTTAACATTTTCAGTCAGCACGAACTCACTGAATGCGGGCATGTAGACCCTATAGGATGGACATGAGGATCTGCGCAAATCGGGCCACCTGCGCCAATGGTTCACGCTCGTCCACGAGGTAAGCCGATGCCCGCCACCGGAGCCAAACCGCCAGGTGCCACCGACGAAGCCGCTGCCGCCCAGGCCGTGCGCCAGATGTTCGACTCCATTGCCCCCCGTTACGATCTGCTCAACCACGTGCTCAGCGCCAATGTCGACCGCCTCTGGTGGCGCCGCACCGCCCGCCGCTTCCGCCCCATCCTCGCCCGCCCTGATTCCGTCGTCCTCGACATCTGCTGCGGTACGGGCGACATGACCATGGCCCTTCTGCGGCATCGGCCCCGCGGCGGCCGCCCCATTCTCGCTGCCGATTTCGCCCGCGCCATGCTCACCCGTGGCGCGCAGAAATTCGGGCCGCAGGCCCGCAACAAAGTGGAACCGGCAAGCTCCGCTGCGCACAAACCGCAAGCCCCTTACGCCATTCCCGTCGAAGCCGACGCCCTCCACCTGCCGCTCCGCGATGCTTCCATTGATCTCATCGTCACCGCCTTCGGCTTCCGCAACCTGGCCAATTACCAGGCCGGCTTGCGCGAATTCCTTCGTGTGCTCAAGCCTGGTGGCCAACTTGGCATCCTCGAATTCAGCGAGCCAGGCGGCCTCATCGGCAAGGCTTATGCGGTCTATTTCCGCCGGGTCCTACCCGCCATCGGCCGCATGATCTGCGGCGAAGCCGGGCCTTACAACTACCTGCCCAGTTCCGTCGGCAGGTTTCCTCCTCCGCCTCACATGCTTTCCCTGATGCGCGCCTCCGGATACACAGATTGCGCATGGCAGCCTTACACCTTGGGGATTGCCGGGTTGTACACGGCGGCTCGTCCGCCTGTAACCTGAATGTAGTGACCTCCGCCGTCTCCAGCCTCGCCGGTTTTTCCGCTGAAAAGCGGCGCGTGGCGCGCCACTCCATGCTCGCCGCCTCGGTCATGACGCTGCTCAAGCTGGTGGCGGGCATGCTCTCCGGGTCACTGGGCGTCATCTCGGACGCGGCCCACTCAGGCCTCGATCTCGCCGGCGCGGCGCTGACTTATTTCTCTGTTCGCGTCAGTGACAAACCCGCCGATGAAGACCACACCTACGGCCACGGCAAATTCGAAAACCTCTCCGCCTTCACGGAAGTCCTGTTGATGATCGCCTCTTGCTTCTGGATCATCTGGGAAGCCGTTTCCCGCATTCTCCATCACGCCGTGGCGGTCACCGATTTCGCAATGCCTGTGGCGGTGCTCTCAGCCTCCATCGGCGTCGATTTCTGGCGCTCGCGCCAGTTGGGTGCGGTCGCCAGCCGCACCGGTTCGCCCGCGCTTGCCACAGACGCCTTCCATTTTTCCAGCGACATCTGGGCCTCGGTCGCCGTCCTTGCCGGGCTTGGGGCCAGCTTCGTAGGTGCCCATTACGGCATTCCCGCTCTCCGTTACGCTGATCCTGCCGCCGCGCTCTTCGTTTCCTTCATGATCCTCCGCCTGACCGCTCGCCTGGGCCATGAAGCCGTGGGCGCACTCCTCGACGAAGTCCCGGCAGAAACCCGCCGCCGCATCCTCGCCGAAGTCGAACGCGTCCCGGGTGTGATCGCTGTCGAGCAGGCTCGCGTCCGCCGTGCCGGTGCCGGCTACTTCGCCGACCTTACCCTCGCCCTGCCGCGGCGATTCACCTTCGAGCACACCGGCGAACTCGTCCGCGCTGCCACGGAGGCCGTCCATCGCATTCTCCCCGAGGCCGATGTTGTCATCCATACCGAGCCCCGTGAGGCCCGCGCCGAAAGCATCTTTGACCGCGTCCGTGCCGTTGCTGCACGCCACAACGTCAGCGTCCACGAACTCAGCATCCAGTCGCGTCACGGTCGCTTGCGCGTCGTCCAGCACGTCGAACTTGAAGAGAATATGCTCCTCAGCCAGGCGCACGTCTTCGTCACCGCCCTTGAAGCCGAAATCCTTCGCGAAGTTCCTGAAATCGACTCCGTCATCACGCACATCGAAAGCGAGCCGGCCACGATCGAGCTGCCCGAAGAAATCGTCGCAGCGGACCGCCGTTTCGAGCAGGCCCTCCGTGACGCCGCCCGCCAATTCCCGGAGATTGCCGATGTGCACGAAATCCAGATCACCCGGACCGGCGATCACATCGATCTTTCCTGCCACTGCACGTTGCCCGACGACCTCACCATGCAGCGCGTCCACGAGGCCATCACCGCATTGGAAGACCACTTCAAGCTCGCCTGTCCTGAAGTGCAGCGCGTTATCATCCATCCCGAGCCGGTGACTGATAATACCCGATGAACCCCGCATCTCTTTTCAAAAGGATTGCCGCGCTCACATGAGCATCCGCTGGATCGCCGGTTTCTTTCGCGTCGCCTCACTGCTCATGGTGCTGGTGGCCGTGGCCCTTCTGGCTGCCATCATCACCATGCACTTCGCCATCCACGGAGCCGAAGTCCAGGTGCCTGCACTTAAGAGCATGACAGTGGCTGATGCGCGCCGCGAAACCACAGGACTCGGCCTCGACCTTGACGTGGATAATCGTTATTACTCCGGAGAAGTGGCTCCCGGCCACATCCTCACCCAATCTCCCGCCCCTGGCACCATCGTCCGCCGCGGCTGGACAGTGCGCGTTTCCGAAAGCCTCGGCCCCCAGAAAGTCGACGTGCCCAACACCATAGGCGACGACGAACGCCTGGCTGAACTCGAATTGCGGCGCGCCGGACTCGAAGTCGGCACGGTGGCGCAACTGCCTGACGCGGGCGCCACTGAGGGTACGGTTCTGGCGCAGGACCCGCCGCCCCACGCCCAGGATATCGAGAAGCCGGCGGTCAGCCTTCTTGTCGCCGCCCAGGCCGATCAAACGCCTGACGGCTGGGTCATGCCGAACTTCGGAGGTTGGAATCTGTCCACGGCGCAAGCCGCACTCACCCGTGTCGGCATCAAAACCGCCCCGCCGGATTTTGTTAACGTCGCCATTCCACCTGTGGGAACAGGCAGTGCGGCACCCATACAGCCCCTGAAACCGGATTCCGTCGTTGCTCAGGAGCCCGAAGCCGGAATGCACGTCGATCAAAACGCCATCGTTCATCTCGCCGTGGCAAAGTGAGAAGACCGCGGCCGGCGATCAGAAATCAGGGATCGGAGAACACGGATACTGCGCGTTGTAAGGGGTCCGCGGTAAGCTGAGAAAGTTATGGGACTTACTGAAGATTTGGCATGTGTAAACCTGCAGGAGCGCGAACTCCGGCTCCCGCGCTTTGACTTCGACGTCGCCTGGGAGCTGGGCACGCGCCTGCGCGCCATGGCCCAGCAGCGTCGCCTGGGCATTGTCATCGACGTGCGCCGCTTCGGCCAGCCGCTCTTCTATGTCGCGCTGGAAGGCACCACGCCCGATAATCCCGAGTGGGTTCGGCGCAAAGTCAATGTCGTCACGCGCTATCACCGCAGCTCCTACGGCATGGGCCTCAATCTTCAGCTCAAAGGGCAGACCCTGGAAGAGCGCGGCCACGCCACCGCCGACTTCGCCGCGCACGGCGGTTCCTTCCCGATCCATGTTGAAGGCGCCGGCATTGTCGGCTGTGTAACCGTCTCCGGCCTGCCGCAGCGCGAGGATCACGAACTGGTTGTCGAAGCGCTTTGCTCGCATCTTGGCCGCGATTATGAATCCCTCAAGCTGGGGCCGGAGCAAAGTTGAGAGAATCCCAGCAGTCTCCCACCAAAGTATTCAGGAGGACGTTTACATGGCTCCCAGCCGCACATTACTGATTCGGCTCGCGCCTCGCCGGTTGCGCCTGTCTCTCTGTGACCGCGTTTACCGCCCTCGGCGCGACCGCTGGCACTCTCTATATCTCGATTCTTCGCCGCTTGCTGCCCCCGAGGTTTCCATGCGACTCGTTCCCGGCGACCGCCTTTCCGATGTCCTGGCGTTCACCGGATGCTACGACGACCGTCTGACCCGGCGCGTGTCCGAGCTCGGCCGCCGCGGCGGCGTCATGATCGACATCGGCGCCAACCTCGGTTACTTCTCCCTCCTCTGGTTATCGTCAAATCCCTCGAACCGCTGCATTGCCTTTGAAGCAGCGCCGCGCAATCTCGAAATCCTGCGTGAAAATATCGCGCGGAATCGCATGGACGAGAGAGCGCGCATCGTCTCATCCGCAGCCTCCGACCGTCACGGAAAGGTGCTCTTCGACCTCGGTCCCGAGGATCAGCGGGGATGGGGAGGAATTGTTAACGACGACAAGAGCGGCCGCACTATCGAGGTGGAAACGGTGCGGGTCGATGAAGCGGTTCCGCTGCACCAGGAAATAGCACTGTTGAAAATTGATACTGAAGGCGCCGACACCCTGGTCTTAAAAGGTTGCGAGCGTCTTCTCAAGGCGCGTCTCGTGCGCGAAATCGAGTACGAACAAAACACGGTTCGCATGGAACAAATTGGCATTCCGCTCGGTGCGGCACAAAATTTTCTCGAATCCGTGGGATACGTCTGCAAAGCGCAAGGCGGCGAAGACGACACTCTTGTTACCTGGACCGCGGTCCCGCGCTGATTCTCTTCGCCGAAGAGCCAAACGCGGTTTCGCGTTCACGATGTTGCCTCTAGAAGAGTTACGAAAAAGCCATCCGTGCTGAAAGCTCCAGGCAACAACCGCAGGGCGCCGCAAGGGGTGACGCATCCGCGCAGCAGCTCTGCGCCGGCAGCCGTCAGCACGCCGCCGCACTCCAGCGCCTGAATGCACTTCTCCATGGGAGCCCGGCGCACGCACGCACTTTCCGCAACCACCGCGGCCACCACCTGCTCATTTTCTTCCGGTTCCAGAGAGCAGGTGGAGTACGCCACTTGTCCGCCGGGTCTCACCGCCCGCAATCCGGCGCGCAAAATAGCCTTCTGCCGCTCTGCCTGTCGCGGCAGGTCCTCCTCGCGCAGCCGGTGGCGAATTTCCGGGTTACGCCCCAGCGTGCCCGTCCCGCTGCAAGGCACATCGGCCAGCGCTACATCGAATGCTTCGACTTCGCTCAGAGCCGCCGCATCGGCCAGTCGGCACTCCACACGTTCGCCTAAATGCGCGAGCCTCTCGCGCAGAGCCGCAAGCCGCGCCGCGCTCGCTTCGCAGGCCACAATTCGCGCCTGTGGATTCCGCTCCGCAAGAATCAGCGTCTTTCCGCCGGGCGCCGCGCACATGTCGAGAATCCGGTGCGCCTTTCGGCTGCCGTTCTCTGCCGCACATGCGGCGATTTCTCCAATCAATTGCGAGCCTTCATCCTGGATCCGCACGCGTCCCTCGCGGAAAGCAGCGGTCGCGGCAGCGTTGCCGGCAACCACCGTGCTGGCAGCGGCCAGCAATAGTCCCGGCGCGAGCTTTACACCTGACTCAGCCAGTTCCGCTTCGAGGGCTGGATCGGCAAGCCTCACAATGGCGGCGGGCTGCTTTTGTCCGCAGGCGCAAATCGCGCGCGCGGTTTCCAATTCATACGCGGCCACCCATCGCTCCACCAGCCAGGCCGGGTGCGCGCAGGCCTGAGCCAACGTTTCTGCTGATTCTCCCGTGGACTCCGGCTTTGCGGCGCCGCTCGCAGCAGTTCTCCGCAATACCGCGTTCACCATTCCGGCCGCGAACCGGTGCCCGGCCTGCTTGGTCAACTCTACGCTCTCGTCGATGGCCGCATGCGCGGGGACGCGATCGAGAAAAAAGAGTTGAAAAGCTCCCAGCCGAAGCGCCACGCGCACCTCCGCATCGAGGCGTGCGCCGGATCGCTTCAAAAAAGCCTTGACCTGTGCATCAAGCCAGATCTGCCAGCGCAGCACACCCAGCACCAGCGCGGTGGCGAAATTGCGGTCTGCCGGAGAGAGCGCCTCAACAGCTCTGCCGCGCAGAAGTTCGTCCGAGTGCGCCGTGCCGCGCTCCACGGACATGAGCACGTCGAAGGCCGCGCGTCGCGCGGGGGAAATGGCCGGTCTTTCTGAATTCACCTGTCGCCGCACGCTATCTCAAGAAATGATCCAGCACGAATAGAGTGAATGTCTCCAAATTGGCCATTTGCGGCACCGGGTCAGGTCTCATCTCATACTCGGCCTACGCGATGATTGACCCATCCGATTCGCTGACTCGCCGACCTGCTGACTCGCTAACTCGCTGCCGTCACCGCAGCCGCGCTCCACCAGCTATTGGCATGCCCCGTAAAAACTCCGCCGCCCCCAGCCGCTTCTTGCCCTCAAGCTGCATTTCAATCAGTTCCAACCACGTATCCTGCGCGCACGCCGCGAAAATCCGCCCGTTCTCGACCTGCATTTCTCCGCTCTGCGCAGGTTCCGTCTTGTCATACCCGAACCGGTCTGCGAGCACCATGCGATGCACGATCAGCTTCTTGCCGTTCAGCATCGTAAAAGCGCCGGGCCACGGCTGAAATCCCCGCCAGCGGTTGTAAAGTTCGGTCGCCGACCGCCCGGCAAAATCCATCAGCCCATCCTCGCGCCTCAGCAATGGCGCATAGGTCGCACCCTCATGATTCTGCACTTGCGGATGCAGTGTACCGTTCGCAAGACCGTCCAGCGTCTGTGCCACGAGCGGCGCTCCCGCTTCGGCGAGAATGGGAAACAGCTCTGCGGCCGTCTGGTCGGGCCCAACTTGCAGCGTCTGCTGCATGAGGATCGGCCCCGTATCCAGGCCCTCCTCCAGCAGCATGGTGGTGTTTCCGGTAATCACGTCGCCGGTCGCCACTGCCCACTGAATCGGGGCCGCTCCGCGATATTTGGGCAGCAGCGAAGCATGCAGGTTTACGCATCCCAGCCGTGGCAGCGCCAGCATCCATGGCGGAATCATCCGCCCGTAAGCCACCACCACAATCGCGTCCGGCCGCAACGCCCCAAGCTGCGCTCGAAATCCTTCGTTGCTGCGAATTTTTTCCGGTTGCGCAACTGGCAACCCCGCGGCCAGCGCGGTTCTTTTCACTGGCGTCGGGCCAATCTGCCGCTCGCGCCCCACTGGCCGGTCCGGCTGCGAAACCACCAGCGCCATCTCATGACCGGCTGCAATCAGCGCCTGCAGCGTGGGCACGGCGAACTCAGGAGTGCCGCAAAATACGAGCTTCAACCGCCTCGCCGCATCCGCCATGCGCCCCTCACCACTTGCCTTCGCTTTGCAGCTTACGGATTTTGCGCAGGTTCAAATTACGCTTCAATGCACTCATGCGAAAGATGAAGAGGATCCCATCAAGGTGGTCGATCTCGTGCTGAAAGGCGCGCGACAGCAGCTCTTCGCCGTCCATTTCAAACCACTCACCCTTTTCGTTCTGCGCGCGCACCTTCACCTTCGCCGCACGCGAGATTTTTTCGCGGATCTCGGGGAAACTCAGGCAGCCTTCTTCCTCATACTGCTTGCCCTCGCGATGAATCACGGTGGGATTCACCAGCACCAGTTTCTGCTCCGGATCTTTACCCTGGCTCAGGTCGATCACCGTCACCCGCTTCGGCACGCCCACCTGCTGCGCCGCCAGGCCGATCCCCTGCGACGCGTACATGGTCTCGAAGAGATTGGCGATGAATTTGCGCAGCTCATCGTTGAATTCCGTAACTACTTCACCGGCCTGCTCCAGCACCGGCTCCGGATACTTCACAATCTTCAGAATCATTTCGCGCCTGTCAAAACTCCCTGTTCCTTCTCAATACCCTCTTATTTGTTCGATGTAGCCATCGAAGTTCCGCTTCAACTCCACCAGCGAGTCACCCCCGAACTTCTCCGCCACCACCCGTGCCAGCACCAGCGCCACCATCGCCTCCGCGGCCACGCCCGCGGCAGGGACCACGCAAATGTCGCTGCGCTCGTAGCTTGCGCTGGTAGGCTCGCGAGTGTCGAAGCGCACCGACTCGAGCGGTCGCCGCAGTGTCGAAATCGGCTTCAGATACCCGCGCACCACCACATCCTCGCCGTTCGATACGCCCCCCTCCAGCCCGCCGGCGTTGTTGTGCGACCGCGTAAACCGCGTAGGACGCCCCTCATCCCGCGCGGCATAATGAATGGGATCGTGCACCTGCGACCCGAAGGACTCGGCGGCCGTCACTCCCCGGCCGATTTCCACTGCTTTCACCGCCTGCAGACTCATCACTGCCCAGGCCAGCAGGCCGTCCAGCCGCTCATCCCAGTTGGCAAAGGTGCCCAGACCGGCTGGAACGTTGTGCGCCACCACTTCAAAAACGCCATTTACCGTGTCGCCTGTGCGCGCCGCTTCTTCCACCTCTTCTTTCATGCGCGCTTCGGTTTCCGCATCCACGCAGGCCAGCATCACTTCGTTTTTGGCCGCAACCGCAACAATTTCGTCCCAGGCCGCGGTGCTCTTCAGCTCCACGCGCCCCACGCGGACAACATGGCTCAGCACCTCGATTCCCACGGCATGCAGCAACAGCTTGGCCATCGCACCCGCGGCTACACGCGCCGTCGACTCCCGCGCCGAGGCGCGTTCCAGCACATATCGCGCATCGGGAAAGTTATACTTCAGCGCCCCGGCCAGGTCCGCATGCCCCGGCCGCGGCGAAGCCACGGCTTGGTGCTTTGCCGGATCGCCGAACTCAACCGGCAGCTTCTCTTCCCAGTTCTTCCAGTCGCGGTTGACGATCTCAATGGCAATCGGCGACCCGATGGTCTTGCCATGTCGCACACCGCTCAACACGTGAGCTTTATCTGTCTCGATCTTCATCCGCCCGCCACGACCATAGCCCTGCTGCCGCCGCCACAATTCGCGGTTCACATATTCCAGATCGATGGGAACGCCGGCCGGCATCCCGGAAAGAAGCGCAATAAGAGCCTCGCCGTGCGATTCGCCGGCCGTGGAGAAGCGGATCATATTGATTTCATTGTAATGGAGGGGTCGGCAGTCAGGGCTCAGGGATCGGTTGTCCTTGGCCAGTAGGCAGGAGTCTACATGCGACTCGCCTCGGGATCTTTGAATGAGAGCCGCAGTCCGGTGCAAGATACTATAAGCGACTTCCTTCTGCGATTTCACGCTGGCGGAGCCGGGTTGCTCCCTGCTAGTGTGGTCTTAAGGGCCAACCACGATCGAAACCGTCTGCCCCCTGACCACTTTTATGAGCTATTTCCTGTTCAAGACCGAGCCCCAGGCCTACAGCTTCGACGACTTCCTCCGCGACCAGGAGACCGTCTGGGACGGAGTCACGAATCCCGCCGCGGTAAAGAATCTCCGCGAGCTGAAATTCGGCGCGAAGTGGATTTTCTACCACACCGGCGACGAGCGGACCGCGGTCGGCACGGGCACGGTGGTCAGCGTGGATGCGTCCGATCCGAAAGTTCCCATCGTCAAAGTTAAGGTCGGAAAGCGCCTCAAAAGTCCCAAAGCTCTGGCCCAGATCAAGTCTGAAAAGCTCTTCAAAGATTCGCCGTTGCTCAAAATCGGCCGCCTCTCCGTAGTTCCCCTCACCGAAGAGCAGTGGAACTGGTTCCTAAGTTGAGAATCGGGTCTGCAGCAAATTGCGATCACTATTCCCTATCCCCTGATTTTTCTCCCAGCCACTTCCTCGAATTCAGCAGTTGCCGGTTATCCAGCGCCCAAACCTTTCCGGTCAGTTCGTCCGCGCCCTTGCCTTCGCGCGCTGCCTTGTCAAACTCACTCTTCACCGCCTGCATCTTCGCGTCCAGGTCGTCGACAAAACTCAGTGCCAGCGCCTCGGGGATCATGGGCAGCTTGGGGGACCCGAATTCCAGCTTGCCGTGGTGGCTGAGAATCATATGCAGCACCAGCGTCCGCAAACGGTCGGGAAAATCCGGTAGCCCCGCGATGGTCTTCTCTACCAGGTCGATGCCCATCTCTATGTGCCCCAGCAGGACGCCCTCGATGCTGTAATCGAAGCCGGTAGTCCAGGTCAGCTCGCGTGTTTTCCCGATATCGTGCAAGATCACGCCGGTCAGCAGCAGGTCGCGGTCGAGCAGCGGATAGTGCGCCGCCACTTTTTCAGCCAGGCCCAGCAGGCTCATGACGTGCTCCAGCAGACCACCCAGCCAGGCATGATGCAGTTGCCGCGCCGCCGGAGCCTCACGATAGGCCCGCGCCATCTCCGGCTCGTCCAACAGCGCCTGCAGGAGCTGTTTCAAGTCCGGATTCGTAAGGCTCTCCACGGTCTCCTGCAACCGGCGCCAAAGCTCGTTGACATCAAGCAGGGTTGCCGGCAGCATGTCGGTTTGCACCGTTTCACCGGCTTGCGCTTTACGCAGCTGATCCACTTTGATTTGGCAGCGGTCGTCGAACCGCGTCACGCAGCCGCGTACCTTTACTACGTCGCCGCGCTCAAACTCGCGCGCGATGCGCGGATCGCCGGGCTCCCACACGCGACCTTCCATCTGTCCCGTCTTGTCTGCCAGGATCAGATTGAGATAGGGTTTGCTGCTCTTGGTCGTGCGTTGCTGTTTGCTCAGAACCAGGAAGAAACCGTCGAACTGTTTGCCCTCTTCAGCACCCAGCAGGTCTTCAATAAAGGTGTCCTTCATTCGCGCGTCCTTTTCATAATCGATAAGTCAAAGCGCAGGTTTCATCCTGCAGGCTCCAAATGCAGATGCTTCCGCTGCATTGCCGCCGCAATCGCCACTCCGCCCCACGCGCACAGCATGGGGAAAAACTCCAGGGTATAGCGATCCTCCGGACCCCCGATCGTCGCCAGCAGCGCATAGCGCATCACGAAGTAGGCCGCCATCGGCATCCAAAGACGAGGCCGCATAGAGAGCCCCGCGATTCCCAGCGCCAGGTAAAGCACATTCAGCGCCGCGTAGGCCCAACAGAACACCGTCTCGTGGGGATGATTGTCGTAGACCCACCAGTCCAGGTCGATATCCATATTCTCGACCCGCGGCCGCAGCGTCATGTCCAGCAATCTCCCCAGCGGCAGCCACAGATAATAGCGCAGCGGGTTGTTGCGAACCCGCAGCGCGGCCAGCCGTGCAAAGCGCGCGTCGAGAGCCGGAGTAAATTTCTCGTCATTCTTTTCGTAGGCGGCAGCAATCGCCTCTGTCTCGGCTTTCTGTGCCGGAGTATCAAAAGCCCGCGACGGAAGGTCGTCTACGTTAAACGGTCCGTCCGGCACACTCCAGTAAATGTCGCAGGTCGAAGCATAATCCAGGCTCCAGGTCTTCACCCAGCGCTCCCATCCCGGATACGCCAGTTCTCCCGGATCGGTGGTGTTGCGCGGCGCCAGCGGCTGGAATACGTGAAATGTCTTCCAGTTGCGCCACGCCCACCCACCGAAAGGCGCCAGCGCTAGAGCCACGCATACCGCCGCCATCAGCGCCAGTTTGCTGCTGGCAATCGCTCCCCGAGGCAGACCTGCCACCATCGCCGGAGCCAGCGCCACAGCCACCAGCGGGCCGTCCGGCCTCAGAATCGCCGCCAGCGTCACCGCGAAGGTAAAGCAAAGCGCATATTTCCAACCCGGAGCCTCTCGGAAACGCGCCATCGCCCACAGCGCCAGCGTGATTCCGAAAATGGTCAGCGATTCGGTCAGGGGGTCACCGCTGTAATCCGACGTGAACGGGCACAGCGCCGCCAGCCAGAGCGTCGCCATCGCCGCTCTGCGTTTCAGGGCCGGCGGCGCGATCCGCATGGCAAAATCCGCCAGCAGCAGACATGCCACAAGGTCGAGCCCGATCTGGATGTAAACTGCCGCCGCATAGTTCTCCATCCCAAAAAGCCTGAAGCACGCGGCGAGAAACAGCGGATAACCCGGTAACCGTATCAAGGTAATGCGGAGCGCCCCCGTAGTCTCGCTGTTATAGGCATAAACGCCCCGCTGCAACAGGTTCTTGGCGATTCCCCCATAAACCAGCGAGTCTCCCTGTACCTCGAAGAGTTCCGTCAGCATCCAAATGCGCAGTGCCAGGCCGGCCAGCACCGCCGCCGCCCAGGGCAGGAGCGAGCGCGCGATTCGGCCTGCATCCGCGTCTTTACTGCGGAGAAAACCCAATTGACTCTCGGGAGCGTTTTCCATACGACCTTGTACTGTATAGCGTAGACTGTTTAAGCGGGTTCTGTGTGTCCGTACCCCGGCCGGACCGGACCTGAGAAAGACTGATGCACCAGGGCGAGCCTGTGCTTCGCCGGTTTCATCGAGCGGAGTTTGCGTTGCCGGCCCAGTTCAATGGAATTCCCGACTTCAGGTTCTGGTTGCTGCGGCGTAAGATGAACTGATATTTCAGGCCTTAGTGTTTAGCGCCAACCGACCACGGGGAACTGTGCGGCAGATGAAATCGACGCGCGACCAGCAGATCTTTTTCGACCCCCAGCGCAAGCGCTGGAAGCGTCTCCGGCGTGTCTTCGACGTCGCCGCCGTCCTCTTTACCCTGGTCCTGGTCGGTTTCATCATTAACGTCCTTCACACCCAGCACTTGCCGGAACTGCTGCTGCCGGTGCCCAAGCACAATTACAGGGCCCTTCCTGACCGTTCTCCCCTCCTGCGCATTCGCAACAAGCGCTTCGAGCATCGCAAAACCAAACGAAAGCCCTCTGAGGTCCCCCTGAACAGCGGCGAGGGCCTGCGCGCCGCTTACTACGTGCAGGACGATCCCGCCAGCTATTCCTCGCTCAAGGAGCATATCCACCAGATCGATATTCTCTTTCCGCAGTGGCTCCATGTCGACTCGCCCAACGGCACCCTCATGATGATGAGCGCCGATAATCTGCGCGAGTACCCGGTCATTGATGGCGATGTCGTCCATGACCCCGATCACTTTAACAAGATCAAAAACCTCATTCAGGCCGCTCGCGAAGACACAGAGATCCTTCCCCACGTCAACAACTACAATCCTCACACGCAAAGCTGGGACTCGGGTGTCGGCGACGTCCTTCAAGACGACGACAAAAGCGCCGCCCTTGTCGGCCAGCTCATGCGCTTCCTCAATGCATTCCCGGCCTACCGTGGCCTGTCCCTTGATTTCGAGACCCTCCCCGAAGACGACGATGCGGCGTATCTGAGTTTTATCCAGGCTCTCTATGCGCAGATGCACCCGCGCAAACTCACCCTCTACGTCAATGTCGCCGCTTCGACCAGCGCTTCCGACCTCAGTGCCATCGCCGCCAGCTCCGACGGCATCATCCTCATGAATTACGACCAGCACGAGGAGAACAGCGATCCCGGTCCCATCGCCGCCCAGGACTGGTTCGTGCAGAACCTGATCCGCGTCCTCAAAATCGTACCCCGGCAGAAGCTCATCTGCGCCATTGGCAACTATGGCTACGACTGGACCCTTTCTATCCCCAATCTCAAAAGCCGCCATCACCGCAAGCCCACGGTTCTGGACACTGAAGACCTGTCTGTTTCTGAAGCCTGGCAGGAAGCCGCCGACGCCGACGCCGACCTCGATCTCGATGAAAACTCCCTCAACCCCCATTTCGAGTACATCGACGAAGACAACAACCAGCGCCATGTCGTCTGGTTTCTCGACGGCGTCACCGTCCTCGACGAAATGCGCGCCGCCGAAGAGCTGGGCCTGCAGACCTTTGCGCTCTGGCGCCTCGGCGAAGAAGACAGCTCCCTGTGGAATATCTGGGATCGGCCCATGGCCGTCGATGCTGACAGCCAGTTAGGCTCGGTTCAGCCCGGCCACGACGTCGATACCGAGGGCGTCGGCGATATCATGCGCGTCGTCGGCTTGCCTCACCCGGGTAAACGCACCGTCACCATCGACACCGAGGATCCCAACCCCCGCACTCGCCTCATTGTCGACGAGCACATGGATGTCTATCCCCAGACCTACACTGTGCAGGAGTACGGCTACCATCCGCACCAGGTTGCGATCTCCTTTGACGATGGCCCCGATCCTCGCTGGACGCCGAAAATCCTCGATATCCTGGAGCGCGAACACGCCACCGCGACCTTCATGATGATCGGTGACGAAGCCGCGGAAAACGTCGGCCTTATGCAGCGCGTCTATCATGACGGCGACGAGATCGGCAACCATACCTGGACCCATCCCGACATCAGTGAAATCTCCAACCGCCAGCTCGAACTCGAAGTCACACTCACCGAGCGCCTCTTCGAGGCCAAACTGGGCGTCCAGCCACTTTACTTCCGCCCGCCCTATGACATCGACGAAGAGCCCGAAACCGACGACGAAGCTGCACCCGTGGTCCGCGTCCAGCGCATGGGCCTGACCATCATCGGCAACAAAATCGATACCGACGACTGGAACGAGCATCCCCGCAAGTCTCCCCAGGAAATCATCGACTCTGTGCTCATGCAGTTGCAGACGATGAAAACCAAGCCTCAATTCCAGGGCTCCATCATCCTCATGCACGACGGCGGCGGCGACCGTTCCGTCACCGTGGAATCTCTGGGGCCGCTTATCGATGCGCTTCGCGCCCACGGTTACAGAATCGTTCCCGTCTCCGCCCTGATGGGCAAGACCTTCGCCGAGGTCATGCCCAAACTTAGCTTCCGCGAGTGGCTGCACACCATCCCAGACTCCATCGCGTTTTCCAGCGTCGCCATCGTCGAGAAGTTCATCTTCTGGGTTTTCTTCCTCGGCGACATCCTGATGAGCGCGCGCTTCCTCGTCATCGGCATCCTCGCCATCATCGACCGCCTGCGCCGGCCGCATCGCCCCGCGTTGTTGGCTTTCAATCCGCGCGTCGCCGTTCTCATTCCTGCCTACAACGAAGAAGCCGTCATTGTCCGCACGGTGCGGTCGGTGCTCAACTCCGATTACAAAGATCTGCACGTGATCGTCATTGATGACGGGTCGCAGGACCGCACCGCGGAAGTCGCCCGCGAGGCCTTCGCCGACGAAATCCGCGCCGGTCGTCTTCAGGTTCTGCGCAAACGCAATGAGGGCAAAGCCGTGGCCCTTAATTACGGGCTCGGTTTCGTAAAAGAGGAGATCTACGTCGGCATAGACGCCGACACCGTGATCGCTGTGGACGCTATTTCCCGGCTCATCCCGCACTTCCAGGATCCCAGGATTGGCGCCATGGCCGGCAACGCCAAGGTCGGCAACCGCGTAAATCTCTGGACCCGCTGGCAGGCCCTCGAATACATCACCAGCCAGAATTTCGAGCGCCGCGCCCTCGACCTGCTACACATCGTCACCGTCGTTCCCGGAGCGATCGGCGCCTGGCGCACCGAGCCCGTCCGCGCCGTGGGCGGCTACCCGACGCAGACCGTTGCCGAAGACGCCGACCTCACCATGCACCTCATCGAAGAGGGCTACAAAGTGGATTACGAGGACCGTGCGCTGGCCTTTACCGAAGCACCCATCGATATGAGGGGCCTCATGCGGCAGCGCTTCCGCTGGTCCTTCGGCACCCTGCAGGCGGTGTGGAAGCATCGCGCCGCCTTCGTGCGCAATCGCGCCATGGGCCTGTTCGCCCTGCCCAATATCATCATCTTCCAGATGCTGCTGCCGCTGGTTTCGCCCTTCATCGACGTGATGTTTGCCGCCGGCGTGGCCAACTATTTTGTCGATCGCTACTACCATCCCGAGGCCGCGTCGATGGCCAGCCTGGAAAAGCTGGTCGCTTACTTCCTGGCCTTTCTGCTGATCGACTTCTTCACCTCGTCGGTGGCCTTCAGCCTGGAGCGCCGCCACCCGGCATGCAAAGGCGACGGCTGGCTGCTCTTCCACATCTGGCTGCAGCGCTTTGCTTACCGGCAGGTCTTTTCGCTGGTGCTGGCCAAGACGCTGCTGCGCGCCCTCGACGGCAAGCCCTTCAACTGGGACAAGCTCGACCGCACTGCGAAGATGAGCAAGGCCACCGAGGTGCTGACCGAGACACCGCAATGACGGGCTGCGCGCTAATCAACTGTGGAACCGGTCGGGGCGGCGGAAGCGACAGGAGCCGGTTGGTGCGAGGGGATTTCGAGCGGGTCCGTCGCCAAGCCGGCGAGCAGGACCGTGGCCGCGAATAACAGGGTGTCGCCTACGTAGTTCAACCCTTCGACCGGCGCGGAGCGGAACTCCATAATCAGCATGGGGACATAGAAGAAGGCCGTGAGCAGAAGCAGGATGGCGCCGACGCCGGCAGACGCGATGCGGGCGAAAGGGCTGATGATCAGGCCGATGCCGCCGAGCAGCAGGGCGAGGCCGATAAACCAGGAAAGCAGCACCGGCGCGGGAGCCCACGGCGGAATGAGCTTTTCCAGCGGGACCCCGGGAACATGATGGGGAAAGAGGAAATGGTCGATGGCGTAGAAGAGCAGGACAACGGCGACGATGCCGCGGCCGATGCGGACAAGCGCGATGCCGATCGAATTTCCGCGCGGCCAGACGCTGCCGGCGAGCACCATGGCTCCGGCCGCGAAACATGTTTCGCGCATGGTCAGGATCCAGGCGAAGCGGTCGTGCAAACTTGAGAGCAGGTTGGGCAGGTCGAGGGTGACGACGATGATGAGGAAGAATAAGGCGAGCAGCGATGCCGAGCAGCGCACCCAGCGCCAGAGAATGAAACTGACGGCCGCGGCCAGAAGCGCGGCGCCGAAGAAGTAGACCCAGAACAGATGAGCCGGCAACCAGCGCGGCACCAGGGACGCGAGATCGCGTGCGGCGGTGAAGTGCTCGGCGGCAAAGATGGCGAGGGCGACGGCCTCGAAGACCGGCCCGAGGACAAGGATGCGTCCGGCGCCGGAAGCCGCGCGAAAACGGGGGCGCACCAAAAGCACTCCCGCGACCAGGGCGGCGACGCCTGCGCCGATCATGGCTCCCACTTCTGCGGTCACGTGTGGCTCCGGGGATGACTGCAGGGGTATTTTACAGCGAGCGAGCCGATGAGTTAGCGGGGGCGCCAGGAAAGGTTTCACAGTTTTGGCGCCCGGTGGGACAGGCGGCGGTACGATGAATCACTTACTGCCCGCGGCGGCGCGGGCAGTGCGAGTATCCAAACGTTCTCCGGATGTTGATTCAAGCGTAGCGAATTCGCCGCAATTATCGGCAAAAATGGGAAGAATTATTTTCATTTTTGAAATCAGAGAGTTAGGGCCTGTTAACACTATTGGGGTGGATGGCGTTGCGAGTGTAAATTCGGCCAGACGAGAGGACGGCCGAAGGCTGTGGCAGGCCCCACCGTCGAGGCCGGCAACGAAGTATGGCCGAATTTACGCCGCAACCCGAAGGGACGGGGCCAGATTTCCCGATTTCGTTGTCGCTCGTCGCTCCAGGGAT
>JASHOY010000468.1 GCA_030038435.1 Acidobacteriaceae bacterium | reverse complement strand
TGGCTGTACCGCGGGTTTGATTGGAGCGATAGTAGTGTGAGGTCAGCAACTGCACGCGCGCCGCCTCATCCTTGGCCATGCGCTCCACCCACTCGATTGAACTGGCAGTATCAGGGGCGGCGAAGGCGATGTGCGGCGCTGCTTTCACAATTGCAGCGTGGCATTCATCAAACTGCTTGCGGTAGCTAACGTAGTTCCAGGAAGGTGGACGAAACGGGTTCCGACCTCGCCCATAGTTCTCGACTTCGTTGCCCAGTTCGATGGCGAGCAGATGTGCTCCCAATGTGCTGGCCACCAGCTTAGCTTCATTCACGGCGTCTTCAACCGTACTCTGCGCAAAGTTAACACTCCAAATTGCTCTCCATCCGACCTTGCGTAGAAATGCGGCGAACTGTTGCAGGCTGGCGTCCGTAATCACCGTATCCTGGCGACCGGCCCTGATAGTTCCGCGCGCCTTATAGCGGGTATAGTCCGCAACAATGCCCCCGGCCCGCAGAACGCCCTTGGGGCCGAGAGCTTTTATCAGCGCGACGTAATTGTAATTCGTGGGGCTCAGCAAGCCGAGAGGTGCGACCAATGACATCTCGTAGCCAAGCCCAATAAAGTCGTCCGGAATCCTCACCAGCGTACCCGCGCCAAGTCGACGTGTGACCAGAGAGCCCGCGTCGGCAAAAGCCTGCTTTCGGTGCAGGAGAGCGAAACCGGCGGAGCCCTTTAGAATGTCTTGAAGAACAGTGCGGCGCGTGAGCAAGGTTCCTCCTCGGCTTAAGTGCGACACAGAGACCGTCCCGCCCGATTCACACAATCTGCGATCAAAAGACAGATGGATGCAATTACCACAGAACCAATCCGGTGATGGCGCGGAAGGTGGTTCGTAGAAAGCCGACTTTCGCGAAAGAGCTGGCTTGAGTATTACGGCGGCGTGGCCAATCGTTAATAGCTTCACCGCCAAGCACGCTGACTGGAACGCGCCGAACTCAGTTCCGCGACTAGTTGCTAACTGCCGCTCGCGTAGTAAGTACACTTGGAGGCCAGTCGCCGTCCGTAGTTATCTGGAAGCTTCCCTTCTCACGAATATCGTCGGAAGACCTTCCCACCATAACATCAACGGTACCGTGGTCGATTTCGAAAGCTTGTTTATCTTGGTTCCACGACGAGAGCTGCTCTGCGGGCAAGAGAAAACTGACCGTTCTCTTCTCGCCAGGATTGAGGCTGATACGTTCAAATCCCTGCAATTGCTCTTTGGGATCATCCGCGCCGGTTTCGCCATGATGTACATACAACTGGACAACCTCCGCTCCCGCACGCGTTCCGGTGTTTTGAATGTCGACATACACATGCACTTCTCCACCGCAGGCGATCCGATCAGGTGAGATCCTCATGTTGGTATAGGCAAAGCTCGTATAACTCAGTCCGTGACCAAAGGCGAACTCGGGCTCTTGCTTAGCATACATGTATGTAAATCCCTTGCTGATGTCATATTGGGTGTATGGCGGGAGACCGCGGGTGCTTGTATACACTGTATAGGGAAGCCGGCCGCTTGGATCGTAATCCCCGAACAGCACCCTGGCGATCGCCGTTCCCCCTTCTTCGCCAGCCCAAAACATATCAAGGACGGCGAGTATATCCCCGGCGCCTCTTTCCGCCGCACTGAATCGAGGCTGCACGAGCGAGATGGGGCCCCCATTGAGCAGCACCACAACCGTTTTAGCATTAGCGGCGAGCACACTATGCAGCAACCGCAATTGAATGGGGGGCAGCGTAATGTCTTGCCGATTGATCCCCTCCCTCTCCGTGGTCTGATTGGTGCCTAGAAAGAGGATGGCGACGTCAGCCTTTTTGGCTGTTGCAACCGCCTCGGCAATGCTCGCATCCGCATCATCGGATTCAAGAATTCCGCTGCCCCGAGCATAAAGCACTTCCGTTTCCGATCCAACCAACGCCCGGATTCCGTCCAGCGGTCTCACGAATCTCGAATACTGTCCGGTGTAGTTTGCTCCGGTTTCCGCGTAATCTGCAAAAGGACCGATGACCGCCAAGGTCTTTATCCTGCTTTTGTCCAGGGGCAGAATGTGATCTTCATTCTTCAGGAGCACAATTGATTCTTCCGCAGTAAGCAACGCCAATTGACGATGCGCGGGTGAGTCAATTACGTCTGGTCCGAGCCGGGTGTACGGAACCATATCGGGCGGATCGAACTCGCCAAGACGGAAGCGAATCGTCAGCACCCTGCGAAGCGCATTGTCGATATCACTCTGGGTCACAAGTCCTTGTGCGAGCGCTGCCGGCAGGGCCCGGGCATAGGCGCCGTCATCAAGGTCGCTGCCAGCGAGGATAGTCTTCGCTGCCGCTTCTGCAAGCGTTGAATACTTCCAGTACGCAGTGACAAGGTTCTGAACCGCGCCGCTGTCAGGTACCACGAACCCCTGAAACTTCCACTGATTGCGAAGCACCTCAGTTAAAAGAAATCTGTTTTCGGCATTCGGCATGCCGTTGATGCCGTTATACGACGACATGATCGAAGAGGCGTCTGCCGCCATGATGCCTGCCTTGAAATTAGGAAGATAGTAATCTCTAAGCGCGCGCTCGCTTACTTCATCCGTATCTGTCTTGATACGGTCTCTTTCATCATCGTACGCGGTGAAGTGCTTGAGGGTCGCGGCAAGTTCGAGGTACTTGGGGTTGTTCCCCTGCATCCCTTTTACGAATGCCACGGTCATCCGTGAAGTTAAGAGCGGGTCTTCCCCAAATGTTTCCCAGATCCGCCCCCACCGCGGATCGCGGTCCATGTTAATCACAGGAGATCGATAGACCAGCCCAT
>JASHOY010000467.1 GCA_030038435.1 Acidobacteriaceae bacterium | reverse complement strand
AGCTTCTCCTGCACAAGCTGATGGCTCGCGATAGGCTCGTTGCGGAACTGCTTTCTGGTCTTCGCATATTGGAGCGCCGCATCGTAGCAGGCCATGGCGGCGCCAATCGCACCCCACGCGATGCCGTAGCGCGCCTGGTTAAGGCACATCAGCGGGCTTTTCAGTCCTGCCGCGCCGGGAAGCATGTTCGCCGCCGGCACGCGCACGTCCGCAAGCGAAAGGCTGCTGGTCATCGAAGCGCGCAGCGACCACTTGCCGTGGATGTCTCGCGCCGTAAAGCCCGGCCGGTCGGTTTCCACCAGGAAGCCGCGAATGCTTTCGCTATCTCCACTCCCGGCCTCAAGTTTTGCCCAGATAATGGCCACATCGGCAATCGAACCGGAGGTGATCCACATCTTTTCGCCGTTCAGCGTGTACTCATCGCCGGTGCGGCGTGCCTGCGTGGTCATTCCGCCGGGATTCGATCCGAAGCCGGGCTCAGTGAGCCCAAAACATCCAACTTTTTCGCCGGTAGCCAGCGCCGGCAGCCACTGCTCTTTCTGTTCATCGGAGCCGAAGGTGTAAATGGGATACATCACCAGCGCCGACTGCACGCTGACGAAGCTGCGCAGACCGGAGTCGCCGCGCTCCAGCTCCTGCATCACCAGCCCGTACTCGACGTTGGACATGCCGGCGCAACCGTAGCCTTGCAGGCTGGCGCCGTAGAAGCCGAGCTCGCCCATGGGGCCTGTCAACTCGCGGGGAAAGCGTCCCTCGCGAAAACAGCCCTCAACAATGGGAATCAGCTTGTCGTTGACGAATTCGCGCGCCGTGCGGCGAACCAGCAATTCGTCCTCGGAGAATCCGGAGTCGAGCTCGAGAAAATCGAATCCCTGAAACTTGAAGGCCATAGGCAGAGACCGCGACAAACGAGAGTAGCAGAACGCCGGAGCTTTTGCGAGCCGGGCGCAGGGGGAAATTCAAAACCGAAATCAAACCGATCTGCCCTGGTACGCGGAGCAAAGCCATGCTCATTTTGCCCCGTTCAAGGCATCTTCAGCGTAGGTGGGATACGGTTCCGGTTCGGTGCTTGTGGGCATGTTTTTGAGCGTGGCCAGGTCTGCCTGAACCTGCGCCCATTTTTTTCGGTTCTTTTTGGTGGTGATGGGCGCGTGGGGATTTGAGTAGTAGGCCAAAATGTTGCCCTTGATCCCTGGCGGGATCGGCCGCGAAGGATTCCGGGTGAGGCGGTGCAGCAGATGAGCGTATGTCGAGTCAGTGAGCGGGTAACTGCCGGGCCGCGTGGCTTTCCCGGTATCGAGATCGAGGTTGGGCAAGGGGTGAAGGCGGTTGGCGGGCTGAGCTGGAGCCAGGAATGCGCCGGCGCCATTGGCCAGCGGGCTCCCCGCAGCCGAAGCAGTGGGTGCTGCGAATGCGGGGTAGCGAGCGGCATAGGCGCGCCGCGCCGCAGGAGGAGTGAAGCGCTCGAGGTGACGGCGCAGCACAGTGAGCGAAACCGCCACGCTATGCATATATTCCGCATCTGTAGCCGGCGTAGGACCCTTGATCGCCAGCAGCTTCAGCGGGCCGAATTTGGGCAGAATGAATATCAGGCCGGCGAGAGAGTAAGTCCCAATCCCCGCCTTGTGTCGATAGCGCGGCCAGTTGTCGCGCGCGCTCACCGCGGCGATTTCTTTGGCGACCATAACGGCATCGGGCGTGTCCGGTTCCGGCGGCTCGTGGCGGCGATGCAATATCGTAAGCGCGAAGGCGATACGCGGGATAAACGTACGCACGGCGAAGCGATACTCGCGAACGTTGAAGCGCCGCCGTGGCCCGGTGAACTCACCGCTCAGCCCGTAGGTCTGGTAATAGGCGAGCGCAAGTTGCTGTACCGGCACTTTCAACCCGATGTGGCGAAGGTAGTGGAGCGGCGCCATATGGTGATGGCTGACCTCGTCAATGTCGAAGGCAAACTCCACCTGCACATGCTGGTGTTCACCCTCGCCATAACTGACCACTCGTCCATATTTCCGGCGCAGCTTGGGGAATTCCACGGGAACGGCAAGGTTGGTAGCCAGCGAATGGCCGACGGAGTCGCCCACATAGTGCGACAGCGCGCCCACGGCGAAGGCGAGCTGGTCGGCATTCTTCGCGTTGCGAAACAGGCTCACCACAAAATCGCCGGAGCGCACATAGTGCGCCAGATTGGAAAACGACCGGTCGCCGAAAGGGTAATAGCCCATGTCCTGGATGACGCATCCGCCATAGGCGTAGGCGCGGGCTTCATTCAACTGCGCCGGGGTCAGATTCGGATAGCGGCTCAGCAGCAGGGGAACGATCGAATCGTCCCAGGTCAGGTCGATGAGCTGCTCGTGGGTGAGCAGCGAATATGCGTTAGCGCGCGGCACTCCCGCCAACAGCAGCGTCAGCGCCAGCACCAGCACCACCGCCGTTCGCAAGTGACGCATGCCCATCCCTCGTGGATACCAGTTGAGCCGTAGCCGTGTCCACATTCAGCCGGAAGAATGGGCAAAGAATGTCGCCCGGCTGAGTCGGTTGAACCGCTTGAAGGCCTGGAGGCGATTGGGTGGCGCTAGAGCCTTCCATGAGAAGGCCCTAGCATGAGAACAGGTGCTGCGAATCATGATGGATCTCGCCATCTTCGTTGTGGCCGTTCACGCGCTCTGGCTTTTGCTGGTGATCTTCGGCGCGCTCTGGACGCGCGGACGGCCCGTCTGGAGCGCGCTCCACATCTCTGCGCTGATCTGGGGCATTCTCGTGGAAGTGGGCCCGTGGCCGTGCCCGCTTACGCTGGCCGAATCTTTTTTCGAAGCCCGCGCCGGTGCGGCTGCATGCCAGGCCAGTGCATTGCTCAACCTGCTCAACAACCTCGTCTATCCCAACCTGCCTGGCTGGATTGTCGCCAGCGCGGGCGTAGCCGTCTGCGTCTTCAACCTGGCAATCTATGGGCGGCGATTATGGAGAGCTTTACTTCGGCGTCGCGCCGTGCAAAGCATGTAGCTATTCTGATAGCAAGTCTTCCATCAATTCCGCGCGGCCCATGCCTTGCTTATTCCAGGAACTCGCGCACGAAGGCGTCATTAGTGTGCAGCAGTTCATGCAGCGAGCCGTCGAAGATGAGTTGTCCGTTGCCGAGCATCAGAAATGTGGTCCCCGGATCAGTCTGGCCCGTGGGCAGCGGAACCATGCGGCCGACCGTGGGATCGAAGCGGTTGGAGCAAAGCGTGAACGCGTCCTGCAGGCGATGCGTGACCAGCAGCGATGGGGTGCGGTATACATCGCGTTGTTTTCCGATCAGCTCGATGATGGTGTACGAGGTCACCGGGTCAAGTCCGCCGGTGGGCGAATCGTAAAGCAGCAGTTCGGGATGATGGATAAGCGCGCGGGCAATGGCTACACGGCGGCGCATGCCTCCGGAGAGACTCGCAGGAAACATGTTGAATGTTTCCTCGAGGCCAACGAAACTTAGCGCCTCGCGCACCCGGCTGTCGATTTCCTGGTCGGGGACCAGCTCCTGAATGAGCTGGTAAGCAACGTTGTCGCGAACGGTGAGCGAATCGAAGAGTGCGCCCTCCTGGAAGACCATGCCGGTCCGGGAGCGCAGGGGGAACAACTTTTCTTCGCGGAGGCGCGTGATCTCTTCTCCAAAGAGACGGATGCTGCCCGTATCCGGGCAAAGCAGTCCGTTGACCAGCTTGAGAAGGACGCTCTTGCCGTTTCCCGCCGGCCCCAGCAGGATGCGTGTTTCTCCGGGCGCAACCGTGAAACTGACGTTCTCAAATATGGGATCGCCTTGGAAGGCGATGGAAACTCCGCGCACGTCGACCACCGGGCTCGCGTTTTGTGCTGCGGCCGCGTCGTCTCCTTGCCCGAGATTAAGCGCGGAATTCATCAGAAGACGGTGAGCATCACCTGCGTGATCAGGGTGTCCACAACGATGATGAGCACGGAAGCGGTCACCACTGCATCGATAGTCGAGCGTCCGACGCCTTCGGTGCCCCCGGTGGTTCTCATGCCGTTGTAGCAACCAATTGAGGCAATGATGTAGCCGAAAAACAAGGGCTTTACCAATCCCTGCAAGATATCGCGGAAGCGCAAGCCCTGCCAGGCCATGGAAAAGTATTGGGTTGCATTTTGGTGGTTCAGAAAGACGGTCACCGCGGCGCCGCCAAGGATTCCCGCGGCGTCAGACAAAATGGTCAGGAAGAAGAGCATGCAAATGCAGGCAAAGATGCGCGGCGTAACCAGCTTGCGCATGGGGTCCACGCCCAGAGCGCGCATCGCGTCGATTTGTTCTGTGACCACCATCGACCCCAGTTCGCTGGCCATCGAGGATGCGTTGCGTCCCGAAACCATGATTCCTGTAAGTACCGCACCCAGCTCGCGGATCATGGTGAGCGCCACAAATCGCCCCGTGACACTGGTGGCGCCGAAAGCTTCGAGTGTGGCTGCTGACTGCAGGGCCAGCACGCAGCCGGTGAAAAAACCGGCCATCATCACAATCCAGAAGGAGCCCGCGCCGATGATGTCGGACTGAGTAAGAAAATCGGTCCAGTAGATTGGCGGGGTGAAGAGATTCAAAAACGCGCGCCACGAGAACAGGGTGTACTCCTGCACGGTCAACACGATTTTTTTGGCGTTTCGGTCGATCGTCGCTGTCGCCATCGGCTATTCCGGCTTTGTACAGGCAGGGAGTGCGATGCTCTCCTCGACAGGATAGCGCATCGAGCCAGGTCGAAGTGGCGGCAGCGCCCAATGCTTCCGGCTGGGATCGCTGGCCGCTGGAGTTTCATCGCCCCTTTCGCGTAGTGGCCCTATGTTCCTAAAAATGAGCAGGTTATCCGGATGGTAGAATAGAGAAAGCCTTTGCCCGCCGCCCCTGACACGCCCTGGCGAGATGGCATCTAACTTATATACGGGGGAGATGGATGCAACTATTTCGCATGCGGCTGATCCTTGCGCTGATCTTGAGTGTGACAGTCGTATCGCTGGCATTCACCTATTTCGACGTGCTGGCCCATCGGCACATCCTGCGCGGCGAACTGCAACGCCGGACGCAATGGATGGGTGTAAGCCTGATGCCCGACTTCCAGGGAGCATTGGGGACGGGGGATCCATCTTCTCTTTCCGGATTGACACAACTTTTGAAGTCCGGCACCGGCGCTCTCGCGCTGGCAGTCTATGACACGCACGGCGGAATCCTTGCCTCCGCGGGACCGGAAAATGTGCTCAAGGCGCTTCCGCCGGCGACGGTCGCAGATTCGATCAGAAAGGGGATTCAAACCAGCCACTTTGGCGAGACGGGTAGCCAGGAGTGGCTCGAAGAGGCGTTTCCGCTGCGCGAAGGCGTGCAGCAGGCCGGCTCACTGGTGATTGTCGCCGATGCCAATTACATCCGAGCTGCCGGCAACGATCTCTGGCGACGAAGCTTTTGGCGCATAGTCGCCATCATGATCCTGATCGTGGCCATCACTCTGGGCATGATCAAGTGGTTCCTGCTGCGGCCCATGTCGCAGGTGGTGGAACGGCTGCGCCGTTTGCGCCTCAAAGCCGCGCACCCGGAACGCGCCTCGACGCCCGGAGGTGTCGATCTCGGTGTGCGGGAGCTAAGCCTGTTCCAGCCGCTCGCCCGGGAAGTGGAGACCATGGCCAAGAGCCTGATCGCCGCGCGCGCCGCTGCCGCCGCCGAGGCTCGTCTGCGCGAAGCGGGCGAGCACCTCTGGACCGCGGAGCGCCTGG
>JASHOY010000048.1 GCA_030038435.1 Acidobacteriaceae bacterium | reverse complement strand
ACTCTTGATGGTGAAAGAGCCGGACTCGGACGGAGATTACTTTTATTACTCGTCTTATAACTCGCGCGCACACAAGGTTTATTACCCGCAAAAGTGGCCGTGCTGCTCCGGCACGCTCGTTCAGGGCGTAGCGGACTATGTGAAGAATATCTACTTTCGCGCGGCCGGCGGCCTGGCGGTAACTCTCTACGCTCCTTCGCGTGTTCGCTGGTCGCAGCACGGGACCGTGATCGCGCTTACGCAGCAGACGGACTATCCCCTGGGCGAGAAAGTGACTTTGCGCGTCGATTGCGCCGCTCCCACCGGGTTCGCCTTGAGCCTGCGGATTCCCGGCTGGTTCAAACAGGCGCCCGATCTGCGTGTGAATGGCAAGCCCGAGCGCGCGGAGACGTGGCGCGGCTACGCAACGATACGGCGGCAATGGAGTCAGGGCGATATGGTTACGCTTGAGCTGCCGCAGAGCTTTCGCACCGAAGCGATTGACGATTTGCACCCGAATACGGTGGCGGTGCTGCGCGGGCCGCTGCTTTATGTGGAACAGAGCCCGGCAGCAGGAATTAACGCACAGGCTCGTCTCGATGGCCTGCGGCCGCTGGCTGATTCGCCGGGACTCTATTACGCCGGGAGCGCCGGGCGAACGCGCGTCCATGCGCCGCTCTACTTTGTGCACAATGAGAGTTACACGGCTTACTTCGAGAGAGTTGGATGAATGAACTGAGCATGAAAGAGTCTTTTGTTACCGCGCAAAAACGGGATGGGAAAATGCGCCCCGCTCTGTTCCTGGGTTTGGCATTTGTGCTTTTGGGGCCGCCGGCTCATGCGCCGGCGCAGCCCGCGGCTCCGGATGTGCCATCGCTTCTATTAGGCGCCGCGTGGTATCCGGAACAATGGCCAGAATCGCGCTGGGACAAGGATCTGCAACTGATGGAAGACGCGCACCTGCACGTTGTGCGCGTGGGAGAGTTTGCGTGGAGCACAGAAGAACCGGCGGAAGGTGAGTACAAGCTGGACTGGCTGGCGCGCGCCATTCGCCTTGCCGCAAAGCACCGCATCGCGGTGGTGCTGGGAACGCCCACCGATGCGCCGCCGGCATGGCTGACGTCGAAATATCCTGAGACCCTGCGCGTGGATGCCGGCGGACGGCGCGCCGAGCACGGCGGACGAAGGCAATTCAATTATGCCGACCCGCTCTACCGCAAATTCTGCGCGCAGATCGTGACGAAACTGGCGCAGCGCTTTGGGCACGATCCCGATGTCATTGGCTGGCAGATCGGCAACGAGTATACAGACGAGTCCTTCGATGCGGGGACGCGGCGCCAGTTCGATGACTGGCTTGAAGCGCACTTTGTAACTCTCGACGCTCTCAACCGCGACTGGACCACCGCTTACTGGAGTCAGACTTACGGCCGGTGGGATGAGATTCCATTGCCCGTCGTGGCCAATGAGAATCCCGGATTGTTGCTGGCTTACAAGCACTTTGTTACCGGCACGTGGCGCAGCTTTCAACGCGTACAGATCGACGCGATTCGCAAATACGCCGATCCGCGGCAGTTCATTACGACCAACTATGGAGGCCTCGGGTGGAGCGATCGCTTCGATCACGACGAGGTCGCGCGCGACCTGAGCCTTGCATCGTGGGATGACTACGTTGGCGAAGGCCACCTGAATGTCGCGCGCAACGGCGCGATGCACGACCTTGTACGCGGTTTCAAGCGAAACAACTTCTGGGTGATGGAGACGCAGCCGGGTTCTGTGAACTGGGCGCCGGTGAATACCACGCTCTACCCCGGAGAAACGCGCGCGATGGCCTGGCAGGCGGTGGGACACGGAGCCGACGCGGTGTTGTACTGGCAGTGGCGCAGCGCACTCAACGGTCAGGAACAGTATCATGGATCGCTTGTTGGCCCCGGCGGCGAGCCGCTGCCCATCTACGCGGAGATCGGCCGGATTGGCAGTGAATTTGAGCGCGCGGCGCCGGCGATCGCGGGCACTGCTCCGAAAGCCCAGGTTGCCATCCTGCACAGTTATGACAGCCGCTGGGCCATCGATTTCCAGCGCTTCAATCGCGATTACCATCAACTGAGTGTGCTTCTCGGCTACTACCGGCCGCTTCGCGATGAGCGGCTGACCGTGGACATTGTGAATGCGGACGCGCCTCTCGATGGTTACAAGCTGGTTCTTGCGCCCGATCTCAACGTTATCTCGCCGCAACTGGCTGCGCATCTGCTCGCGTACGTTCAGCAAGGCGGGCATCTGCTGCTCGGGCTGCGCTCCGGAATGAAGAATGAGTATGACGCGCTGAACGCTGAGCGCCAGCCAGGGCCTCTTGTCGGACCGTTGGGCGGACGCGTGGTGGAGTATTACGCGCTGGATGCGCCCGTGCCGGTGAGCGGCGCGTTGGGCACGGGCGCGGTAACGTTGTGGGCCGAAAGGCTTTCAGTTCATGCAAAGGATGTTAAGGTTCTGCTGCGCTACGGCAAGGGCAATGGATGGCTCGATGGATACCCGGCGATGATTACGCGGCGTGCAGACAAAGGCAGCATTTCGTACCTGGGCGCGGTGCTCGACCCGGCGCTGATGGATCGGGTGATTGCCTGGGCGACGAGTGGTGCGGATGTGAAGCCGGAGTTTGAAGCAGTGCCCGCGGGTGTCGAGGTTTGCCGGAGGGTAGGCGCAGATCGCATTGTCTTTGTGCTCATCAATCACGCAAAGACGCCGGCGCATATTGCATTGCCGGATGCGATGCGGGATGTGCTGCACGGCGGCAGCGTGACAAGCGTGGAGTTGAAACCGCAGGGCGTGGCTGTGCTGGAAATCGCCACGCATTAGTCCCGCACGCAGGCAATTGCGGATGAAAAGAGGAAATTAATGGAAAGTCGCATAACGCGGCGCAGGTTTGCCGGTGAATTGGGCATGAGCATTGCGGGTCTGTCGATGCTTCACAACTCGAAGCTGTTTGCCGAGGGTTTTAGCAATAAACAAATCGCGCCGTTTCTGACGCCCTATAAGTACGGCAAACTGGTGCTTGCCGCACCCACTCAGGCAGGCGCTTTCGACTGTAAGTCAGTCGACGATCCATTTGTATTCCGGCACGAAGACGCTTTTTACATGCTGTACATCGGCTTCGATGGCGCGGGCTATCAAACGGGATTGGCTAAGTCGAATGACCTGCTGAACTGGGAACGCGTGGCGTGTGTGGCGCGGCGCAATCCCAACTCGAAATACACTCGCTATAACATCGCGCTCAGTTGCATTGTGCGTGAGGATCGGCTTACTTCACCAGGCAGGCTCAGGAAAGTTAAAGGGCGCTATCTGGGTGCATGGAATGCATACCCCAACGCGGGCTACGAAGAGGGCGCCGCTGTGATCGGCCTGGCATGGAGCGATAATCTGCTGCACTGGGAGCTGACTGAGCCGATTCTCTTTCCGCAGGATGGAGCGCCTTGGGAACGCGGCGGGCTTTACCGGCCGAACCTGATCGAGCACGATGGAACTTTCTATCTTTATTACAACGCCAAGACAATTCCGGCGCCCAGGCATGGGTGGCGCGAGCAGACGGGCGTGGCCACGTCACGCGATCTGAAGCGCTGGACGCGCTATGCCGGCAATCCTATTTTGCGGAACGGCGGGCCCGATTCATGGGACGCGGTGTTTGCCAGCAATCCGTTTGTAGTTCGGCATAAGGGCTTGTGGGCCATGTATTATTACGGCCTCGACAGGCGCGGCGTTGCGCGCGAACTGCTGGCGCTGGGCCGCGATCCCTATCGCTTCACCAAAGTAAATCGAATCGTCATCGACGTAGGACCGCCGGGAAGCGTGGACGAGACTTACGCGCACAAGCCCTGCGTGATTTATCACAATGGCGCGCTCTACCACTTTTACTGTGCCGTATCGGGTAAGTGGCCGCACGAGGTGCGCGGCATCTCGGTGGCGCGCTCAAAGCCCTGGTGAGGCGCTATTCGTCTGCGGAATTCGCGGCGCGGATCACATAGCGGCCTGAACCAACTTCGATGGAAACCATATCTCCATCCGTACGCGCGGAAATTACGCCATGTGCATGGGCAGGCTTAACGCCATTCACCGCGATCGTGCCCGGTGAGGATGACGTCAGTTCGATTGTTGCGGTTGCATTGGCGGGAACCGTGAAGTTGTAAATGGTCTCCGGCGCCTCGCGCCGCCAATCGCTCTCAATATATCCAAGCGCCGATTGATAATGCACGCGCACCCACTCGAGGGGAGACAGCACCGAAGGCTTGAGTACAAGCCGTGCCGCGCCTTGTTTTGCAAGATCGACGTTGATGCCGCCGAGGCCGCGATAAAACCACTCTTCCGCGTCGCCGAGCATGAGGTGATCCTGCGAATTCGCCGGGTTCGCGTCCCAGGCCTCGGTCAGCGATGTGGCTCCCTGCGTAAGCTGGTAGCCGTAACTCGGCGAATCGGTGCGCAGGAGCATGGCAAGCAGCACATCGGAGCGGTCATTGTTCAACAGGGCATCGACTTCATAGTGAAAGCCGATGTCGCCGGCCGTCGTGTGGTTGCGATGCGCGCGGATGTCGGCCACAAGCGCGCTCAGGACCGCGGCGCGCTGATCCTCCGGAACCATGCCCAGCGCCAGCGGCATGGCCTGCGCGGTCTGGCTGCCTTTGTCGTAGATGTGAAGCGCCGGATGGAAGAATTGCGCATTGAATGCCTCCCGGACTTGTTTCGCTTGCCGCTTGTAGCTGCTGCTCTCCGCATCGAGCCCCAGGAGCGCGGCGATCCGCTGCATAACTGTCAGGTCCTGGTAGTAGATGGCCGTTGCGGTCACGCCCGGCGAAGTCAGCTTTGAAAAGCCCGAAGGGCCAGCGCCGATGTCGTACCAGTCGCCGAGGCCGTAATCGATGATGCCGTTGTGGGCGCGGGTGGTGAGATAGGCCACGTAACGGCGCATCACATCGAATTGCGCGGCCAGAATTTGCAAGTTTCCGGTGCGCTGATAGACATACCAGGGTGCGAGCACCGCCGCGCTGCCCCACTCCGGCGAATCGTTGAAAACGCCATATTTCGCGGGAAAAGTGACGTATTGCGGCGCGATCTCAGGCACCATGCCGGCCTTGGGCCCGCTGGATTTCTGTGCGTCGGCAATGTTGCGTGC
>JASHOY010000466.1 GCA_030038435.1 Acidobacteriaceae bacterium | reverse complement strand
TTTGGACATATTCAGGCGGTTTTCCGGCCGGGCTGCTGCGGAATCGCAGGGCTTAAATACAATTTTTTCTAGCGGATTGAGAGAGACCGTTCCGCAGTTCGATAGGCGGGGCGGGGAGGATTCATGCGGCGGTTTTTGACGCTTGTTGTTATGTTGGGACTGGCGGTACCGGCCGGCCTTTCCATCTCTGGCTGCGTGCGTAACCCGGCGGCGAATTATTGCGCCGTTACCACCGGCTACGGCCAATCGACTTCTGCCGTTACATCCATCATTCTGCAGCCTGAAGTGGGGGGCATCTCGCTTGCATACGGGCAAACCAGGCAGGCCTCGGCGCCTTCGGCTTACACCTGCACCGGCGCATCCGCTTCCGTCGGATCGAATTCATATTCTTACGGAACCAGCAATAATCAACTCGTAGACATTTCACCGACGGGGAACATTTGCGCCGGGACCTGGAACCGCAACACCGGCGGCGGCATTGCCAACTACACCATCTGCAATTATCCGAGTCCCGCGCCCTCGACCGGGGGGCTGCCGTATGGCGTTGCTTACATTACGGCATCGGCGCACGCGGTCACCTCAAATCCGGTGCAAGTCTACGTCCATGCCCCGGTGACTTCGGTGGCGCTGGTGGGCCCGCAGACTTGTCTATCGCAGACCGACACAGCGCAACTTGACGCGCAGGCATGCTTTACGGGTTCTGATGGCCTGCAGCATCTGCTCTGCGCCCCTGCGTCGGTAACTACTTCGTCGTCTCCGAATCTGGCATGTCCATTACCCACGGGAATGAGCCTTTCCCAGATTCCCACCTGCGAAAACACTTTGGGGGCACTCAGTTTTAGTGTAGGCACCGCTTCGGTAGCCGAGATCAACAGCACGAATAACCAGATCACCGCTGAGTCTCCCGGGACCACAGCTATCACGGCATCGATTGCGGGTTCGGGGTCGTCTGCAGGATATTTCACAACTTGCCCGCCAAAGAGCATCAGCGTGACCCTGGCCAACGGCGCCACCAGCGGCACCATCACTCAGGGGGTGCAGCAGAATCTGACCACCACGGTGACGGACACCAATGGGAACCCGATAACCGGACTTACGCTCAACTATCAGTCCACCAACCCGATTGACATTACCGCCTCATCCGGCGGTGCCGTATCGACGCCTTACCCCGGCGTGGCTTCAATTACAGCCATTTGCGAACCGCCATCCTGCAACCCTTCGCCGATTAATGAAATGGGGCTTTTAGGTACGGGTCTGCCCGTCTCCTCAAATCCGGTTACGGTGACTACGCCGGGCACCACAAGCAACTACGTCTTCTTTGGATCTCCCGGCAATTCGCAATACTTCGTGCCATACGAGATGCTGACCAACACGCTGGGTTCTACGGTGCGGTTGCCGTACGTCCCCAATTCGATGCTTATGGACGAGGAGGGCAACAATCTCTATTTCGGCTCCATGCGCGAACTCATGGTCTACAGCACCACCAGTGACGCGTTGACCAAGCAGGATACGAGCGTACCCGGTGTGGTTCTGGCAGTCTCGCCGAATAACGCGCAGATACTGATCAACGATCAGGCGCGCCATCTCTTTTATCTGTACAACACCAGCAGCGGGACCTCCACCACTTTCGGTGGCATGGCCGAGGCCGCGGCGTGGACGCCCGACTCGCAGACGCTGTACATCGTCGACAACGCGGAGCTCAATAGTCCCGCGGGGTGTTCTTCCGGGCCGCTCATTACCGGTCACACCAATATGCTGTATGTTTACAATGTTTACACCGGTTGGTCGACCTACTCGCTTCCCCCCAGCCCGTTACCCGCTGATGCGCTGCCCACCTGCACTACCCAGCCGAACACCGCGCCCTCGATTACGGTGCCGTCGCAGCCCAACGTGGTAGGTCCGGCTACCAGCCAGACGCCGGCCATCACTGTGCCCAGCGTGGGCGCATATCTGAGCGGCAGTCCCACGGTTGCGCATACCTGGTGCCCGACGGGTACGGTGGGCAACGCGGCGAGCATTACGTACTACCCGCTGGGCGACTCGCAAGCCGGGATGCAGACAGATGTTCTGGCGGCGACTACGGGTGGGCATCACATTCTGGGTGCGGGGATCGATCCGACCAGCGGAGCGGTGACATTGTATGATGACGGCGTCAATATTCCGGCAACGGCCTGCACGGTGACCACGGATCCCAGCACCAATGCACAAACGATGCAGCCACTGATTATCAATTCCAGCCTGGCTCCCACGCAAAGCGTCAATATCAGTGCTGTGTCGCTAAACCAAATCGTCGCCTCGCCAGTTTCTGACCTGGCGTTCCTTCTATACAACGGGACCACAACCGGCGCTCAATTGCCTTATTATCTGCCCAGTACCCCCGGTTCGGCAGGCACCATCGGCTATGTGACACTTAACGGAAGCTCCGCGATTACCGCGCCCATTGCAGGTGCTTTCAGTCCCGACGACAATACGTTCTTTGTATCGACCGCGGGCGACAATGAGATTCACTTCATTAGTATTCCCACGGGAATGAGCACATCAAATCCACCCACCGACACTCAGCAGATCAGTCCCAATCTTCCCGCGTGTACGCCAGTTTCAGCCGGCGGTGTGGATGCCGACTGCACCTATCCGGGCACGTCCAGCGTGGTTCCGACTACGGTGATCACAGTGATCCCGCGCTCGACGACATAGCGGTTGGAGCGAATTGTGCGAGAGGGCCGGCCTGGTGCCGGCCTTTCTTGTGTGCGCCCAACAGGACGCACTCACCTGGAGATGAAAGCTCTCTGCACACCCGGCGATCAGGAAAGGTGAGACCGAACTGATGGAGTAGGGATTGCCATACTGCGGTGGGTTCGGTGATATGACGGAGGCGGATTTCGCGACTGTCAGTGGTGGGCAGGGCGATGTCGATGCTTTGCAAGGTCGAAAGCAAGCCCCAGCTTTGCTCAAGGATATGTACGTTTTTTCTGGCGAGGACCAGCCCGCAGGCAGAAATTACCGTCCAGCGGCGCCCCGCTGTTCAACCAGTTTTATCAGGCTTGGAGCAACTGTGCAGGTCTCGCCGCGCGCGGGCATCCAGGTTTTGCCGTTGGCGAAGTTAAGAGCAACGATTTCCAGCCATCCGGCAGACGCCAGTCCGCTGACTGCAAAGTTGGATGAGACCTCTCCATTACCAGCGAAAGTGAATCCCACGTGCAAGCTTCGGACGATGGGGGCGTCGCCCGGAGAAACCAGCTCAAATCGAGGTTCGCTGTTGTAACCGTGGACTGTCACATCGGCAGACCGGATGCCCGGCGGAAAGATCGTGGCATTCGGCCCGCGAGACAGCACAAGATGTAACCAGGTCGCCGAAGACGTACTGTTTTGGCTATTTCCAACCAGGTGCGACGCGCTGCTGAAGGCCTGGTTGAGACGCATCGAGACGGGACAGCCGGAACTCACATGAATCTGAAATTGCGCAGGGGCCGCCACTTGCGCCGCCAGATAACAGGATGGGAAGAGGCAAGCGATCGAAAGGACAACGAGCTTCATAAGGACTCCTTTCCGGGCGGGATGGCGATGCGTCAGCCGCCACAGAAACGGTCGATCGGGTCAGCAGAAGAGCTCGCCGGGAACGAAATGGGGCGGCGGGGAAAGTGCAACCCGGCACGAAAATAAAATAACTCCATACTACCGCAAAAGCAATGCGACCCCACCTGCTTCGACGCGCCGGAGAACAGCCGGCGAGCAGAAAAATCAGGGCTCTCTTTGCAGAGGCGGCCCTCGACTGCCTGGAAGATTCCTCAAAATATTCGGATCTTCGACGCTCCTTCGGTGTATCCTCATCTCGACCTATGTACATCCATTTCCCGAAGCTTGTTGCTCTTGCATCCGTGATTATGGCAACCTCCCTTGTTTTTGCCCAGAAAACGGCGAAGCCGAATCCAAAGGACACCGAAGTCTGGGAACCTGTGCCACCAGTGGTCACTCCCGGCGCAAAAGATTCCGATCCGCCTTCAGATGCGATTGTCCTCTTCGACGGCAGGAATCTAGACGCCTGGGTTTCAGCCCAGGATCACACGCCCGCGAAGTGGTTCGTGCATGACGGCATCTTGACTGTGAACAAGGCTGCGGGCGTGGGGAACATCGAAACCAGGCAAAAATTCAAGGATTACCAACTTCACATTGAGTGGCGCATTCCATCCGACATTAGCGGCAGTGACCAGGCTCGCGGTAACAGCGGCGTTTTTCTTGCCTCCACCGGCCCCGGCGACGATGGCTATGAGCTCCAGGTCCTCGATTCCTACCAGAACAAAACCTACGTCAACGGTATGGCCGGCAGTCTTTACAAGCAGAGCATTCCTCTGGCCAATGCTGCGCGCAAACCGGGCCAGTGGCAGACTTACAACGTCATCTGGACTGCGCCTACTTTCAAGGAGGATGGTTCGCTTGAAACACCGGCTTATGCAACCGTTTTCTGGAACGGCGTACTGGTCGACAACCATTTCCGGCTGAAGGGGCAAACTCTCTACATCGGCAAACCTTTTTACAAGGCCTATGATCGCGCGCCCATCAAGCTGCAAGCCCATGGGGACAAGAGCGAGCCCATCAGTTACCGAAACATCTGGGTTCGCGAGCTGCCGTAGTTTGCGGGAGTCGAAGTTTGCCCTGGCACTCTCTAATATGTCTCGAGCGCAATTACGCTGACGTTCGGATCGGGCGCCTGCGCGGGAAGGTTGACCTCCAGTTCGCGCTCAGTTTGCCGGAAAGTGAGCGGCATTCCTTTCGCAAGCAATCTCGCTGAAATCACTTTGGCGCCAAAATCCGGCACAGTTATGGCCGGTGCATTCCAATCAAACATGTGCAGGTAGATTGATTTGTTTTTCGCCGTTGTGCGATATCCCGCCACGCCCTGAACCGGTCCGTAAGTTGTGCCGTAGATGGCGTCCCCATTGAACGTCAGCCAATTTCCGACAGCGCGCAAACGTTCCTGGAACTCCGGTTGGATCTGTCCGGTCGGCTCGGGTCCGACATTCAGAAGAAAGTTGCCGCCGCGGCTGGCAACCTCCACGAGGCTGCGAATTAATTTGCCGGAGGATTTGAAATCCCGGTCATGCTTGTTGTATGCCCATGTGTTATTGATGGTCATGCATGTTTCCCAGAGCTGAAAATTCTGCGGCGCAGGAACGCCGTTCTGCAAGCGGCCGGAAGCGCTCGCATCAATGCCGGATATCTTGATTCCTCGGGTTGGAATTCGCGTTGGGATAAACTGCTCCGGAGTCTCAAAGTCTCCTGGGACGCCGATGCGATCATTGACCAGCGTCTCCGGCTGGAGCCGATGAATCATATCAACTACGCGCTGGCCATCGTACTTGGCCTGATCGTTAAGGCCGTCAAACCAGATCAGTGCTACGGGGCCGTACCGCGTAAGAAGCTCCGTCAACTGCAATTGCATATATTGCAGGTACAGCGGCCACTGCGGACGCTCCGGTTGCCCTTCCCAGTTGGCGCTGGCGGGCTTGCTGGTATCTCTGAAGTTGGGGTTATGCATGTCCGGTGGTGAGTAATAGAAGCCCAGCGGCATGTCATCCCCGTGGCAAGCGTCTGAGAGCATCTTCACGATGTCTTTCTTGTAAGGTGTATTCGTAATCTTATAGCTGGTGTATTGCGAATCGAACATGCAGAAGCCATCATGATGTTTGGTCGTAAATACCATGTACTTCTGGCCTGCAGCGCGCGCCAGGTCAACGAATGCCTCAGGATCAAAAAGCGCCGGATCAAATCGCTGAGGCAGCGCCTCATACTCCGCCTGCGTAATGCCCCCCGGCGTGGGCTTCATGATCGGCCAGGATGCCTCCACGCTCGCCAGCGAGTACGGGCCCCAATGGATGAACATGCCAAACTTCGCATCCCGGTACCAGCGCGTTCGCTCGGCTTCGCTTTCCATAATTGCAGCCCAGGCAGGATGCGAAAACAGCGGCGCGCAGGAACTCGCCGCAGCGAGCCTGAAAAAATCACGACGATTGGGAAGATAAGTAGCCATCGTCGGGAGAGCATAGCTGTCTCATCCTTAACCTGTCAAAAACTGTGCTGACCTGCAGGCCAGTTGAACAGGACGCGCGCCACTCACCTTGCGGATGGCGATTAACTGCTGAACGGTTTGGCTTCCTCCCTACGCGAACTACCGGGCCCCATGCAAAGAACCGGGGATATTTCGGGCGGGTTACTTTTCTTTCTCATTGGCTGGTAGTGGCACGGAGCCCCGCAGATTTCCCTTTTGTCGAGCTCATCGGCCCGGGGGTGCCAGGTTATATGTAATTTTCAAGCTCCATCACTGGAAAATGCGCTAGGATTCCTGAACGGGTGAAATTCGATTCATTGACGCAGCCGGCCCACATTCGCCGGTCTGCAAAACTTGAGCCAACCCGCACCCCGGCGGGCGAAGCGTAGAGAGCAAGCGAAGATGCGGCTGCAAGGCCCTTCGTCGAAACCGCTCGCAAAGGGCTCCATTGCTCAGAGGAGAAGCGTCTTATGGCCACCAGTGCTCTTTCTTCGATCAATCACATCGTTGTTCTCATGCTTGAGAACCGCTCCTTCGACCACATGCTTGGGTTCCTTTACCGTGATAGCGGCAATGTCTCCCCTGCAGGGCAGCCTTTCGAAGGACTCACCGGGTCGGAATCCAACCCCGACGGCAGCGGCGCTCAGGTGACCGTCTTTCAGATCCAAGACAGCGATTCGAACGCTTATTTCATGCCCGGAGCTGATCCCGGTGAAGGCTATGCCGCCACCAATTCGCAGCTCTTCGGCACTACCACTGCGCCCAGCCCCGCCAACGCCACCAACCAGGGGTTCGTCACCGACTTCAGTTACACCCTGGGCTGGGAAGCCAATGAGAAGTGGTCCATTCTGCCCGGCACCACCGCCAGCAGCATCATGGGCGTCTTTACGCCACAGATGCTCCCCGTGCTGTCAGGACTGGCTCGCGGTTTTGCTGTCTGCGATCACTGGTTCGGGGCGGTGCCCACGGAAACCCTGCCCAACCGTGCCTTCGTCAACGCCGGTACATCGCAGGGCCACATGGATGACAAAACCAAAAAGTACACCTGCCCATCGATTTTCGGGCTGCTTTCACAACACAACGTGAGCTGGTCCATCTACGGTTACACCGATCCCCCGCTGACCCGCATGGATTTTACCGATACCACCCAGGCTGACGATAGCCACTTTGGCTTGTTTACCGATTTCCAGACCGCAGCGGCCAATGGTAACCTTGCCTCTTATGTGTTCCTTGAGCCGAGTTGGAGCGCCTCCGGCAATAGCCAGCACCCCAATTACAATGTGGCCCTCGGCGAGCAGTTGATTCACGACGTCTACTACGCTTTGCGCAATGGACCGGCCTGGAACGAAACGCTTCTCATCATCACATATGACGAGCACGGCGGATGCTATGACCACGTCGCACCTCCGCTTGGAGCTGTACCTCCGGACAACTCCGTGGGCGAGTATGGTTTCGATTTCACGCGCTTCGGTCCCCGCGTTCCCACGGTTCTGGTCTCGCCGCTGGTTCCCGCCGGCACTGTCTTCCGTGTCCCGGCGGGCAGCGCTCCGCTTGATCACACATCGATTCTCAAGACCGTGGAAAGCCGCTGGAGCCTACCCAACCTCACAGCCCGCGATGCCGCCGCTCCCGATGTCAGTGCGGCACTTACGCTTTCTGCTCCGCGCACGGATGATCCTCTTGCCGGGGTTATTGTTCCCAGCGCCTCATCTCAGGCCCTGGATATGACCACTCCGTCTCATCTTGAGCAGGTCCACGCCGACCTGGTCTCGGAACTTCCTGTTCCCGATGCCGCCGGTCACGTTCACCACACCATGCCACCGCTGAAAACCAGCAGCGATTACAAGGCCTACATACGCGAGCGTACCGAGGCGTGGAAAGCGGCTCGCGGGGCAAACAAGTCTACTCTCACCAGCACGAATTGATTCTCACCAGTACGACTTAATCACGCGGCATTCCGGCCCACCCTATTCCGTGGCGCCTGGTGGCAGGGCGAAGGTCGCCGCCTTCATCATGCCCGCAGTGCAGGTCGGAACTGGCGAGGTCATGACGCGGCGCCGTTATCTGCCACCCGTTGGAGATCGGAAACGAAAAGATGGATTGCTGCGAACGCCATGAGGATTCCCGCCAGCACGTATACCACCGCTGAGGTTGCGATAGCTTTTCCCATCGTCATATAGCTTGCCAGAAGGCCAATGGTCACCGGGGCGGCGCCTCCTCCGATGAGCCATCCGATGCAGTTCATCAACCCGCTGACGGTACCGCGGGCGCGCACCGGGACCACATCGAAGGCGGCGGCGAAGATGTTGGAGTCATAGATCCCTTTGCAGAAGCCCCAGCCTGTGAGAGCCACGATGACTGCGATGAGAGAATGACTCAGGCCGCAAAGGACTACAAATGGCACAGCGGCCAGTACTCCAGCGCACTGCACCCAGATGCGCGAACGCGTATCGGCGACCACCAACAAATCAGCGAGATATCCGCCAATTGCGGACCCACCAATGCTGGCTAGCTGAGGATAGACTGCGGCATCGAAAGCCGCCATTTCAAGGCTGAGATGAAACTTAGAGTAAAGATAAGTGGGAATCCAGGCAAGCAGCACCAAGGCAACGAAATTTGCGCATGCAAATGCGCCCATTAGAACAAACAGCGTGGGGACGCGGATCAATGGCCAGATTTCGCTCAGCTTCGGAGCCTGGCGCGGGCAGTAATCTGCATCCTCCTGCGGAGACGACATGTCCGCGCTCCCCCGCAGGGGTTCGCGAAGAAATCGGATCAACAAAAGGCCAAGCAGACAGCCCAGAACGCCGAACACCAACAGCGAAGCGCGCCATCCATGACGCTGCGCGATAACGCCTGCCAGATAGCCTCCGCCTACAGTGCCGGCATAGACACTGGTCTGCAGAAAGCCCATGGCGCGCGAGCGCGTGCGGCGGCCGTGATAATCGCTCACCATGGAAAGCGCCGCGGGATAGTAGATCGCTTCGCCTAACCCCTCTGAAGCCCGAAAAAACAGCAACTGCCCGAAGTTACTTGCGAGCGCCGAGAAGATACAGATAACGCTCCACACTTCGAGGCCGCCGAGGATGGCGGTCTTGCGCCGGATGTGATCCACCACGTAACCGGCAATCGGTCCAGCCAGGCCGTAAACGATGGCGAACGATGACCCAAGCAAGCCCAATTGCACGGTGGTCAAGCTCATTTTCCGGCGCAAGAGCGGAAACACGGAAAAGAATGCCTGACGATCCGCATAGCTGAAGAAGCAGACCATCCACAGCAAGAACACCACAATCCATGCATAGGTGCGTCGGCGCTCGGCCAAAGTGTCGGGCTCGGCAGGTGTTGCCGCGCGGAGATCTTTACGGTGCATAAGAGTCATCGGTTTTCTTGTGTTCGCAGAAGTGGCAACCGGATGAAACCGGCACTACTGGGACAGTATTTTATGTTCCCTCAGGTGCTGATGGATCAGGCGGCGCTCTTGGGGCGATGATTCGATGTAAGGCCATGCCGGCTTGGCGCTGCACAAACCAAGAAGGTTCAGCGCGCATTTCAGGCGCCGCAGATATCCAGGACCGGCTTCGCTCGATTCCCAGATGGGGTGTCCAATGGTCACCATGCGCTCCTGTATCTCCCGGGCGAGCGCGTCGTCTCCATCGACAAATGCCCGATAAAGGCGAACCGGTAATTGGGGAAAGATATTCGCGCCGCCGGGAACTCCACCATGGGCGCCGCTGCGGAGCGCCTCATGCAAAAGGTGCTCCGGCCCGACAAGCACCTTGAAAGAAGAGCGTCCGGCTACGCGATAGAGCACATTCTTGAGGTAATCCAGGTCTCCGGAACTGTCCTTAATGCCCAGGACATTGGGGAAGCGCGAAACCTCCTCCACGGTATCCGGTCCGAAGCTCACTTTCGTGAGTTCCGGCTGATTGTAGAGGAAGAAAGGCAGCGGCGATTGAGAAGCCAACCCTTCAATGAGCCGGAGGAGATCGTGCTGCGCGAGCGGAAAATAAAAAGGCGGCGCGACCACAACAGCGCTTGCCCCGGATTTTGCGGCGAATTCGGTCATCTGCAGCATCTCAGGGTACGCTGAATCCGTAACTCCGACCAGAACCGGCACTCGGCCGGCTACCTGGCTGCAAGTGCGTTGAATCAGCTCGCGCCTGATCTTGTAGCTTAGAACGGGTCCTTCTCCGGTGGTGCCCAGGAGGAAAAGCCCCTGCACCCCGCCGCGCAGAATGTGCTCAATCAGCCTTTCCAGACCAGCCACGTCCAGTTCATCTGGCGCCAAAAGCGGTGTAGCCATGGGCGGAATGATCCCGTGGAAAGCTGCGCTGATCGATTCGGCACTCATGCCATTCTCCGCTTATGGATTTGGTCTTGCTTTCGTTCGCCGCCGAAGGCTCGCCTTGCACAGCGACGGACAACTCCGGATGGGTACACATGTAGACATGAGAAATACGTTATGTCTACATATTACATGCGACAGGTCTATTCGGTTAAAGTACGTAACAGGGGAGCGCACATGAGCCGCAAATTCTCGCCGGCGATTTCCACTGGCTCTCTCAGGGAGCGGGCATACAGCTATATCCAGCGAGGAGTCGCTTGCGGAGAACTGCTGCCCGACACCGCCATTTCTGAAGTGGCCATTTCCAAACATCTGAAGATGAGCCGAACGCCAGTGCGAGAGGCCATCGGTCAACTGGTGGCGGAGGGGCTCTTGGAGCAAACGCCCAACCGCGGCACCGTGGTGGTGCGGCTTAAACGGCAGGACGTGATCGAGCTTTACGAACTGCGAGAGGCTTTGGAAGTCTATGTAGTGCGAAAGGCCGCGCACATGACGCTGCGGGCGGCGGATCTGGAACGATGGGAACAATTCTCGAACGAGATTTTGTCGTTACGCGACGAACTGCGCCGATTGACTCAGACGACGCTGAGCCGTGAACAGATGCGGAAGTTTATTGCTGCAGACCTCAGCTTTCATAACATGCTGATGCACATGTCGGTGAACGCGCGCATTCTCAAAGTGCTGAACGACACGCGACTACTGATTCGGATCTTCGGCATGGAGCAGCCGGGATATGATGAAGCCAAGCTGAAGCAGATCCATAATCAGCACGCTGCAATTATCGCCGCTGTCACCAGCCACGATTCGGAAAGGGCTGCGCAGTTGCTTACTCGGCACATACGCACCAGTCTAGAAGAACGGCTGCAGGCTTACGACGTATGGGAAAGGGAACTCTCGTTTCAGAAGAGCCTTCCCGCATTTATTTGAACTGCAGCACCCATGCTTGCCGTTAACCGCCGAGTTTTTCGGTAAGTTCCATCCAGCGTTCGTAGACAGCATGATGATCGGCTTTCGCCGCCTCGAGCTCGGCAAGCGCGGCGGTGAGGGCCTCGGCATCCGTCCCGATTTCAGGAGCTATGATGTTCCGCTCGGCGGCGCGCAGGCGGGCATCGACAGCCTCAATACGGGTTTCAATCGCGTCGTATTCGCGTTGTTCGAGGTAGGAAAGCTTCTTTCGGGGCATTGGGGAGGAGTAAGCGCCAGCGGCGGCTATGGGCGCCTGGTCGATGGAAGCTTCTGGCGTGGCTCCGGTCTGCCGGTCGCGCCAGGTTTCCCACTGCAGGTAGTCGGCAAAAAGGGCGGAATTGCCAAGGGCGTCAAGACCGAGTACCGCGTTGGTGACGCGGTCCAGCAGATAGCGGTCGTGAGTAACAAGCAGGAAAGCGCCAGGAAATTCGAGGAGCGATTCCTCGAGGATTTCGAGAGTAGGAATATCGAGGTCATTTGTAGGCTCATCGAGAATGAGAACGTCGGCGGGCTGAAGCATAAGACGTGCTATGAGTACGCGGGCGCGCTCGCCGCCGCTGAGGCGCTCGAGCGGCTGATGGAGCTGCTCCGAGGTGAAGAGGAAGCGCGACGCATAGCTGGCGACGTGCAGAACGCGATCGCGATAGATGACAGAATCGGAATCGGGGGCAAGCGCTCGGCGCAGAGTGAGAGCGCCGTCGAGCTCGCGGAGCTGTGAGAAGTACACGATGCGGAGACCCGGGGCACGGCGAATCTCGCCGGCAGAGAGCGGGATTTCGCCAGTAATGGCGCGTAGAAGCGTAGTTTTTCCGGAGCCGTTGGAACCGGCAAGACCGAGCTTGAGACCGTTGGTCAGGACCAGACAGAAATTGCGGAGGATCTCTCGATCGCCCAGCGTAATGGCGGCATCGGTGATTTCGACAAGCCGTTTACTTTGCCGGTCGGTGGCGCCGAAACTGATATCGACCTCCGCAGTTCGAGAGCGGGCTTCTGACTCTCCCAGCTCGGCGATGAGAGCGTTGGCGTTGTTGATGCGCGCTTTGGCTTTGGTGGAGCGGGCTTTGGCGCCGCGACGGAGCCACTCCATTTCCCTCTGCACGCGGTTGCGCAAACTTTCCTGCGCGCGCTGTTGCCATTCAACGTAGGCCTCACGGACTTCGAGGAATTTCGAATAGCCGCCTTTCACTCGCAGCAATCCTTCGGAGTAGATCCGGTTCAGCTCGACTACTTCGGAAGCGACGTTTTCGAGGAAATAGCGATCGTGAGTAACGACCACGAATCCAAGATTTGCCTTTCGGAGCAGGCCTTCGAGCCATTCGATGCCGTCTAGATCGAGGTGGTTAGTAGGCTCGTCAAGAAGGAGCACGTCGGGCTTGGAGACCAGAGCCTGGGCGATGGCGAGGCGCTTGCGCCAGCCGCCGCTTAAGGTCGAAGCCTCTCTGTCCATACCGGGATTTGCGCGGGAATCAACCTCGGCAAAGCCGGCGCGGCCTAGAGTTTCGCGAAGAGACTGCTCGCGGGCGTCAGGCGGAACAGCGGCGCGATCGAGGGCGGCCTCAATGACCTGGCGTACAGTGACGCCGGGAACGAAATCAGAGACCTGGTGAACGTAGCCAACCCGTGCGCACTTACGCAAAGAGACTTCGCCGGAGTCAGGCTGTTGCTCGGCCCCCAGGATGGCAAGGAGTGTGGATTTACCAGCGCCATTGGGGCCGATGAGGCCGATGCGCGCCCCTTCGTGGACGGCGAGAGTAATTTGCTGGAAGAGAGGAGCAGCGCCGAAGCGTTTGGACAGGTTCTGTACGATCAGGATCGGCTGCATGATCTAAGTTTACGGGGGAGCAGGCACTCGCTGCGCAGATCAACATCGTGAAGAATGACTTGCTTCCGTTGCTTCATTGGTTATCGGAAACCGTGAAGGAACGGCTGGCGGTTTTTCTCAGCCGTCAGTCTTTGAATCGCTTCTCGCGAGGACCGGCGCCTCAGATCTTCTCGATGGCTACTCTGCAAATTTGCGTAATTTTGCCGCTGGACTGACAATGGAATGCGATGGGCTTGCTGGAACGGATGCGGATCCATTGCATGGAGCGGGTGCTCCCCGAACTCGAGAAGGTGCCGCATTTTCGCAGCAGTGCGCCGGCTCTGCCACCTCATCTTCTTACCGGTCTTAAAGGCGAAGACGCTGCCTATTTTTATCTGCGCCGTAAGGGATACATTGTGGTGGCACGGCGTTGGTCCGCAGGGAATTTGCGCGGCGACATCGATCTCATCGCCTGGCTAGGGGCGCTGCTTTGCTTCGTCGAGGTAAAGACGCGCACCGCCCATGATTTCGCACCAGCCGAGGCTCAGGTCGATTCACACAAGCGCCATACGCTTCGCCGATTGGCGCGCAGCTATGTGCGCCAGCTTCCGCTGGAGACAATTCCGCAGATGCGCTTTGATGTGGTGAGTGTTTATCTGGTCCCGGGACGCGCTCAAGACATCGTCCATTTTGAAAACGCCTTTGGATTGGACGAGTACAGGCGCGTGTGAGGTCGACGCTGGGCGTTGACAGACTTGCTTAGTTGGCCTCGCCGCATCCGGTCTCGGTTTCCGGATGGGAGACGCCCTATTTACAAAGTTAGAGCCACAAGCTTTTGCGAATCGTGTATGTGACCGGGGCCCGGCTCGTGTTCGCTCAGATCCTGAATACTGATGCTCTTGAGAACACCTGCGATCGTGTCATTCACCCGCGCCAGCGGCTCCTTGATCGTGCAACTGGGAGTCAACTCGCAAGATTTCGTGCCTTTGAAGCACGAAGTAATGAAAAGCGGGCCGTCTATGGCGTGAATCACCTCAAAGGCTGAAATGCTGCGGGCGTCGCGTGCCAGAGCATAGCCCCCGTTCATACCGGCATGCGAACGAAGCAATCCCGTCTTCGTCAGGCGTTGCAGGATCTTGGCCAGCAATTGTGAGGGAATTCCGTAGGCGTCGGCCAAATCCTTGGCGCTGAACGCAGGCATCTCAGGATGCTCGGCGAGATACTTAAGCGCCATTAGCCCATAATCCGCTTTCTTCGTCAGCTTAAGCATTGAGTATGTGCCTAGTACCGCCCGCTTTAGTATACGGCGAGCTCGGGTGGGATTCAAGGGCGAGCCTCTTCCAATACAAGATGAGCGTGAAAGGAAGACTGAGGGACTGGGTGGACGGCAGCATCCGATTTTCCCCAGTAAAGAAACTCTTGAATCTCAAAAGCTGAAGATTGCCATTCCAAATTATTCAAAAGAAAGCTACAATTTTGCGGAAAGAACTCCTATCACAAGCGAACACATACGAAGATGGTTAGCGCCTGCAAACATCCCAGGGTTCGAGTCGTCTCCCGGCACGAAGACATGGAATATGTTGAGTGCCTCGAGTGTGGAGAAGTCTTCGATTCCGAAGAGTTTCGCGACATGGAAATTGAAGACACAACCGATCGGGAACCAGCACCGGATGATGCCTGATGAAGGACGTTTTGCTGGGCGGGTAACCCGCCGTTCACTTGATCGCGCGATCGCCGGCCGCCGCATTCGTAGATCGGCGCGATGCGGCCCAGGCGTAGTGCAATCCGGAAGCGACTGTAAGGACTATCGTGGCATCGAGAGCAAGGAGGCGCAAAATCGTAACCCAGTGCCACGGAGTGACCTCGTGTAGCAGGACCGCGGCTACAGCACTGATTTGGGCCAGCGTGTTGGCCTTTCCAAAGATGCTCGGGGCGAATTCCCTTCGTCCCGCGGCCGCGTAAAGAATGGCTGAAACCAAAAGGATTCCCACATCTCTACCGAAGACCAGCACGGTCACGGTTGCAGGAATCAGGCGTTTGTTCATGAGCACAAGGAAAAGTGTGCTCAGAAGCAATTTATCGGCTACAGGGTCCAGGTATTGGCCCAGCATCGAGCGCTGCTTCAAGATGCGCGCCAATGCGCCATCGAGAGCATCGGTGAGGCCCGCAGCCACAAAGAGAGCAAAACCGAGACCGTAGTCGCCTTGGAGGATCGCCAGGACAAGGAACGGTGCAAGGCATATGCGCAGCAACGTCAAAAGATTGGGGGCAGTTCGGAATAGGTAAAATCTTTGTGATTCCTCTTGCATGGCCGATTTAAGAATGGTACAGCAATCGGATGCGCGGGCGTCATCCCCTGCCACGATGTGCATCTGATAGACTACGAAAAGGTTTTTTCGAAGGCGCGTAGCTCAGTTGGTTAGAGCGCTTCCTTGACACGGAAGAGGTCGTTGGTTCGAATCCAATCGTGCCTACCATTTTTAAAATCAATGGTTTACGCCGCATCATAACCCAAGGTTTTCCCTCTTTTTCACCCAAGGTTTCACCCAAAAACTACTGAACAACCCGGGCCTCGGTCTTGAAGATTGCATCGAGCATCAGGTTTTGTGCGGCCAGAAGCTCGTCGTGGTCAGTTTGAGTGTACTTGTCCATAGTGAACCTGGAATCGCTCTGGCGCAGCGCGGTCTGCGCCGTCTTCGGGTCGACCTTCTTCTTCGTCGTGAGGAAGCTGGACAAGGCGATGGAAAAGGATGCGTGAAGCAGAGAGTGCAAAAGAGACAATTCCCTCCCCATACCTGTTTACTCTTCCGAGTTCGCCATACTCCGCCGTTCCTGAGAACTTGGTATTTCCCCTCATTCACGACGCACTACGCTCGGCTACAAAAGACAAAGATCTACATTTCCATCATCTTCGTCACGCATTTTGTAGCAAACATCATGACTGCGTATCAGAACAAGACCCCTCTGATCATTACGGCTGGGCAACAGACACGCGAGATGATCCTCTGCGACCCGTATCTCACCAATCGTGACGAGACTGTGATGCCGCGGCCGTGGGTGAAATGGTCGTATCAGCCCGTTCGAGCGCAGGACGTTCCAGGAGCCATCATGAGGGCATATGCGGCTGCTTTGCAGCCTCCAGCGGGCCCGGTCTATGTGTCAATTCCGTTGGACGATTGGGACCAGCCAGCCCTCGGAGAAGCCACGCTCCGTTCTGTGAGTTCACGGTACCCAATGGCCACACTGCTGATCGATGACCAGCGCAATCTTCCTGCTGATCGCGTGGCACGCACATATCAGGAAGGCATAGAGGCTCTGCGCGAACAACACTGGGACATCCTGTACCTCGATCATGATCTCGGTGATTTCTCCGGAGATGGCGGGCGCGAGTTGACTGGCTACGATATCGCCTGCTGGCTGGAGCAGAATCCGCAGTTCCTTCCAGACCGAATTGAGATCGTGACGAGCAATCCGGCAGGACGGCGAAAGATTGAAATGGCCCTGCAGCGAAGCAGTTAGCAAATCTCAAATCGTCAGATTTCAGGATCGTGCTGATCGAGCTGTCGTTTGTGCGTTCATAGCCTTACTTGCGCGCTGACAAGTTCCAGTCGGCTGTATGGTGCGGAGCTCTGCGTCGGAGACCTATCCGGTATCCGAGCCCAGACAAAGGCCACCGCATCCTGTCCGGCGAGTGACAGCGCGAGTGGGGAGCAATCCGCAAAATTTCGATGCACAACCTCTGTTAGTTTGAGATGCGAGGTGCCGAGCGTTCGGCGCACAACGGCCGTCACATGTCGAACGGCTAGGTGCTCAAGCGCATAGAGAAGGGCGTATTCGCTGACCGTGCAGCTTGCGCCCGCGATTACCAGTCTTTTCTGATCCGCTAGCGGAAGCTGGTCACCGGCGCAGCCCAGGGGATCGGCCGCGCAATCACTTTAGCTCTGTCAGAACGAGGCACCCAACTCATTGCGACCGACCTTCAACCCCCGCACACTGGAGTTTCGATAGACGCGTCGCCTACCGCACTCTCGTCAGGCTCTCCACCTGCGGTCTGAACCAGATCCATACAATCCTCCTCAAATTCGCCGCGTGATGTATGTGTCAACGGATACCTTCGATCGCTTCTCCAGTGCCGAACTGACGCGCGGGAAACCGAGCTCTGCCGCAGGCTATTGCCTACGCCCTCGATCTGGTCCATTTTAGACCCATGCTTTAGCGCCGAGGGCAAGGTCCACGGTGATCGCGTAGGTGCAGTACATGAGCCAGATACCCGTGACAAGCTGGAAGAAACCAATCAGGCGCGCACCGGGCGCCCAGGAGAACAGGCGCGTAGGTATTTCGGTTGCGTAGATCAAGCTTAGGCCCACAAAAATGATCATCACGGGAATATCGTCGGCAGCACGGAACGCATCGATTCCCAAAATGCTGATGAAGAGGAAGGCAATCGCCATCCAGCCGTCGGGCTGTGCACTTGAGTCGATGAAACGGCGATGTGCCATCGCAAACCAATGGACGCCGTACGCCGTGAACGCAAGACCGGCCATATACAGCGGCGCCGCATTCCCAAACACATTGAACCAGGTGAGGCCCACCAACAGGTAAACGCCTGTAATGAACTGCATGAAGCCGGGCATCCAGAACCCCCACATGCCCATGCTCTTGTTCACTTCCTGGCTGGGCTTGGGAAAGCCAAACAGAGCCTGCCCGCCCCAGATGAAGTAGCCGGTGCCAAGGCCAAAGAAGCCGATGGCGACCGGCACAAACCGCGACGATGCAAAGGTGAAAGTTTGCGCGTCCATATCTCCTCCTCTCTCGAGTTAAGCCGCTGCGGTAGCATTTACTGGCGAAACTATGTGGCCCGGTTTGCAATTACCTTGATTATCGTTGTGCCGGCCGGCCAACGTGGAAGCCGGGGAAGCGATGGAAGAAATGTCGAGTGCACCCTTTTCGGCAAGCGCTCCGTTCAACACAGCGGCCGCTGCGCGCCCCGCCGGCAGTTCAACCTTGCATTGATGCGCAGCACTCTGGGCCAGGTTCATGTCTTTGCTCATCAGGTGAAGGGGAAACTGCGGCGAATAGTCCCCATTCTTGATCTTCAAGAACTTCCCTGAGAAGGCCGGAGCAACGACCGCAGTTTTGGGGAGAACGTCGAGGAGAAGGTCAAGGTCGAGCTTCAGGTGCTCGCCCAGCGACACAGCTTCCGCAATGGCTTCCATGCCGATGCCGAGCAAGAGGTTGACGACCAGCTTCATGCGGATTCCGGCTGTGGCCGGGCCCATAAGATACCACTGCCTTGCAATCGACTCGAATACCGGTACGCAGCGGTTGAAGATCTCTGGCTCGCCGCCGGCGAACAGCGTGACCGTGCCGGCCTCCACCGCCGGCGTCGACCCGGAGACGGCAAGATCGAGCAGATTCGCTCCGCGCTTCGCCGCCTCCCGGTGGAGAAGCGCGGAGAGATCAGGGGAGATCGTACTCATCTCGAGGATGATTGTCTGGGGTTGTACGTTGGCGAAGACGCTGTTCTCTCCAAAGTAGACCGCACGAACAGCATTGTCGTCGGCCAGGGAGGACAACAGCACTTCTGACTTGCCAACCAGGCCGGAGAGCGTCTCTTCGATCTGGAGACCGTATTTCTTAAGAGGAAGTATTGCGTCCCGGCTGCGATTCCAGCCGCGGACGTTCCAGCCCTCAGCATTCAGACGGCGAAGGAAGCGGCTGCCCATCAGTCCGAGGCCAATCAGCCCCAGTTTCGTGCTTTCCTTGCTCAATGTAGTGCTCATTTTGAATCTTCTCCTTCTTTGCGGATGATCGGTCTTGATTGCATCCCGCCACTTTCAGTCGCGCAGACTTACATAGGCTGGATGCGCCTTCGACAGGGCCTTAAATGCCGACTGCGGAAGCTCCAGAGTGGCGGCGGCGATATTGTCCTCCAGATGCTCCACTGAAGCCGTACCCGGGATCGGGATGATGACTTTGGAGCGTTGCAGGAGCCATGCCAGGGCGACCTGGTACGGCGAAGCGTAAAACTGGCTGGCAACGCGCTGCAGGGCGTCGTGCGCCGCCCTTGCCTGACCGATCGGAGCCCAGGGAAGAAACGCGATCTGGTTCTGCTCGCAGTAGTCGACAATAAAATCGGACTCGCGGTCGGCATAGCTGTAGCGGTTCTGCACCGATACAACCGGCGCAATCTTTCTGGCTCGCTCAATATGCTCACGGGTCACATTGGAGAGCCCGATGTGGCGGATCTTGCCTTGCTCACGAAGTCTGGCCAGTGCTTCCACTGAAGCTTCGAAGCATACGACGTTGTCGGGCGCGTGGAGCTGGTAGATGTCGATGCGCTCCAGACGCAGCCTTCTGAGGCTGCCCTCGAGGGCTTCGGCCAGATGTCTGGGGCTGGCATTATGTGTCCATTGGTTCGGGCCGGGACGTTCCCATCCGCCCTTGGTCGCAATCACCAGATCCGCGGGGTACGGATAGAGCGCCTCGGCGATGAGTTCTTCCGAGACACCGGGCCCGTAGGAATCAGCGGTGTCGATCAAGTTCACGCCGAGATCGACCGCCTTACGGAGAGTAGCCAGCGCAGCCCTTTTGTCGGCGGGCGGACCCCAGATTCCGGGTCCCGTGATGCGCATCGCACCATAACCCATCCGGTTGACGGTAAGATCATCGCCCACCGTGAATGTGCCGGCGGAGGCTGCTGAGAGAATCAGTTCGTGGCTCATTGGTCATTTCCTTTCCATCGAAAGACTGGACTTGGAACGTCCCCGTCTTTAGGTTGAGCAGGCCGTAATGACGCCGGCGATCATGAGAAATCTGGATCTCTGCGAATCCCCGTGACCGGGCCGGCGTCCAAACGTCGATTCAGTTTCCGGCGCTGGTTCCGGCATCTTCGAACTGAATCGTGACCTTCTTCAGGTCGAGGGTTTGCAAGACCGTCGTATGGTCGGTTGTGGTATTCGTTACGACGGCTTGCTGGTTGTTTCGATCATTCACCAGCGTCGCGGGAACCGATGCAACCGTCTTCTTGCCCTCGGCGAATCGCACTGTTATAGCTGGACCGTTACCTTCCCAGGTGACCTTGTAGTGCCCCGGAGCGATGCGGGTTCCCGCTGCCGTGACCGGCTGGTCCAGCTCTACGTTGGCAGAATCCTTCGGCCTGGCGAACGCCAGAGAAGGGATTAAGAACACCATTGCGGAGGCGAACAAGAGCTTTAATTTCATTTTTTCCGTTTCCTTTGAGAGCAGGTTGCTCAGCCTTGGGTAAGGCACGGCGCTTGCCAAAAATGATCTCGCTGCTAACTCGATGAGTTTCAGCCACCTCACTGGATTGCAACCGAGCGGCCCCTTAACGAAAACCGGGAAATTTCCGAAACTTCGGAATCTTCTCTGAATCGAACAGGCAGAAGAACGCCGGAAATCGTCCCTGGGCGCTGATGTTCGCTTTGGCATATTTTCTGAAAGAGGATTATCGGTGTCGAGCGCTGATCCTGTTTCCAAAAACCAGGAGAGACGGACCATCTACGGATACGCAGTTGCTGTGCTCTCCGTAGGCGGAGCCCTGTTGGTTGCGCACTGGCCCCTCATTCATCTGGAATCCGCGCCTGTGTCCCTGCTTTTTTGTGCAGTGATTGTGAGTGCATGGTTGGGCGGCGCAGGTCCGGGATGTCTGGCGATTGTGCTAGCGAATCTCGGGTTCTATTACAGTTTTCTTCCCCCAGTCGATTCGTTCGCTGCAAAGCCTGGCCAGACGGCGCGATTCGTCATGTTCATCCTGTCAGTACTGCTAGTTGGCGCGGTAAGTGTTGCGCAGCGGCGGGCAGCGGACTCTCTTCGAAAGACCCGTGACGAGCTGAGGGCCGCGGTGCAGAAGCTGAAGGAGACCAACGAAGCGCTCAGGAGAAGCAAGGCGTATCTTGCTGAAGCACAGATGCTGAGCCATACGGGCAGCTTCGGTTGGGATGTTTCCACCGGCGAACAATTCTGGTCGGAAGAAACCTATCGAATCTTCGAATACGATCCGGCCGTCAAACCCACACTTCAACTGGCGCTCGAGCGGGTACATCCCGAAGACCGTGAATTCGTGCAGCAGGTCACAGATGGCGCCTCTCAAGATGGAAGAGATGTCGATGTCGAGCATCGGTTGCTGATGCCCGGCGGCAAGGTCAAGGCAATCCGCGTACTGGGCCGCACCTGCAACGAGCCGGATGGCAAGCCGGTTTTCTTGGGAGCGATTACAGATATCTCAGACATGAAGAATGCGCTCGAAGAGATTCGCACATTGAGAGACCAGCTCTACAAGGAGAACCTGGCCCTCCGCGAAGAAATTGACGTCACGAGGATGTTCGAGGAAATCGTAGGATCTTCACCAGCCCTGCAGTCGGTACTCGCAAAAGTGGCGAAGGTCGCGCCCACCGATTCGACCGTGCTCGTCACCGGAGAAACGGGCACCGGAAAGGAGCTGATTGCCCGGGCTATTCACAAGCGGTCGCCGCGGTCCGCACGGGCATTCGTCAGCGTGAATTGCGCCGCCATTCCCCGCGATCTCATAGCGTCGGAGCTGTTTGGGCATGAGAAAGGCGCCTTCACCGGCGCCGTCCAGCGCCGGCTGGGCCGCTTTGAGTCCGCCGATGGCGGAACGATTTTCCTCGATGAAGTGGGAGAACTGCCCCTGGAAACGCAAATCTCCCTGTTGCGAGTCCTTCAGGAGCGCGAGTTCCAGCGCGTGGGTTCCAGTCAGTCACTTCAGGTCGACGTTCGCGTGGTCGCGGCCACCAATCGAAACCTCGAGGCCGCTATCGGCGCCAGCGTGTTCCGCGAGGACCTCTATTATCGGCTCAACGTGTTCCCCATTGAACTCCCGCCGCTTCGTGAGCGAAAAGAAGACATCCCACTGCTGGTGGAGTACTTTGTCGATCGCTTTGCCAGCAAAGCCGGCAAGAAGATTACAGGAATCGATAAGAGAAGCATGGACCTTCTGCAGTCCTACGCGTGGCCCGGCAACATTCGCGAGCTACAAAACGTGATTGAGCGGTCCGTCATAGTGTGCGACAGGCCCAATCTGTCCGTCGATGAGAGCTGGGTGGGGCGAGGCCGGCGCGCCCGCGCCGCCGCTCAGCCGCTCTCAGAGAAGCTCGCCGCCCAGGAGAAAGAGCTGGTCGAAGCCGCGCTCGCCGAAAGCCACGGAAAAGTTTCGGGGCCTTCCGGTGCCGCTGCGAAGCTCGGCATGCCGCAATCTACGCTCGACTCGAAAATCAAGTCTCTCAAGATCGACAAGCATCGCTTCAAGGCCGGCTAATTGGCTTTGGGCATCCGCGATGATTTCCGCGTCGCTTTTCCTATGGATTCGCCTATATCTGATCGTTGAAGGCCGCCTCCTGGCAGACGTTCAAGTCCATATCCGACCCTCTATGTGCTTTCGATAATTCGGAAATTTCCGAATTATCGAGGGACCTCCTCCCGTATAACCACATTCTCTCCAGCCACATACGATTGGCATCCCGGTTGCTCCTCTCTTGCGCAGAGGGTTGCAACGAGATGACCTTGAGAATCCAAAAATCGGTCAATCGCGACCTGGTGATTTTCACGCTTACAGGCCGCATCCAGGCGGAGCAGATCACGGAGCTCCTCGCCTTGGTCGGGTCGGAAGCGTGGGCGCGTGGAGTCGTCCTCGATTTAGAACAGGTCAAGCTCGTCGACCGAGACGCTGTCCTCTTTCTCGCGCTCAGTGAGGCGCGCGGCATCGCTCTGAGAAACTGCCCTGCCTACATCCGGGAGTGGATCAACCGGGAAAGAAACGCTCGTCCAGGCGAGTCCGAAGACCCAATCGAATCGGAAAAGTAAGGGGAATCGTATGTGGATAGTTCGCCTAGCATTGCGCCGGCCCTACACCTTTGTGGTTGCGGCCATCCTCATCCTGCTGCTCGGGATCCTGTCGATCGCGACCACGCCGAAGGACATCTTCCCCAACATCGACATCCCGGTGATCAGCGTGGTCTGGAGCTACCAGGGTCTGTCTGCCGAACAGATGGCCGATCGCATCATCACCAACAATGAACGGGCGATGACCACGACAGTCAATGACATCGAACACATCGAGTCGCAGTCCCTCGACGGCGTTGCCGTGATCAAGGTGTTCTTTCATCAGGGGGCCAATGTTTCGACGGCGCTCGCCCAGATCACTTCGATTTCGCAGACGCTGTTGAAGCAGTTGCCTCCGGGCACCACACCGCCGCTGATCATTACCTATAGCGCCTCCAGCGTGCCCGTGCTGCGGTTGGGCCTGTCGGGAAAAGGGCTGTCGGAGCAGGAGCTCTACGATCTTGGCAACAACTTCATCCGCACGCAGCTCGCGAATATCGAAGGCGCCTCAATGCCGTTTCCTTACGGAGGAAAGCAGCGGCAGATTCAAGTGGATTTGAATATGGCGGCGCTGCAGTCGAAGGGTCTTTCGCCGCTCGACGTGGTGAACGCCATCAGCGCGCAGAACCTGATCCTGCCTTCAGGAACGGCCAAGATCGGAACCATCGAGTACGACGTGGAGATGAACGGAAGTCCGACGGCGGTGGAGAAGCTGAATGACCTGCCCATCAAGACCGCCGGCAATACCGTCATCTACATCCGGGATGTAGCGCATGTGCGCGACGGCTATCCTCCGCAAACCAACATCGTGAGGGTAAACGGGCAGCGCTCCGCGCTGATGACCGTGCAGAAGACGGGGAATGCCTCGACGCTCAACATCATCGCCCGCGTGAAGCAGGAGATTCCGCAGATTCTGCGCGAGCTGCCGCCGCAACTGAAGATTCAACTGCTCTCCGACCAGTCCGTCTTTGTCGTCGGCGCGATCACAGGTGTGGTGCGGGAGGCGCTGATCGCCGCATGTCTGACGGCGGCGATGATCCTGCTGTTCATCGGCAGCTGGCGGAGCACGCTGATTATTGCGGTCTCGATTCCCCTCTCGATTCTCACCTCCATCATCGTGCTCAGTGCCCTCGGCCAAACCATCAACATGATGACCCTCGGCGGGCTGGCACTGGCTGTGGGCATCCTCGTCGACGATGCAACCGTGGAGGTGGAGAACATCAACCGGAACCGGCAACTCGAGCCCGACAAGAGTCTCGACGAAGTCGTTCTGGAGAGCGCCTCGCAGATCGCCGTGCCGGCTCTGGTGTCCACGCTGTCGATCTGCATCGTCTTCGTCCCCATGTTCTTTCTCCCCGGCGTAGCTCGATTCCTGTTCGTGCCGCTGGCTGAAGCGGTGGTGTTTGCGATGCTCGCGTCGTATCTGCTTTCGCGGACGATTGTGCCCACGATGGCCAAATACCTGCTCCGCGGCCATCACGAAAGTGCCGATCCCGAGAGCCGCATCTTTAGTAGGAACCTTTTAGTGCGTGCACAGGCCAGGTTTGAAACCGCATTCGAGCAGTTTCGTCTTCGGTACAGGAGTTTGCTGACGGGCGCACTTGCGCACCGGTTCGTCTTCGCGCTGATCTTCGTCGCCGCATGTCTCGCTTCTTTTGCTCTCTTGCCTACCCTCGGTGAGAACTTCTTTCCCAGCGTGGACAGCGGCCAGATCAAACTGCACCTGCGCGCCCGCACCGGAACGCGCATCGAGGACACAGCAGCGCTCACCGATCACGTGGAAGACGTCATTCGTCAGCAGATTCCGCCCAGCGAGCTCTCAAGCATCATCGACAACATCGGGCTGCCATACAGCGGCATCAACCTCTCGTACAGCAATTCGGCTCCGATCGGCTCGGAGGATGCGGACATCCTCGTTACGCTGGCGGCGAAGCATCATCCAACCGCGCAATATGAAAACGAGCTGCGCCGCGAGCTCGCGAGGAAGTTCCCCGGCGTCATGTTCTACTTTCTGCCCGCGGACATGGTCACGCAGATCCTCAACTTCGGCCTGCCCGCGCCCATCGATGTTCAGGTGGTGGGGCTGAATCTCTACGCCAATCATCAGTTCGCCAGCCAGATGCTGCAAAGGCTGAAATACGTCCCCGGCATCGCGGATCTCCGCATTCAGCAGCCGGTCAACCTGCCGGAGCTCTACGTTGATATTGACCGCACGCGGACGGCCCAGCTCGGCTTCACGCAGCGCGAGGTGGCCAGCGACGTGCTGATCGCGTTGAGCGGCAGCTTCCAGACTTCGCCCACCTTCTGGCTCGATCCCAAGAACGGGGTCAGCTACAACGTTGCTGCGCAGACGCCGCAGTACTGGATGGATTCGCTCCAGGATATGAAAAACATCCCGCTCTCGGCGCCGGGTGGAGGCCAGTCGCAGATTCTTGCGAACCTGGCTTCAATTCAGCCGCGCGAGTCGCTCGAAGACGTGTCGCACTACAACGTGCTGCCGGTGATCGATATCTACGGTTCCGTGGAGGGCCGCGATCTGGGCAGCGTTTCAAGAGACATCAACACGATCGTGCAGCAGAGCAAGAAGAACCTGCCGC
>JASHOY010000465.1 GCA_030038435.1 Acidobacteriaceae bacterium | reverse complement strand
GCCCAGCCGGCGCACGATTTCGTACTGCTCGATGGTCTTGCGCTTCATCGCTACTCCAAGTGTAGCGGCGTGACGATAAAGACCGTGTCAAGGTGCGCGACGCGCTGTGCAACGGACGGGATGATCATTCTTCGCCCGGCCCTTGGCGCGAAAGGTGGGAAACCGCAGAAGCCGCTGTGAATGGAATCAGCCTGGGGGGACAATGCCTCAGCCCTTGACTTTCTTTTTCCTTGCTTCGATCTTTGCCTGCCCCCGCCGTCCAAACGTCACCAGCACCAGGCCAAATACGAAAATCACCACGCCGCTCCAGAGATTTACGTTCATTCCCAGGCAGCGGGCGTAGAGCTCGGAGTTGTTTTGAGTAGAAAGGCCGAACGATCCAAGTACGGCGCCCATCAGCGTGAACATCATGCCCATGGGAATGCGGAGATCGACGTTCATGGTTTCACCTCAGGCGAAAAATATGTTCACCGCGACGGCAACCAGCAGCGCGGCAATGGCCACAGCCTCAGGACGCTTCCACCACGCTTTCTGCACACTTTGGCGCTCCGGCAGCAGCGAATAGACCAGCCCGGCTAGCTCTTCGCTGGCGCGCGGCGCCGTGCAAAGACTCACAGCACTGGTTACGATGAGGTTTGCAACCAAGCCGAAGAGCGCCGTCCACGCGGCCTGCGCAATCGTGCCTGGGTAAACATGAAGCACCGCAATCCAGCCGCCGTGCATGCCCGGATGTGCTCCGGTAGGAATCGTCAGCCCATAATGTGCAATCGCAATCGCCATGCCGGCAACTATGCCAGCGAAGGCGCCGTGCCCCGAAGTGCGCCGCCAGAACATGCCGAGTAGAAACGTGGCCAGGACCGGTGCATTCAAAGAAGCAAAACCAATCGCCATCGTGCCCAGAAGGTTGTGGAAGTACATGGCTGCGAAGGCTACGCCAAGCGTCGCGGCGACGGCGCTCAGCGTCGTCCAGCGCGCAACCTGGAGATAATGCGCTTCGTCTTTTTCCTTTCCCAGCAGCGGCTGATAGAGATCGCGGACGAAAACACTGTTGAAGGCACTGATCGCCGCCGCCATGCCGCTCATGAGCCCGGCCAGCAGCGCCGCCAGTCCAAGGCCGAGCAGCCCCTGCGGCAGAAAATGCGCAAGCAGGTTGGGGGTCGCAGCTCGATAATCCAAAAGCACCTTGCCGGAAGCGTCGCGCACTGGCTGCCCGTTCTCCGGATTCGCTTTGGCGGGAACAATTCCCTTCCCCGCTGCCGCCGCCGGGCTCACCACTTCGGTGTTGCGAACAATGCTCCCGTTTTCCAAGGTCACGATCGTGGTATTGTGCGGAGTGGGCAGGCTGACAGCCAGCAGCCCGGGAAGCACAACCACGAAGGGCAGAAACGCCATGAAAAATGCGGCAATCAGCGGAACCCGCTGCGCCGCCTCCGCATTTTTTTGGGAGAAGGCAGTCTGCAGCGCGCGGAAATCCACGCACCACAGGCTGCCGGCCAGCGCAACTCCCAGCCCCAGGCAAAGCCCCACGGCGCCAAGGCCCATCGGTCCACTGCCGGCCATGCTCATCGCCCGCCACTCGTGCATGGAACTCGGAATCGCTTCGCTCAGGCCGCTCCATCCTCCTGCATTGCGCAAGCCGATATAAACCGCGGGGAGAATGCCGGCGAGAATCACCAGAAACTGCATCACCTGGCTATAAAGCGTTCCCGTGAGTCCGCCAAACCAGACAATGGCCAGCACCAGCAGCGCCGGCAGCACCATGGCGGCGGGCAGAATCGCGCTGATGGGCCAGTGCCGCGCGTAAAAGAGGGCGTCGAAAACATCCAGCGCAACCGCGGCGCGGGCCATCACGTAGAGCGCAACGCCGGCGCCGACGATCGTCATCGCGGCGAAAACCAGCGCGTAGATTACTCGTGTCTTGGCATCGAAACGCAGGCGGAGATACTCCGGGACTGTCCGCGCTTTCGACGTGTAGTACACCGGCATCATGTAAAGCCCTGCGAAAACCATGGCCGGAATGGCGCCGATGCCAAACCACTGCGCGCCCTCGAAACCGTAATGCGCCCCCAGCGCGCCCATGGCCAGGATTTCCTGCCCGCCAAGGCCGACGCCCACAAGCGCGAGCCCGCCGATCCAGGCAGGCATGGCGCGGCCAGCAAGCAGAAAATCGTCTCCCGTCTTGATGAAGGAGTTGAGCGCAAAGCCGACGCCGCCCACAAAAAAGAAATAGAGCAGCAGGATCAACCCGTCGGCTGCGGAAAGTGTGGTCAAATTTGGCTCCTCGCGCTTGAAACCGCGCTACTTCCAATCTACGAAGCGCCGCCAACGCGCGTCCACACCATCCGTGATTTTGCTCCTCTCAAGCGAGAGCCCTCCAGCCAGCGGAGGGCTCTCACGTCGAAAAGGATGTGCGCCGAGCTCACGCTGCGGCTGAACGCCGCGGCTTGCACCCGGAAATCCCATAGTAGGAAACATACAGATAGCAGAGCATGGGCACGATGAACGCGTAATTGAAGCCCAGTTTGTCGGCCGCCCAGCCAAAGAGCAGCGGAATCACCGCGCCGCCCACGTTGCCGATGGTGATCACCCCGGAGCCGGCGCTGGTCAGCGGTCCCAGCTCGGCAATGCCCAACGCGAAAATGGTCGGATACATGATCGAATTCGCCAGCCCGCAGAAGACCAGGCTCCAGGCAGCCACCGATCCGTGCGAGAACATCGCCAGCAGCAGCAGCGCAATGCCGCAAAAGCCGAGGATTGAAAGCAGAATCTGGGCCTTGATCCAGCGCATCAGAATCGTGCCAATAAAACGGCCCGCGCCGATCAGCAGGTAATATAACGAAGCCATCAGCGCGATCAGCCCGGCATCAAAAATCCCTTCCGAGTTGAAATATTTGATGGCGTTGGTGGCCAGCGCAATCTCAATGCCCACGTAAAAGAAGATACCCAGCATGCCCAGCACCGTATGCGGATAGGTCCAGATATTGGGCTTCTTGAGCGCTTCGTCTGCTTTGGCAATGGCCGGTTTCTTCTCCGGCTCGTCAGGCTTCGGCGGGTTTATTTCGCGCCCCGAGGTGATCGCCGGCAGGTGCATGAACATGATGGCGATGCCCAGGATAAGCAGAGCAATGGCAATGGCCACATAAGGTCCAACCACGGTGTGCGCGGTAGCCTCAGGAGTCAACCGCGTGGCGGAGTTGCTCAGGATGAAGTGAACCACAATGACCGGAGCAATTGCCGCTCCCACGGAGTTGAATGCCTGTGCCAGCGTGAGGCGGGCCGGCGCCGAATGCTCGGGCCCCAGAATCGAAACGTATGGGTTGGCCGATGTCTGCAGCCCTGTCACTCCGGTCGCCAGCACAAAGCTCGCCGTCAGGAACAGCGGAAAGCTGATGAAATTCGCCGCCGGCACAAACAGCAGCGCGCCCAGCGTCATCACGAACAGCGAGATCACCATGGTGCGCTTGTAACCCACCGCCTCAATCAGCTTGGCGCTGGGAATGGAAAAGACAAGATAGGCCAGGAACCACGAGGCATCCACCATGTTCGCCCAGGCGTGGTTCAGTTGGAACATGTCTTCCAGCTTGGGCGACAGGTTGCTGTTCATGTTGGTGAGGAACCCGAAAAATCCGAACAGGGCCGTCACCGCGATGAAGGGAACCAGGTAGCTTGTCGAGCTTGAAGCCGCTGAGCGCTCAGATCCGGTAGCCATAGCAGGAATTGCCTCGCTTCCTTTCAAGAAAAGACGCCATCCGCTCCGCGCTCTTTGGCGCCCCTGGAGCTCTCATCCGCCGCCTCCGGCGAGTGCATGCCGGGCGCCCAGGAAAATCGCCCGAAGTAGGATCGCAACCACTCTACGCAGTCCGGCCAAGGCGCGTCCAGCGGAAATTGAAAATGTTTTCAGTTCCGCCCCGCTTGCGCCGCGCTTGCAGCAGTTTACACTGAAATTGCATGATACCCACTCTCACCTGGACCGACGAAGGCGTTCGCTTCCTCGACCAAACCAAGCTGCCCCTCGAAGAAACCTACGTGCTGGCCTCCACGTATGAACAGGTGGCCGACGTCATCGTCACCATGGTGGTGCGCGGCGCCCCGGCCATCGGCGTCTCCGCGGCATATGGCGTCGCGCTCGGCGCCAGAGCCGCCACGGCCGCCACAGCCGACCAGTTCGCGCCCGAGTTCGAGCGCATCTGCGCGCGGCTAGCCTCCACGCGCCCCACGGCCGTGAATCTGTTTTGGGCCATCGACCGCATGAAAGGCCTCTTCGCCAACCTGCGCAGCTGCGGCGCCTCAATCGACAAGATCCGGCAGCGCCTGCTCGCCGAAGCCCACGCCATGTACGACGAAGACATAGCCGCCTGCAAAGCTATGGGCGCCTTCGGCGGCGAATTGCTGCCCGGCGAAGGGGGCGTGCTCACCCACTGCAACGCCGGCGCGCTCGCCACCTGCGGCTACGGAACCGCGCTAGGCGTGATCCGCTCCGCCGTTGAGCAGGGCAAAAGCATTCACGTTTATGCCGATGAAACCCGTCCCTTTCTGCAGGGCGCACGGCTGACCGCCTGGGAACTCATGGCCGACGGCATTCCCACCACCGTC
>JASHOY010000464.1 GCA_030038435.1 Acidobacteriaceae bacterium | reverse complement strand
GCGCCAGCTCGGCATAGCGCAGCGCCGCGGCCATGGCGTAATCAACGGAACCGTTGCGTGCCAGGATGTCCTGAATCTGGCCGCGGCTCACGTTTTCGAAACTGCGGTCGTCGAGCACGCGTTGAATGGCCTGGCGGTCGCGCGCCGTGCCGTGGTCGAGCGAGTGGATTATGGGCAGTGTGGCCTTGCCTTCGCGCAGATCGCTGGCCACCGGTTTGCCAAGCGCTTCTTCGGTGGCCGTCAGGTCCAGTACGTCGTCGACGATCTGGAAGGCCAGTCCCACCGCGCGCCCATACGTAGCCAGGTTTGTCTCTTCGGCTTCGCTCGCCCCGGCCAGCGTGGCTGCCATGCGCATTCCGGTAGCGAAGAGACATGCGGTTTTACGGAAGATCAAGTCGTAGTATTCGGCCTCGGAGATGGCGCGGCCCAGCTTCTGAATCTGCAGCAGCTCGCCCTCGACCATTTGCTGGGTAAGGTTGACGAGCAATTCCAGAATCCGCAGGCTCTGTTCTTCCATGGCCACGCGATACGCCTGCATGTAGAGCCAATCGCCGGCGAGGACACACTTTTCATTGCCCCACTTGGTATTCGCCGAAGGCCGGCCGCGGCGGGTCTCGGCGCCATCGATGATGTCGTCGTGAACCAGCGTTGCGGCGTGCACCATCTCCACCACTGCGCCCAGGCGAATGGCGCCGGGGCCCGAATAGCCGAGCTGATGCGCGGCCAGCAACAACAGAGATGGCCGGATGCGCTTGCCGCCGCCTTCGCGCAGATATTCGGCGATCTCAGTCACGGTGCTTACGCTTGATGCGGCGTCGCGCCCCAGTTCCTGTTCCACCGCTACAAGGTCTTCCCGCAGCAGATCGAAGACCTCCCTCGCCGAAGCTATCGCCAGTGTGCTCAAAGTGCTCCGATTCTGGTTTTGCGGCGGCGCGCCTCTCCACGGAAGCAACCCGCGCTGCCGGGTTGAAGACTAATTGGTCCGGTAGTTGGTAAACTGCAAATCTACGCCTAGATCCTTGCCGCGCAGCATGGCGATAATTGCCTGCAAATCGTCGCGGTCTTTGCCCGATACTCTGACTGAATCGCCCTGAATGCTGGCCTGAGTCTTCTTTTTTGACTCTTTCACCAGACGCACAATTTCTTTGGCCTTTTCCGTGGGGATGCCCTGCTGCAGGCTGATCTTCTGCCGCACGCTTTTGCCCGCCGCAGCTTCCACTTTGCCATAATTCAAGTTTTTCAGCGATACACCGCGCTTGACCAGCTTCTGCCCCAGGATCTCTTTCACCGCTTCCAGTTTGTATTCGTCGGAAGAAGCGAGCTGGATGCTGTCGTTGCCTTCGAGTTGAATCTCGGAGTTGGTGTTCTTCAGGTCGAAGCGCTGATGAATCTCTTTGAGCGCCTGATCGACGGCGTTGCGCACTTCCTGAATGTCGACCTTGCTGACGATATCGAATGAATTGTCCTGAGCCATAGTGTTTTTCCCAGTGCGCCGGGGGCGCGGTGCAACTCTCTCAGTTTCCCACGTTTGCCCCGAGGTCTGCATCTTATTTGGACTTTGTGCTTTGAAAGGGCACGGCTTCGGCCGTGCCGGAAACGGCTAAGAATAAATTTGGACCTTTAGGCCCTGAGGGTGTTTCGAATTGATTCCGGCGCCATTCTTTTCTTGGGAGGCCCCGATCAGACCACGAGGCCTACCCGAAACAACCTTTCAAAATTCCTCGTCGTTTCCGCCCCCAACTCCTCCGCCGCAACTCCCTTCAAGCCAGCCAATACCTCGGCCGTCTGCGCGACCCATCCCGGCTCGTTGCGCTGGCCGCGATTGGGCTTGGGAGCCAGCCACGGAGCGTCGGTTTCGACCAGCAGGCTATCAAGTGGAAGGCGCGCGGCAACGTGGCGCAGCGGCTGCGCCTTCGGATAGGTGACGTTCCCGGCGAAGGAGATCAGGAAGCCGAGATCGAGAGAACGGCGCGCCTGCTCCCAGCCGCCGCCGAAGCAGTGCATCACGCCGCGCAGCCCGCTCTGGCGCCAATGCTCGTCGAGAACCGCGAAGAGATCGTTCCATGCGTCTGTCCCCTCCCGCGTGCCCCGGCAATGGATCAGGATCGGCCGCTTGCGCGCCGCCGCAATCTCAAGCTGCGCGATCAGCCCGCGCCGCTGCACATCGTGCGGAGCACCCTCATGGTAGTAGTCCAGGCCGATTTCACCACAGGCGATAACTTCAGGTTGAGCGAGCAAGTTGTCGAGTTTGGATAGCGCTACGTCGTCGGCCTCGGTCGTGGTATGCGGATAAACTCCTGCGCTGGCGTAGAGGCGCGGCAGGCCGGCGCCGCTTTCGGGGCGCGCATTGAACTCGCGGCAGATTTCCAGCGCGTGATGCATCTCCGCCGGGCCTTCGCCGATGCCGATGGCCAGCACTGCGCCTACGCCGGCATCCCAGGCGCGGCGCAGCATGGCTTCGCGGTCCTCGGCGAAGCGGGGGCTGTCTATGTGTGCGTGAGAATCGATGAGCAAATGCGCCTCGCAGAGTGAAGAAATGGCTAGTGCCTTGATGCTGGTGGCGGGAGCGGAAGCGGACTTTCTCCTCTGACTGACCAAATTTGCAGCCTGGTCACCTTAACCAGCTCACCATTGAACATCCCCATGTGCTCATGTCTTTGGGCATCAAACATTGCACTGCAGATGACGTAATGGTCGTTGATTGCATTTATCTGAGCTTGAATGATGTCCTTTGGTAGTTCAATCCAAACCGCATTGTTTGTGATGCCGACTTCGAAAACCTCGCGGTGCAGATAGATCGCGTCACCTTCGAATTCCAGATTTAAGTACCCGATCAGCCGGATCCTCTTTTTGTCGTAGAGTTGCGGATTTGCGATGAGTGAACGAGACTGACGTCTTGTGGCCCATTATCCGGGCCACCTTTCGGGCAGTACCCAACTGTCTGAGATGGTGCGGTCCTCGATGGAATAAGAAACACC
>JASHOY010000463.1 GCA_030038435.1 Acidobacteriaceae bacterium | reverse complement strand
CATGATGCGGATCGCGAACCAGGAAACAAGAAACCGAAGGGTAGTTATCCACCAGCAGCCGGCCATAGCGATCAAAAAGCTTGCCGCGCGGCGCCAGAATCGGCACCTGGCGTATGCGGTTCTGTTCCGCCAGCTGCTTGAAGTTTTCCACGTTCAGCACCTGCAGCCGCCATAACCCCGCCACCAGCGCCAGCATCATGAACAAAATGCCGTACTGCACCACCGCCAACTTGATGCCGGAGAGTTTTTCTTCGCGGTTGCCTGAATTGGAAAACATCCGATGTGCTACCAGAATACAGCCACTTTGGGTACACCACAGAACACTTGCCGGTCAGCTTGATGGCGCCTCACTTACCATCGTCACGGCAGTTTCTACTGCCTGTTGGATCACGCCAGGTCCCTCGGCCCGTTAGTCCCTCAGTCCCGATTCTCTATTCCCTCACCTGCAGCCGGTCGAGCATGGGGAAAAAGATCACCGCGACCATCGAATTGCCTAGGGCAATGAACACTTCCGTGAACCACTGCCACTCATATTCAAGGCCCAGCAGTACGCGGTAAACGAAGATGCATACCGCGCTCGACAGCAGCGAGAGCAGGAAAGTCAAAAGCAGCCGGATGACGTGGTTCTCCACGTCGATGCGCACTCCCATCGATGCCGCTATAAACCCGACGAGCGTCTTGGCGATTCCGTTCACGCCGATGGCGCGGTGCGAGAGCGCGTCTTCAAAAAGCCCGATAATCGCGCCCATAATGGTGCCCTGGATGGGACTGCGCCGGCCCAGCGCGAAATAAACCGTGACTACCAGCGGCAGGTCGAACCACGCGTAACGCCCGGCCACGCGCGGCAGCCACGCCTGCAACACCAGCGAGGTCAGCGGCACCAGCAGGTAAACCAGAAATGGATAGCGCCGAATCTCGATGTCGCGGCGAATGCTTGCACTGAGGACAGACATGGTTAGGGCTGCCTCCGCGGTCCGGTCTGCTGACCGCTCTTTTGCTGCCCGCTGACGGCGCCGCTACGGTTGGCCTTCGGCGCGGCAGCAGCGGGTTGATCCGCCCCCGCATCGCCGGGCTGATCCGTCCCGTCGCTTTCGGCCGTCACCGGCGAGAACTGGTCCGGGTGCAGCGGCTGAGGCGGCGCCGTCATCGGCATTGGAGGCGTGCTGTCATTGATCGGCTGCTGGTCCGGCGGCACATTCGGCTCTACCAGCGTCGGCAGTCGCTCGGCGGTAATGGCCGCGGCCTTGCGCTGCGCTTCAATCGCGGCCGCTTCCGCTCCATCCACCTTCTCGCTGGTCGCAATATCCTGCTTTTCCTGATCTGAAAAGCGCGGCTCCATCGAGGTAATCACCAGCACTTCGTCCAATTGATCAAGATGCGCAGCGGGTTTGAGCATTACATCGATAAAACCGTCGCGTTCAGGATCGGGAACGACCTTTCGCACCTCGCCCACCGGCAGCCCACGCGGGAAGATCATGTCACCGCCCGCCGTAAGCACTTTTTCACCAGGCTTGATCCGCTCATCGGCCAGAATTCCCACCACCTCAAGCTGCCCCGACGCATCGCCGCGCAGGATGCCCCGCTCCCGCGTGGCCTCCAGAATCACCCCCGCGCCGCTGGTCTGGTCGTTTACCCCCAGCACCTGCGCCGAGTGCGGAAAGACATCGCGCACCTTGCCCACAATCCCGTCGGCGGTGACCACCGCCATGTCGCGCTTCAATCCGTCGTCGGAACCCTTATCGATGTAAAAGACATGCGATCCCACGCTCCCGCTCGAGCCGTATACCTGCGCCGCCAGCGTCTTGTAGATGTAACGCTCCTGAAATCCCAGCAGCGCCTGCAGCCGCTGGCCCTGGCGCGCATCTTCGAGCAGCTCCGCCTGCTCCAGCCGCAGCCGGCCCACGGTTTGCAGCAGCTCCTCGTTCTGCTTTTTCACGTCGCGCAGGTAGAAATAGTTCTCCCATAGCCATACCGCGCCGTCCCTGGTGTAATGAATGGCTTTTTCCGGCGGCGAAACCACAGCGTTGGCCCACAGCCGTATCAGCCGCACTCCGGATTGGTCCTGCGGATCAAGCGTGTTGCGCCCCGCAGAATTGCGCCGCACCTGCATGGCGAGCCCGATCATCTGCGCCACCAGCACAGCCAGCAGCACCACAAGGTTTCGATAGCGGCTGAAGATTGATTCCATAAAAGCAGGGTTCAGGATTCAGGGCTCAGGGTCAGCAACCCGCATCCGGGCGGGAAACCGCAAAACAGGACCCGAAGTTTTCTACGAGCGTTCCGGCTCCCACTTGAGCTCGCCTCGCCTGCATCATGCGCCTTCACATCCTTGATCTCTGACCCCTGACCCCTGATCCCTATCTAATCGATCTTGATCTTACGCAGAAGGCGGAAGTCGGAAAGCATCTTGCCCGTGCCCAGAACCACGGAAGCCAACGGGTCATCGGCCACCGAGACCGGCAGTCCGGTTTCTTCGCGGATCCGCTTGTCAAGATTCTTGATCAGCGCTCCGCCCCCGGTCAGCACAATGCCGCGGTCGCTGATGTCTGCGGAGAGCTCCGGAGGCGTGCGCTCCAGGGCCACGCGGATGGCATTCATGATCACCGCGATGCACTCGCCCAGCGATTCGCGTATCTCGCTGTCGTCGATGGAAATGGTCTTGGGCACACCTTCTATCAGGTTGCGCCCCTTGATCTCCATCGTCAACGGCCTGTCCAGCGGAAACGCTGACCCTAGTTCGATCTTGATCTGCTCCGCCGTGCGTTCCCCGATCAGCAGATTATATTTGCGCTTTAGATAATTGGTAATGGCCTCGTCCATCTGATTGCCGGCCATGCGTACCGACCGCGAATAGACGATGCCGGAAAGTGAAATAACTGCGATATCCGTCGTCCCGCCGCCTATGTCTACCACCATGTTGCCCGAAGGCTCGGTAATCGGCAGACCCGCTCCAATCGCCGCCACCATCGCCTGCTCCACCAGGTAGACTTCGCTCGCCTTGGCCCGGTATGCCGAGTCCTCGACGGCGCGCTTTTCCACCTGCGTGATCTCGGAAGGCACTCCGATCACGATCCGCGGATGCACCAGCATCTTGCGGTTGTGCGCCTTCTGAATAAAGTAGTTGAGCATCTTCTCCGTGACTTTGAAATCAGCAATCACCCCATCTTTCATGGGCTTGATGGCCACAATGTTGCCGGGCGTGCGCCCCAGCATCTCCTTGGCCTCTTTGCCGACGGCTTCCACCTCGCCCGTGTTCTTGTTGATGGCCACGATCGAAGGCTCGTTGACAACAATGCCTTTCCCGGCCGCATATACCAGCGTGTTCGCGGTGCCGAGATCGATGGCCAGATCGCTCGAAAACATGCTGAAAAGCGAGCGCAGCCCGTGTGAGCGCGATGAGCGCGAGGGATAGCCGTTCACTGACATGGAGAGTGTGGTTTTTACCTCAAAGAATTATTGTAAGGCCAGATGAGGCCGCGCGGCGTGAGCGGGCGAAAGCCTCGCAAAAACGAGAGTACTGTATGCCGCGGCCTGCGGTAAACTCATGAATCCGGAAAAGTGGCAATATTGCCTGACTCCTGATCCCTGATCTCTGACCCCTGACCCCTGAGAACTGCTTCTATGACGTATCCAGCGCACCACAATCTGATCGGCGGCCAATGGCTGCCCCCATGCAGCGGCAAGACGATCCTCAACCTCAATCCCGCCAACCACGCTGACGTCATTGGAGCATTCCCCTCTTCGCATGCCGAGGACGTGGACCTGGCCGTTGCCGCCGCGCACCACGCCTTTGCCTCCTGGCGCCTGGTTCCCGCGCCCCGCCGCGCCGAAATCCTGCTCCGCGCCGGCGTCCTGCTGCAGCAGCGCAAAGAGCAATTCGCCCGCGACATGACCCGCGAGATGGGCAAGGTGCTCGCCGAAACCCGCGGCGACGTACAGGAAGCCATCGACGAAGCCTTCTACGTGGCCGGCGAAGGCCGTCGGCTCTTCGGCGTCACCACGCCCAGCGAACTGCCCAACAAATTCGCCATGAGCATCCGCATGCCCCTCGGCGTGGTCGGCCTCATTACCCCCTGGAACTTCCCCATGGCCATTCCCAGTTGGAAGTTGTTTCCGGCGCTGCTGGCCGGCAACACCTGCGTCATCAAGCCGGCCATCGACACACCCCTTTCCACTTATAACCTGGTACAGACGCTCGTCGATGCCGGTCTGCCGCCGGGCGTAGTCAACATCGTCTGCGGCGCCGGGCCGGCCGCTGGCGAAGCCCTCATCGAGCATCCGCTGGTGCGCGCCATCAGCTTTACCGGATCGAGCGCCGTGGGTTCGCTGGTCGGCCAGCGCGCCGCCGCCACCTTCAAAGCCGTCTCCCTCGAGATGGGCGGCAAAAACGCACAGATCGTCATGAATGACGCTAACCTCGATCTCGCCCTCGACGGCGCGCTGTGGGGCGCCTTCGGCACCACCGGCCAGCGCTGCACCGCCACCAGCCGCATCCTCCTGCAGAAAGGCATCGCCGCGGAGTTTACTTTCAGGTTCGTCAAACGCGCGGCTAAGTTGAAAGTCGGCGACGGCCTCGACGAGTCTGTCGAAGTAGGTCCGCAGATCAACGCCGCGCAAATTGAAACTTCCACCCGGTATGTGGGCATAGCTCTGGCTGAGGGCGCCGAGTTACTAACTGGCGGACACGCACTTACAAACGGAAGTTATGCGCACGGCACGTTCTTTGAACCAACCGTGCTGCGCGGCGTCAAACCGGAGATGCGTATCGCCCGCGAGGAAGTCTTTGGCCCGGTGGTTGCGCTGTTGGAATTTGACAGCTTCGAGGAGGCAATCGAGATTGCCAACTCGATTGATTATGGTCTTTCCACGTCGATCTACACGAAAGATGTGAATCGGGCCTTCGCGGCCATCCGCGACCTGGAGGCGGGCATCACTTACATCAATGCGCCCACCATCGGAGCCGAGGTGCATCTGCCCTTCGGCGGCGTGAAGCGCACCGGCAACGGCCATCGCGAAGGCCTGGGCGCGCTGGAGTTTTTCACTACGTGGAAGGCGGTGTATGTGGATTACTCGGATAAGTTACAGCGGGCTCAGATCGATAATGCGGAGTAACTGCCCAGGAACTTTTCTAGCTACGCCTCAAGACCAAAGTGCTTCTTTAGCCTGCGTATCACGCTCGAATATGCAGACTCGCGCATCACCTTCGAGAGTCTTCGGCCCTCGATCGCCGCTCCAACGGCCGAAGCCAAGACAATTGCGAACATCAAGCCGGCCCAGACCGCCGTGCCCCACTCGCCGTTCGCGAAAACGTCATGCCAGTTTGCCGTAGCGAGGAGGCCGATCAGCCCGATGAGACCGCTTATCAGAAAGCCGAGGAACATGTTCCGGCCCGCCCTCGCAGCCCCGATATCCCCATCCAAAAGGACCTCGCATTCGACTTTGCTCAGCAGAGCACGCTCCTCATCTGGAAGGCGGCTGATCACCGTGGTTCCTACGGCCACCGTATTCGCGCTTGGCGTGTAGGAAGCTGTCGCTGGCTCATTTCCCTGTGGCTGCGGAGACTCACTCATCTTCGATCGGAGACCGCCAATCCGAGGGCATTCAGGTTGTGAAACAGCGTATACCCGCAGTTCTTGCACACAACCTGTAGCAGCAAGATACGCCCGGGCCAATACGACGACGGCATGTGGGCAGGAACGCCCAGAATAGGAATTACGTCGATTGCGATCGGGTCCACGGACCAGTCGAAGACGTCGCAACGCGGGCACTTGTCATGTTTTACTTTTTCCTGCAACACACTGAGGGCTTGGTTAACAAGCTTAAGTGCTTCGGGCTCAAGCTGGTTTGGCATCGCTAAAACTGTACATCTGATTCGCGCTACAATCTTTCCATGCAGCGTTCCTTCGACGAAGTCCGCCAAATCGCGCAGGAGCTTCCGGAAGATCAGCGTCTCCTGTTGGTCAACTCCCTGTTGGAGAGCCTGAGCGATCAGGCTGCCGCCAACGAAGCCCAACTTACCGCGGAGTGGGACGAGGAGATCGCCCGCCGCGTCGCGGAGATCAAGGCAGGCACCGCGGCGACCTGCTCACTCGATGAATTGGCTTCGGACCTGCGCTCAATTGCGGACCGGTGAAGACGATACGGCTTGATGAGCGCGCCCGGCGCGAGGCCAGGGAAGCAGCGAATTGGTACGCCGGGCGAGGCAGATCCCTTGGCGGCCGGTTTAGGGACGAACTACTCGCAGCGTTATCCTACGTTGCGTCGCATCCTTTCTCGTGCTCTCCCTACCTGCACGGAACCCGAAGGGCGTTCCTCAAGAAGTTCCCCTACTTCGTTGTCTTTCTTGATTGGGAAGATCAGATCTTCGTTGTGGCTGTAGCCCACGCCAAGCGGCGTGAAGGATATTGGGAAGCGCGCATCTGAAGGCCGAGAGAAGGCAATCCGAAACCGCGCTACAATCTCCCCATGCAGCCCTCGTTCGAGGAAGTCGAGAAACGCGCGCATGCCCTGCCCGAGGATCCGCGGATGGAACTGGCCAAATCTCTCTACGAAAGCGTTGAGGAGGAGCAAGCCAGCGAAGCCGAGATCGAAGCCGCCTGGGGAGACGAGATCAAGCGCCGCCTCGATGAGATCGACTCCGGCAAGGTGAAGATGATTTCGCACGAAGAGTTTCTGTCTCATCTGGATGCCCATATTGCACGCAAGCGGCAGGCATGAAAGAGATGGAGTACCACCCTGAGTCTCTGATAGACGCGCGGAATTTATCGACTGGTACTGGAGCCAGAGCTAATTGGCAGCTTTGGACTTCGGCGACGAGCTCAAGTCGGCTCTCGCCCGCTTGCGCGAAGCTCCGCAGGCTTCTTTTCCTTACCTCTACGGCACCCGCCGTATCCTTCTCGATCGATTCCCGTTCTCTGTCGTTTTCCGCGAGCGCCTACACGACATCCAAATCGTCGCCGTCGCCACGCCAAGCGCCGTCCCGGATATTGGGCCAGGAGGTTCAAGCAGTAACATGGGGAAGCCATGGAAAAGCCCTATGTTCCCACCCCCAATCGTTACGACCGCGCCACCTTTCGCCGCTGCGGCAACTCCGGTCTCGTCCTGCCGCCCATCTCGCTCGGTCTGTGGCAGAACTTCGGTGGCGCTGATGTCTTCGCGACCGGCCGCTCTGTCGTCCGCCGCGCCTTCGACCGCGGAGTAACTCACTTCGACCTCGCCAATAACTACGGCCCACCCTACGGCTCCGCCGAAGAAAACTTCGGCGTAATTCTGCGCAAAGATTTCCGCGGCTTGCGCAACGAGTTACTCGTCTCCACGAAAGCCGGCTGGGATATGTGGCCCGGCCCCTACGGCATCGGCGCCTCGCGTAAGTATCTGCTCAACTCGCTTGATGACAGCCTGCGCCGCATGAGCCTCGATTACGTCGACATCTTCTATGCCCACCGCCCGTGGAATAACTGCCCCCTCGAAGAAACCATGGGCGCGCTGGCCACCGCCGTTCAGCAGGGCAAGGCGCTCTACGTCGGCATCTCCTCTTACAGCCCCGAGCGCACCCGCGAAGCCGCAAAGATACTCAAAAACATGGGCGTGCCGCTGCTCATCCATCAGCCGTCTTACTCGATGCTCAACCGTTGGGTAGAAGACGGACTGCTCGACACGCTCGACGAGTTAGGCGTCGGCTGCATCGCCTTTTCTCCTCTCGCACAAGGGCTGCTGACAGAAAAGTATCTCCAGGGCGTGCCCAGAGACTCACGCGCCACGGCGCAGAATTCTTCGCTGCTGCGCGAATTCCTCACCGCGGCTAACCTGGATCGCGTTCGCGCGCTCCATAACATCGCGCTGACCCGTGGCCAGTCGCTGGCGCAAATGGCCATCGCCTGGGTCCTGCGCGATCGCCGGGTTACTTCCGCTTTGATCGGCGCTCGCAACCTCGAACAACTCGATAACTCGCTCGACGCCCTCAACAAACTCGCATGGAGTGAGGAGGAATTGAAGGAGGTCGATTGTCACGCCCGGGAAAGCGGCATCGATCTGTGGAAGGAAGCCCGCGAGCAGATGAGCTGACGGAGTCTTTGCCCTCCGCGCCTCGAACCGCATCCGCCGCTAATACAAGTCTCAGCGTACTGACCGCGCGCTGACCATGCCTCCGCCGCTCGTGAGCGTGCAGTTGGCATGCGTGTCGCACTTGTAATGAACCGGTGCGCCGCTGGCCGCCCACGCATCCGCCGTCGCCGCTTCGCTCCCTTTCACCAAAGCAAAGCTTTGCCCGGTTCCCAACTGCAGCACCGCCGATGACGAATCGAAACTGGCGACGTTGGCGTCTCCTTCAATAAAGAACGCGGGTATCCGCGCTTGCCTGCGCCGCTCCGCCGCGCGCTCGGCCGCCCACGCACGAGCTGCCGCCAATACCGGAGCCTTCATCAGAGCATCCTGCTCGTCGATGGATGGGAAGTTGGTGCTGAAGTCCCAGTAACTGAATTTTCTGTACTGATCCTCCGAGCATGGCAGCACACCTTGCGCGCTCACAGACACCACCTGGTTATCGTCCCCGGCCTGTTCTTGAAAAATGTCGTTCCTCCGGCCCGGCTGCTGCAGCAACGGCGCGCTGGCTGCCATCAAACTGGCTCTTTGCTGGCGCGTTCCCGCATTTCTCACCGCGGCCGCGCGCAAACCTGCGCCGCTGGCCCCATCGTCCGCCTGGTTGAATCCGAAATCAATCTGCTTGCCGCACAATGCGTAGCCCGTATCATCCAGCAGCCGTATATTCACCCACAAGGGCTCCGGAGGATGGCCCACTGCATAAGAGAAACCCGGTTCATATATCGCGTAGAGCGGCTCGAATCTCAGCTTGTACTGCACTCGCCGGTTCCATCGCGTTACCAGGTGGCCTTTTAAGCCGGCAACGTTTGAGGCGCCCGGCCCCAGATCCTCAAACGAAGGCGGCGACCCAAAGTAGCGAACCAGCAGCACCGCCGTGAAGCAGACCATGGCCACGATTCCCGCTCCCAGCAACACCATCGCCATCTGCGGCCAACGCGCCATCCTGAATGGAAGCATCACCCGAGCAGACCGCCGCGTGAATAAAGGGGCCGCTTCTATTGGTTCTGGCTCGGAATCAATCGGCTCAGTCCACCCCTCTTTTCCGGTGTCTTCTACCCAGCCGCCGCTTTCACCGCTCCATCTGAGCCGGCCCGAAGCCATCTCAACCTACTCCGTTGCACAAGGCGTCGATTGACCCTGTGCTCAGCAAATATACCCGGGGACAGCAGTAATCCGCATAACGGAATTCTTGCTCGTAATGAAGCTATATCAGCTCCCCGTTCTTTACAATGCACTTTCGGGTCATTGCCGCCGCGCAGATTCAAAAGCATTCCGCGCCGCGTGCCGGGCATCCAACAAGAGGAGGGCGCCATGATCGTCGGTGTTCCCAGGGAAATCAAGGATAACGAAGCCCGCGTGGGCATAACCCCAGCCGGCGTCAAAGCCCTCTGCGAGGCAGGGCACAAGCTGCTGGTTGAAACCCGCGCCGGCGAAGAGTCGGGCTTCTCCGATGACGATTACCAGCAC
>JASHOY010000462.1 GCA_030038435.1 Acidobacteriaceae bacterium | reverse complement strand
CCTTGTTCACATGGATGGAGTGATTGAAATAGACGAAGTCCGGCAGGTCGTGCACCCTGATCCACGGTATGGACTGCCCGGTGTACCAGCTATCCCGCACCGGCTGCAGCAATTGCGCATTGGTCCAAATCTGCGCATGGCAGTTCATGCAGGTCCGCGTCGGCGGAATTCCGGCGTAGCTCGATTCCTCCACCGTGGTGTGACAGTACTGGCATTGCAATCCCAACCCCTGCACGTGGTGCTTGTGACTAAACGGCACCGGCTGGTCGGGGCGCTGGCCCTGCCGCGTGACCCAGGGCGAGCGTTGCAATTGGTCCAGCGTAAATCCAAGGGCGATGACGATCAGCCCCGATAACACCAGGCTCATTCGAGCTAAGGCGTTGGAGCTGCGGTCAAAAATTTGCGCCATGAAAGAATTCCCTGTCCGACTTACGTTTGCACGTGACCGCAGTACTGACGGCCACATAGGTTATGTACAAGAAACACTTCTCGGAAAGGACCACCCGGCAGGCGGGGAAGCCTGACAAACCAAACTATAGCAACCCGCTAATGTTATGCAACCCTTGAATGCTGTACGAAGGTAAAAAAATAGCAGGATTTTCGGGATTGCGTAACCGCTTGAAACCAAAATGTTTTGTGACAAGCAAGGAATCGGGGAACAACCTACACTTTCCCTTTGGCTATCTTCCCAACCAAGGGATTTATGTTGGCCAACAAACTATCATGCCGAACGCACGATGCGCCAGAGGAAAATTAATTCCCATCGCAATTCATAAGATTCCTCCCCGATTTGTGCGTGGATGAGCTAAGCCGGGCACTTTATTTCCAGGAATCTGCCTGCAACTTAGAAGGAGAGAAGACGGGAAGCCGATCTCGTGAATTAGTTGTGAAAGGCTGCCAATATTTAGATACGTTGTCTCCGCGCCGCTATAGTTTTCATGAATGGAAGCTTTAGAATTCATGAAGGCGTAACACCTGACCTCAAATTCTTAGCCGGCGATACCAGCCTCTCGAATGCACATTGGTTGCGCGCCCGATGAGCTGTATCCGCTGGAGTACTTTCAAGTCCCGGAAAGGAACTTCGCATGCGCTATGCCGGATTACTGGTGATGCCGGCCGGTTTCATCCTCTCTATCGCCGCGCTGGTGTTATTCCCCGCGCCGGGAACGCGAACCGCATTTGTCCTCTGCGGTCTCGCCGTTGAAGCCCTCGGCCTTGGCGTAGCCACACGCGGAGCGGCACGCCGATGACTCCCGCCGCGTCTGCTCCCGTGCCTCCAGCCTTCGGCGAGGGCGCTTTTGCGCTGGTCTTCACGCTCACTCTCATGGCGCCGCTGGCCATTGCCGGAGTAGCCCTCATCAATACCGGTCTCGGCCGCTCACGCTCCGCGGCCCAGGCATTGCTGGGCAATCTCGCCATCATCGCCGTCACCGCTATGGTCTTCGCTCCCATCGGCGCAGGGCTGGCAGGTGTCCTGTCGGGCGACTCGGCGGGCGCGGGACTTAGTTTTCTCGCCGCCGGCAAGCATTGGAACTGGCTGGGCGCGGGACCATTTCTGCTCCGTCATCTTGCAACCGTTCCGCCGCTTCATCAGCTTGCCCTGCTCTTCGAGTTTCCTGCCGTCGCCATGGCGGCCATCATCCCCTGGGGCTCCGGCGCCGACCGTTGGCGCTTGACTGCCGGCTGCGCCGCCGCCGCGGTGATCGCCGTACTGATCTTCCCTCTCGTCGCCCACTGGGTCTGGGCCGGCGGATGGCTGGCCGCGCTGGGCGTCAATTTCTCCTTAGGCGCCGGCTTCCTCGATCCCGGCGGAGCCGCTTCCGTCCATGTTGTCGGAGGCCTAAGCGCGCTCGCCGTGGTCTGGATGATCGGCTCCCGCAAAGGCAAATTCCCTAAAGAGGGTCTTTCCACCGCAATTCCCGGGCATAACGCCGTCTACGTTCTCTTCGGCTGTCTCCTCAGCCTGGTTGGCTGGGTGGCGTGGAACACGGCGGGAGCCGTCATCTGGCTGCATGCGCCCCTGGCCGCGCTTCCGGCCACTGCCATCAGCACCCTGCTCTGCGCCTCCGGCGCTCTCGCCGCCACTTTCATCGCTACCCGGGTCCGTTTCGGCAAACCGGATGCCAGCCTCTGCGCCAACGGATGGCTGGCCGGCCTGGTCGCCTCCAGCGCCTGCGCCGCGCTCATCGCCCCGCAGGAAGCCATGTTCGTCGGCGTCACCGTGGGCATCGTCACGCCGCTCCTCGTCGAGCTCTTCGAACTTGCTTTATCCATCGACGATCCCTCGGGAGCCATCGCCGTTCATGCCGTCGCCGGCCTCTGGGGGCTGCTGGCCGCGGGCGTCTTCGCGCCTGGCGCAGGTCAGCTTCTTGCCCAGCTCGTGGGCATCTCCGCCCTCATCGGCGTGGTACTGCCTCTCGTCTACTTTCTCTTTGCACTGCTCAATCTGGTTGTGCCTTTCCGCGTCGACCAGGACGGCGAGCGCATCGGCATGGATCTTCACGAGCTGGGCGGCGGCGCCTACCCGGAGTTCGTAGTCCATCGCGACGAATCGTACCGGTGAAGCCTCAACTCTTGGCGAGAATTCGGTTGGGAAGCGCGGAACCCGATGCGCCACTGTTGCGTATACTCTGACAGCGGCGCTCGCATAGAGGAGGTCGCCATGTATTGCAGCGGATGTGGACAGGCGCTGGCGGAGGGCCAGGCATTTTGCCCCAATTGCGGACGGCCGATAACGCCGATGGCTCCCATCGCCCCGCCGCCGGTCCCGGGTTTCGAGGTTCAACTGGATAGCTACGCCAACAAGGTGAAGGCGCTGGGCGTCCTGTGGTTCATTTATGGCGGACTCTCGCTGCTTCTCGGTATCGCCGCGTTGAGTTTCGCGCGGGCCTTTCTCCTCGGCGGATTCGGCCACTGGATGCATGGTCCCGTCCCGCCGCCCATGATGTGGTTCGGCCCCATTTGGCTGCATTTCGCCTGGGTTTTCCTGGCCGGCTGGGCCGCGCTCTCCGCCATTGCGGGGTGGGGACTGATCGAGCACGCACAGTGGGGACGCATTTTGGCCGTCATCGTGGCCATCCTCAACATCCTCAAGTTCCCCTTCGGCACCGCTCTCGCCATCTGGACGCTGGTGGTACTGCTCGGCTATCAGAACAGCCGGCTTTACGAGCAACTCTGAAGGTTCCATCCGGCGGCGCCAAGAACCCCTGGTGGAAACGGTTGTTGCACACCCCCGACTTACTGGGCCGGAAGCGAGATTTCAACGCTCACCCCGCGCACCGGGTTTCCACTCTCGTCGACCGCCGGCGAGCTGGCGTCGGGCGTAATGCGAACAGAAAAATAGCCGTCGCTCTGGCGGAATGCAACCGCGCCTGCGCTTCCGCCATGCACCACCACCGACGGTGCGGAAGGCGCGTCGCCGAAGAGGGTCACCGAATCGTCGCCGGCAGCAAACAACACCTGGGCCGTCACCGAATGCGCGCCTTCCTCAACGGATGCAATGCGCTCCTTGCCCATGGATGCGAATTTGCCCTTGTCGCCAAAGAGCGCGATCCCGCTCGGTCCGGTGGGCGCAACAATGTAGTAGCCGGCTTCGCCAGGTCCGATGAAGGTCTTAAATTCCTCTCCGCTGCCCACATGGGTCACAAGATGCGAGAAGAAGTCGTAAACGATGGCAGGCGACGAGCCGGCGCCGGCTTCTTCGGGAGTAAAGTGCACGGTTTGATAGACGGCCGGCGAGCGGCTGAAGGCGAATACATAAGCAGTGCGGATCGCGCCGTCGTCGGTCCAGGTGCTGGCGATAAAGGGCGTTTCGCCGTGACGCGGCATCTCGCCCATGAATCCCTGAGTTGGCGTTCGCGGCGCCTCGGCTATCGCGTCTTCGATATACATCCGGTCCAGCGGGATCAGCGGAACATCGGGCTTGACGATCACGCCATCGCCGCGCACCGCCATCATGATGTTCTTCCTGTCTTCGGCGCCCAGCGCATCGCCGGTGCCCACCGGCCCCGCGGAGAGCGTGCCGATGATCATGTTGCCGGTCTCATGGCTGAAGTAAACATCGGTCCACGGCCAGGAGCCGATCGCATAACCGAGCTGCGAGGTGTATAGGAAATCGCGCCAGCGGGGACGGGAAAAACGGTCGTCGCTGGTGCGGATCGAGGTGAGATTGCCGTAGCGGCTGCCTTCGAGAAAATCGCTGGGCAGCGCCATGCAGTATTGCATGGTCAGGTGATGGGCCAGGCTGGAACCGGCCATGTGGTTGTAGAAATCGTCGCCCGTGTTCACGGTGCTCAGGAAGGCGGGCGTCTGCTCGGTGATGCGGCTCTGCCAGTCCTGCTCGTAGGTGATGACCCCATTGGCATGGAGATACTGAGCGGTGTCGTTCCACCACTTCGCGCCCACCGGCGCAATGCCCGAAATCTGATAATTGTCGCGATAGGGGCTTTGCTGGCTGATCCAGCGGCTGTGTACCACCAGGGGCAGCCCTCCAACCGACTTGTCAAAGGCTTCCAGCCCCTGCGGAAACAGAGAAGCATCGGCGCGGAACTGCATGATGCCTCCGAAAGCCTTCCAGTTCCCAATGCGGTCATTCGGGCTCATTCCCGGATACGACTTGTCGTACCACCAGCTATCGAGCTGCAGATAGCGCACGGGAATCTTTTCCTCGCGGTAGCGTTGAATCACCGCCTGCAGCGTGCCCGTATATCCCAGCTTGGGATCGAAGCGGTAGTAGTAGGCCGCGCCATTGTCGGTCCAGTAGCCGTAATACTTCAGCGTGGGGTCGCTCTCGTTCGCGGGGCGCGTTTTGCCGCCCAGCACGATCAGCGCCGATCCCCAGGTATCGAAAGTGTGCCGGATGCCGGGCGAGATGGCCATCAGCGTCTGCTGCGCAAAACCGGCCGGCACGCCAGCTAACTGGTCATTCAAGCCGCTGGCGATGAGATGGTCTCCGTCGCCGTGCATCGCGGCGATGATGAAGTGCGAAGCCGGCGAAATCACTGCGGCATTGGCCTGGTCGTCGAACAGCAGCCACGGCGTGCCGTATTGGCCCAGCTCAAACTGCGGCGGAGCAAACGGGCCGTTCTTGTAGCTGAAGTGGTTCAGGCGCGCCGGAATGGTGGTGAAACTGGGGAAAGCGACCGATGCGGGGCTGGCGGCTTTCAGAAATTTGTACTCGAAAAGAATCAGAGGATGGTTCTGGTAAAGCCGGATCGTGCCCTGGAGCGGAGTCACGCCGTTCTGCCAGGCAAATGTCATTTGCTGATAGGCGCCCACGCCATCCTGCCCCGCGGTCTTGCTGACGTCAGTGGCGGCGCTTTCCAAAGTGCCGCTGAACAGCCACTGCGGATTCTGGGCGCTGACGCGATAATTGCCCGTGCCCGCATCAAGCCGCACCGAGACGCCGCTTGGGGAAGACAACACGGTTAAAGTTTGCGCAAAGGTCAATGAAACCGGAAGAAGAATGAGATAGGCACAGAACTTCGCCGCGCCGACAACCGTTTTCGGGAATGCCATCCGGCAGACCCCCTTTCACCGGGAATAAGATTCGTCGCTGCAGAAAAGGCCTGAGGATTTTTCAGGCACTTTTGGGCGCAAGCTCAGGACTGCAAAAGCATGCTTTTCATGTATACACCTCGGGCTCCCATTGAGATCGATCTCATCGCCGCTGCCTCTGCAAGTAAAATGAGCGCATGACCTTTCCTCACACGCGGATGCGCCGCCTGCGGCGCAACGAGCCTCTGCGGGCGCTGGTGCGGGAAACCGCGCTCGACCCCGGCGACTTCATCTATCCGCTCTTCATTTGCCCGGGTGAGGGCGTGCGGCGCGAGGTCAGCTCCATGCCCGGCGTCTTCAATCTCTCCATCGACGAAGCCGTTCGCGAAGCAGAAGCATGCGCGAGCCTCGGCGTCGGTGGCCTGCTCCTCTTCGGCCTGCCCGAATCCAAAGACGAAACCGGCACAGGCGCCTGGGACGAAAACGGCATTGTGCAGCAGGCTCTGCGCGCCCTCAAGCAATCCGCAGCCGCAAAAAAACTGGTGCTCATCGCCGACGTCTGCCTCTGCGAGTACACCAGCCACGGTCACTGCGGCATCGTCGTCAAAGCCGGCGACGCGTACGATGTGGACAACGATCCCACCCTCGAGCTGCTCGCCCGCACTGCCGTCAGCCAGGCCAGGGCCGGCGCCGATGTGGTCGCCCCCAGCGACATGATGGACGGGCGCGTCGCCGCCATTCGCCGCGCCCTCGATGAAGCGAGCTTCGCCGAAACGCCCATCCTCAGCTACGCTTCCAAGTTTGCTTCCGCTTTTTACGGGCCCTTCCGCGAAGCTGCGGATTCCGCTCCGCAGTTCGGCGACCGCCGCAGCTACCAGATGGACGCCGCCAACCCGCGCGAGGCCCTGCGCGAAATCGAGCTCGATCTTGGCGAAGGCGCGGACATGATCCTCATGAAACCCGCCATGCCTTACCTCGACGTGGTGCGCGCCGCGCGCGAGCGTTTCGGAGTGCCCATGGGCGCTTACCAGGTCTCCGGCGAGTACTCCATGCTCCACGCCGCTTTTCAAAAAGGCTGGCTCGATCCCCAGCGCGCCATGCTCGAATCGCTCCTCGGCATCCGCCGCGCCGGCGCCGATTTCATCGTTACCTACTTCGCCAAAGACGCCGCCAGGTTGCTCTGAAGCATTTTCGATTTAAGCGGCAACACAACTCAGGGTGCCCCGCCCTTTGCGCGCCTCTTGCACAAAGGTCGGGAAAGCAGGAACGCCCGCATCGACAGCAAACAGCGCAACCGAAATCGCTCTTAAGGCCGTAAACACGCCGAGCAATGCAGTTACGGATTCTGCTTTTCTCCTGAAATCCTGTAACTGACCAGCGTCTTTCCACGCCACTGCGACTGGGAAGTCATCTGTCCGCGCTTATCGAAGTTGCGCCACGTCCAGCTTCCGTCGCCGGCGTAGGTCTTCTCCCATTTCTTCGATCCATCCTGGCGATAGTAAACTTCTGTCCCTGTTTTTTGGCCCAGATGATACTCGGAAACCCACTGCTTGCGCCCGTCCTCGTAGTAAAACGTCTGCGCGCCTTCGAGCAGAATCTGTCCGTCATTGGCCAGGCCCGTCGACCACTCGGCGCGCAGCCGCCCATTCGGCCACTCCTCGCGATGGGGCATCACGTCGGTGATCGAATCCGGCTCGGGCGTGGCCGCTTCCGTCTTCGAAAGCACCCAGGCCTCATTGAGCACGATCTCGTAATTCACCGTGTTCTTCGAGGTCACAATGTGGATGAGCCCGTTCGGGCCCTGTGTCGCGGTCACGTAACCCACGGTGAGGATATTCGCGGGCAGGCGCTTCATGGTCCAGGTGCTGCCGTCGTTGCTGGATAGCGCAACGTAGGCGCCGTCCTTATGAATGTGCTTCATGTGATGCGGATTGTAATCGGCTACGAAAAAGAGGCGGCCATCGGCGAGCCGGATCACGCTGGGCCGCTCCCCGCTCATCAGCTCGTCGAACGGCGAAGGCCTCACCGTCCAGTTCTTCCCGCCATCCGCGCTGATGGCCAGCGGCATGTGTCCGTCAATCTCCGAGTTCTTGCCGCCGAACCCCAGCAGGTCGCCATTCTTCGCAATCACCAGCGTGGTGTGCCGTCCCGCGGTCTTCGCGCCGGTGGAATACCAGGTCTTGCCGTCATTGCTTGTCGCCCACACGTCTGAAGACGCAGTCAGCCCCCCTGCTCCGCGGCCCGGCGCATCGGTGGGAATGTAAATCGTCCCGTCCTTGGCGCGCACAATGGAGTTGATGGTCTGCGAAACGTAGCGCGGCACCGGCCCGGTGAAGTGCGGAAACCGGATCGGCCCCCACGTCGCGCCGTTATCCCTGGATTGCACAAAAGCAAACGGAGTCGCGCCGATGAGCCGCGGAAATCCGAAAAACATCCACAGCAGACCGTGATCGTTCCAAAATACCGGCGCGGCGCAGGCGGCATCGGCAAAATACGGCCACGGCTCGGGCATGTCCCAGGTCTCCGAGCCTGCGCGCCGGCGCATGATGAGGACCGTCTGGTCGGGATCGTCTTCCTTGTTGGGCGAATTGTAGTAGGCAGCAACCATGTCGCCGTTGGAGAGCTCCTGCACCGCCGAGTTGTGGTACGTCACGCCGAGGCCGCGCGCCAGGCCAAGCTTCCAGCCCACATCCGGCATCGACCGGCCCTCAAGATTGGGAAACAATTCGTGCGTCTGGTAGAACGGCGTTTCAGGATCGGGTCCGACGGTGATCGAAACCGGCGTCTGCTTGACGTCGGTTTTGAACCAGTATGGACGCTGCGGCGACGGGTGCGGCGTGGGCATGGGCGCTTCGACCACGCGGAATCCGATGTTGCCATCCGCCGATGCGAAACTCGGAGCCATGCTGGCGCGATTGGCCGAGCGCATGAAGTAGGGCGCCATGGCGGGGTAGATCATGCCCGACCTCGATTTGCGGAAGTCGAGTCCGCCACCGCGCAGCACTCGAAAATGGCCATCGAGCGGCTCGGTAGGATTCACCTGCGGCCCCGGCTGATAAGGCGCGTACCAGTCCGCCACCCATTCCGGAGTGCCTTCGGCAATCACCACCCCCCAGGGGTTCGCCTCACTCGGCCTGGGCGGCGTGTCGCCGGTAAAGAACGGCGTTCGCGTTCCGGCGCGCGCCACATACTCCCACTCAGCCTCCGTGGGCAGGCGATAGGGTTTGCCGGTTTTCTTGGAGAGCCATTTGCAAAATGCCACTGCCTGCTCATAGCTCACTCCGGCGGCGTAACCGGGAAACCTCGCGACCGGCTTGTAACTGGGGTCAAACGCCTGAAACTCCTTCGCCGTAACCAGATTCTTCGCGATCAGGAATCCATGCGTCAGCGTGACTTTGTGCGCCGGATGCTCGTCCCAGTCGCCGTGCGCGGGCCTTGTGGACATCACGCCGTATCCATTGGTCACCGCCGGTGGAAGCGCCTCCGGTCCCGCGCCCATCAGGAACGATCCGGCATGGATGCGAACCATGGGGATGGCATTGGGCTTCTGCGCCATCGCGGAAACGGCTGCGAATCCCAAAAACACATGAGGAAGAATCTTCAAACGCACCACTTTATCGCAACTCCTCAAGGCAAGATCGTTGAGCTGAACCTGAACTTTCCTATGCGGTCCGCTCGAGCTGACAAAAACGGAGAAAACATCAAATTCAGTTTGGAAGCTCGGCTTCCAGCGGTCCCAGGGTGGGGCGATTCGCCAGCTTTTTCCCGTCGACATACACCGTCAATCCGCGCCCGCGGTGGTAGTGCTTGCCCGACGCGTCGTAGACAATCGTCAGCAGATGACCGTGATAGGGAAGGCCGTCGACGGCAAAATAACTCCACTCGCCAGGGGGCAAAAGCGGATGCAGCACCAGCTTGTTGCCGGCGCGTGGCCGCAGTCCGATGAGACCCGTAATCAGCGGATCGGCAAAGCCCGAATGGTTGTAATAATTACCGCGCCCGACCTGCCTGCTGTGCTTGGCAATCAGCTTCGCTCTGGCGATCCACTCATCGGTATCCGCATTCAGGTTTTCGTCGATCCAGTCGATCCTTTTGCCATCGGCAAGAATGCGGTGCTGACTGCGGACGTAATTGGAAAAAAGCCGGTAATACTGCTGTTTCCCGATGTAGGTCTGCGGCGCGCCGTTGAGCAAATCGGCGAGTGCGAGCAGCGTTTGCGTGGTCGCGTAAGGCCAGGAAGGACCGTTCCACGTGCATTGATCGCTCGACGGGAAATTGAAGCGCGGGCTGCGGCGCTCGGCGGTGGTGGGCCCGTATTTGCCGGCGAAGCCCTGGGGATTGAAGAGTTGCGTCCAGGCTACGTCGTGGCTCGGCGTCGGCTGGTAATACTCCCACGGAATATAGCCAATGAGCTCGCGCACCCCGGCAAGCTTCAGCACCGTCCCGTTGTCTTTGAATTTTTTCTGCTTGCGAATGCCGGAATCGGCCGCCGGCGAGAGAACTTCGTAAAACTGGTCCCGGGGATTCCACAGCTTGGTCTCGATCGTGTCTCGCAAAATGTCTGCCCTGGCGGCGTACTCGTTTGCTTCCGCCGCGTCCCCCGTATCCCGCGCGAAATCGGCAATCGCACGCGCGTCGCCCACCATGTAGCTGTTCAAGGTGGGCCGGTAGCCGTCGCCGCTGATCGACTTTTCCATGGCGTCGCGCGTGTCGATGGACCAGAACAGGCCCACCGATGGATCGAATTGCGTCGCCACCCACGCCTTGTAATTCGAAATCAGCCCCGGCAACATGCTGGCCCCCAGATCCGTGTCGCCCGTGGCCAGAGTCACGTCGCGCACACTGGCCGCCAGGGCAAAACTGTAAAGGCGCGGACGCGCCCCCGGCGAGATCCAGTAGCGCGCGTAATCTTCGGCGATCTGCGGATTGCGCAGCCAGCGCGCTTCTCCCAGGTGAAAGGGGGCGGCATCCGGCAAGGCTCCATAATTTGGGAATTGCGGCTTGGGCAGCCACTCCGTGATCAGGTACCCGTATTGCTGGGTGTGCACCAGGTGCTTGTCCCAGGCGAACCAGCGAAAATAGTACATGTTTTCGAACTGTTTGTTCGAGCAGTCGAAGAGCGGAATGTTGACCTTGAGCCATGGCCACTCGTCCGGGGCTGCCTTCTGGGTGGCTGCCAGCTCCGACGCGTCGAATTTGAGAATGTAGTGGTGATAGTCGGCCGGCTTGAGCAGCGTGAAGACTTTTTGCTGCGGCGCATTGCTTGCAAACAGGCTCGCCGGCAGTAGCGCGGCAGTCAAGGCGAGCCATGGGCAGAAACCAAACTTCATGTCGAAAAGAAGTTTAATCGGCAACTCGCTTATCTGCAAGCATTGTGAAAATAAACAAGTATTTTTGAAAACTAATTTGGTGCAGACGCTCGTGCGCCATGAACGATGTCCGGGCCTACAGCTTCTCCCCACGGAAGCGGAGATTACGCTTTCGGCCCCACTATTCACCGTTCAGCGCTTGGGACCGCTCCGAGCTCCGTTTGGGTTCTCCGCAGTTTGCAGTGCTGCTTCAGACCTGCTTTGCAGAGCTTCACGCGCTTCGCCAAGCAACTCGCCTGCAGCGTATTTGAGGCAGGCAATATCGTTGGTGCAGAAGAGCAGGTCGATGTCCAGGCCCAGCCAAAAACCATACTCGTCCGCAGCGCACGCCGTGGCCACGCATTTGCCGTGCCTGCGCGCCGACCGCACAATTTCCGTCGCCGCTGCCCGCACCTTGGGATGGCTGGTCTGCGAGGGAACCCCAAGGCTGGCCGCCAAGTCCGCAGGGCCGATGAACAGGTCCACATCCGGAACCGAAGCCAGCTCATCGATCCGGCTCAGCGCGGCTTCCGTTTCGATCTGGGCCATGAGGCAGAGGTCGCCGTTGAGGTTCTGCTGCTTGTCTACAACTCCGCCGCGAATCCCATAGTTAATGGCGCGCGAGACGGAGAAGAATCCGCGGTTGCCCTGCGGAGCGAAGCGCGCGAATTTCCGCAACTGGTGCATTTGCTCCGGCTGCTCGATCATGGGAACGTCCAGGATGTCAGGACCGCACTCGGCGGCCTTGAGCACGTTGGCGCGCTGCACATCGGGAATACGGATCATGGTAAGCATGCCCGAACCGGCCGCCATCCGGCACAGGTCCGCGGCCTCTGCAAAGGTGATGTGTCCGTGTTCCATCTCGATCCAGATGGCCTGATAGCCGAGATGTGCGCAGATCTCCAGAAAGACGGGATCATAAAAATAGACGGCTGCCCCGAGCAGGGTTTTACCGCCGTTGTCTTGTACTGCCTGCCGTAAACGGTTCATGGTGTGTCTCCCAATTGCATAGCATGAAGTTGCGGTCCCCTGCTCTCGGTCAGCCAGTCCCAGAGCGTGTGCCGCGAGGACGAGCCGGTGCGCACAGGGAAAATGGCCGCGGTCAAAAGTCCGACCGCCAGCAACAACACGTTCCCCACGGCTCCGATGGTGTACTCATTCCAGGGATAGTTATAGGCGCCCAGATCCAGGATCTTGCCGCCGTTGACGGTGAGCGTCGCCCAGGCGGTAAAGAGCAGATTGGCGATGATTCCCGACCATGCCGCTGCGCACCCAGCGCGCCGCGATAGAAATGCCAGCAGAAACAACCCGGCGAGCCCTCCGGCCACGATGGCGGTTGCCGTGTAATAGAGCGCCAGAGCCGAACCATGCGTGCTGGTAAGCCGCAGCGCTACGGCAATTGCCAGAAAACCGCATAGTACGATCGAGGCTTTGCCGAAACGCAACCGCTGAGCGTCTGAGTGGTCAGGGAAAAAGTGCGCGTAAAAGTCTTCCACCAGGATCAGCCCCAGGCAGTTCAGGTCCGAGGCCAGCATGGACATGGCCGCGCCAAAGAGCGCCGCCAGAAACAGCCCACCCACGCCCGCGGGCATCTGCGCGACCATGTAGTAGGGGAATACCTGGTCCGGCCGGGTGATGGAAGCCGGCAACGCGCCTCCTCCCTGCTTATAGAACGCCCATAGCAGCGATCCGATGAACATGAACGCCGTCCACACCGGCAGGCAGAGCCACGCGCCCATGGCGATGCCGCCCAGCGCCTGCCGATCTGACCTGGCGGCCAGATAACGCTGCACCACCGTCTGATCGGCGGTGTACTTTTGCAGGTAAAAAAACAGACCGTAAATTGCCAGCGTCCAAAACGTCGGCCGGGAGAGATCGAAATCCATGCTCCCCAGCGCCATCTTGTGATGAACGGCGATCAGATGCAGCATCGCCCCCGGTCCCGAGCGCGATGAGAACAGCAGCAAACTGATGGTGGCCGCGATGCCCGCCCACAGCACGAATCCCTGCACCACGTCGGTCCAGATGACCGCTTTCAGGCCGCCGATGAAGGTATAAAAGATGGCCAGCGCGCCCAGCCCCACAATCAGCCAGCTGACCGGCCATCCGGTGAAGCTCGATACCGAAAGCGCCAGCAGGTAAAACACGAAGCCCATCTTGGCAAAATGGCCGGCGGCAAAGGCGAAGGAGGAATACATCCGCGCCCGCGGACCAAACCGCTTGCCGAAATACTCGTAAGCCGACATGGATACCGCATGCCGGAAAAACGGCACCACCACCGGTCCGATGGAAACGATAACGGCGACAAAGAGAATGCCCGGCACCAGCAGCGTCCAGTTTCCCGCGTAGGCTGCACCCGGATAGGCGATAAATGAAACGCTGGTGATAATCGTCGCCAGCAGCGAAAGCCCTGCAGCCCATCCCGGCACCGAGCGGCTGGCGACAAAGTAGGAGTCGGTCGACTTCTGCCGTCCTGCGACGCCCACCCCGATGGCCACCAGCGCCAGCAGATACACGCCGATGATGAGGACATCTACTGTGTGCATGACGGCACTCGTCCTCCTGCCCGGCCCGCAAGATCGTCTCGGCCACCGTGACCGCACCCTTGCCCATCCGGCCAGTGAAATGCCCGCCCCTTTTGCGCCCTGGCAGAGTATGGAATCGCGTCGCGTTTTTTGCTTGACGTGCGCATCACAGAAAATTCCCGTTTATTTTCGAGAGTATACATTTATTTTCTCATTTTAGAGAACTCCTTCCAGGTTCAGCGCCCGCATCTTTCACCGCGGCCGGCGATCGAGCTGCTTCCCAGCGCATAGAACCAGGCAGCTAAACTGCCGTCTCAATTGCCTCCAGGGCTCCTTTATCTTTCCGATGAGCACAAACCGTCTTAAGCAAATCTGTGTTTGTTGGGCTTAAACATGCTCGTGCATGCGAGGCTTGCAGGCGGCTAAGGACGGGCGCCGCGCTTCACGGCAGGCCAGGTCACTGCGGAACCTCGCGGAGCGGAAGGCGAACAAATTTGATCGATTCGCGCCGCCACGAGTAAGTGACGAGAATGTCGCCGTTCGAAGCCTGGATGATGGCGGGATAGGAATACTGCCCGGGCCCGTCTTCGAGGGTTTTGAAGATCCGAAAATGCTCTCCGTCCCGGCTGACAGCCAGGTTCAGCGGCGTGCGCTCGTTATAGCTGTCATTGAACGCCAGCACGATGCGCCCGTCCCTCAGCCGCACCGCGTCGATTCCGGAATTCGGATTGGGCAAGTCGATGAAATGCGCCTGCGTCCACGTCCGGCCGTCATCCCAGGAGTCGGCCACGGCAATTTGCGCGGCGCGCGTGCGGCTCCGCGCAAAAAAACGCAGATGCTTGCCGCCCATCCACACCACCGACGGCTGAATGATCCCTACCGTCGTCTTGGATGGCGGATAGACTTTCGTGTGCACGCCGTCCACGGCCGGCCCCTGCTTTTGGCGGGCCGCGGCCAGCGCCGCCGCGCTGGGCACATCTTCACTGGCCGGCACGGTGATGGGCCCGAACTTGGTCCACGTCTTCCCGTTATCCGTCGAGCGCTCGATCCACGCGTTCCACTTGCCGTTTTCCACCGACGATCCGCTCACGATGGTGCCGTCGGGAAGCACCAGCGGCTTGTCCTTGATCGGCCCCAGAATGCCGTCGGGAAGATACTCAACTTTGCTCCACCTCCGGCCTTCGTCATCGCTCCACTTGCGCGCTCCCTTCCAGGTGCTGGGATGCGTGCCGTATTTGTAGTAGAGCCAGAGCCGCCCGTCGCGGGTGTGAAAGAGCACCGGGTTCCAGCACGCCACTCCGTCGGCGCTTGCCAGCACTACCGGCCTGCTCCAGACGCCATTGTGCAGACGCGCGCCGTAGATCTTTACGTCTGGCGCGCCCTCGCGGGTACCGCCAAACCACGCCACCATCACATCGCCATTCTTCAGTTCCACCAATGTCGAAGCATGATTGTCGCGCTGCGTCCCCGGCAGGGCCTTGCCGCTCGAAAGGGGCGGGAAAATCAAACCCGCGCCGCTTTGCGCATGAGCCAAGGTTGCGAAAAGTCCCAACAAAACTGCCGCCGTCCAGTGAATGCCCTTCATTTTCCTGATCCTTATTAAGCTAGTCTGCGCAGCGACTTGCCTCTATGGAGTACCTGTTCCGCAAATACCATTCCTTTCCGGATGCCGGAACGGAGTACGCGCCCCGCGAATGAAAATTCCGAACTTCGCGTCGCAAAATCACTCCGGCACGCGATGCGCGCCCAGCGACTCCCAGTTCGGTTGGAACGGCCCCTGCATGCCTTCGCGACCGCGCTCCAGTTGCTGCAGCACGCGCTGCGCTTGCGTTTGCGCGCGCACTGGCCTCGCGCCCGAAGCCGGTGCGATGCCCTCGGCGGCCACGACGGCCCCCAAATTACCCGGACCCATGCGCTTCACCCCAATGAAACTATCAGACCTCCGTCCGCTTGCATATTGCGTCGTCTGCCGTTGGTGCGATATGACCAATGCTGGTGATCACGCCCGCTCCCGCTTTCGCGTCAACCTCCGGCCCTCGCGCGTGCCGCTGCAAAGCGCTGGCCTTGACCCTGGCCGCTCTTTGCAGTGTTGCCTGGGCCAGAAGCTCAAAACCGCCCCGTCCGGTCTCGTATCTGCTTGCGCCAGCCGCACTGCGATGCGACGGTTGGCGCAATCCGCTGGCGATCGCCAGCGCGCAGCCGTCCTTTTCGTGGACTCTCAGTGCCGCCTCGCCGACGCTGCACGGGGTAAGCCAGTCGGCCTATCAGCTTCAGGTCGCAGCAGCCGGCCGCCCCTTCGCGGCCGGAAAGAACCTGCTCTGGGACAGCGGCATTGCGCGCAGCGACGCCGCTTCCGCAGTGAAATACCAGGGCCCCGCCCTCAACCCGCAACACGAATACGCGTGGCGAGTCCGGGTTTGGGACGAGAAGGGCAGCGCATCCCCATGGAGCGCCGTAGCCCACTGGGGCCAGGCGCCGGACTGGCGCGCGCATTGGATCCAATCGCCAGACGCCGCGCCCAATGCGCCCATGCCCCTGTTTCGCAAGACTTTCGTAATCGCGCAGCCAGTCCTCCGCGCGGTTCTTTACGCCTCGGGCATGGGCCAGGACGAGCTGCGCCTGAACGGCCGCAAAGTCGGCGACGATCTGCTCACTCCCGGCTGGAGCGACTATCGGAAGATCGTCTTTTACGACAGCTACGACGTTACCGCCTTGCTGCACCGCGGCCCGAATGCGCTCGGCGTCATGCTCGGCAACGGCATGTATCGCGTGCTGCACACGCCCGGCCGCTATACCAAATTCGTGGGCAGCTTCGGCCCGCTCAAGTGCATTGTCCAGCTCGATGTTGAATTCGCCGGCGGCAGCTCCGTTGAAATTGACAGTGACGGAAGCTGGAAAACAGCGCCGGGACCCATCACGTTCTCATCCACCTACGGTGGCGAAGACTACGACGGTCGTCTCGAACCACAAGGCTGGGATCAACCCGCATTCAACGATGCCCGTTGGCAATCGGCTCTGGTAACAGACGGCCCGGGGGGCGAGTTAATGCCCGAGCTCGCGCCTCCCATCCGCCTGATGCACGTATACTCGCCCGTCAAAATCACCCATCCTGCGCCGGGCGTCGCGGTTTACGACTTTGGCCAGAACTTCGCCGGATGGCCTGCAATTGCGGTCAGCGGCCATTCGGGCGCGGTGGTCAAGCTCATTCCCGGAGAACTGCTCGACCAGGGCGGCCTCGTCACCCAGCGCAGCTCCGGCCGCCCGCAGTGGTTCTCTTACACCCTGCGCGGCGCCGGAATCGAGAGCTGGCATCCGCGCTTCAGCTATTACGGCTTTCGCTACCTGGAAGTGCGGGGCGCATCCGCGCCGAGCGGCGTTCGCTTGTTGAGCGTACGCGGCGACGCCATTCATTCCTCATCCCCACAGGTTGGCAGCTTCCTTTCCTCCGATACGCTGCTCAATCGCATCCACATGCTCATCCTTCACGCCATTGAAAACAACGCCATGAGCATCTTCACTGACTGCCCTCATCGCGAAAAGCTCGGCTGGCTCGAAGAAACGCAACTGATGGCGCCGTCCATGCTTTACGACTTTGACTTTGCGCATCTCTATGCGGCCACGGCGCGCAACATCGCCGACGCGCAAAAGACCAGCGGCCCCAAAGCCGGCATGGTTCCGGAAATCGCGCCGCAATACGTCGTCTTCGATCCGCAAAAGTACGACGTCTTCAATGACTCTCCCGAGTGGGGCAGCGCTGCCGTGCTCGCGCCTTGGCATGTCTACCAGCGCACCGGCAACCTGAGCTTTCTTTCCGCGCAGTTCGGCGTCATGCGCCGCTACGTTGCCTATCTCGCCACGCGCGCCCATAACGGCATCGTCGCCTACGGCCTCGGCGACTGGTGCGACGTCGGCCCCGGTCCTCCCGGCTGCTTCTCCAAGCTCACCTCGCCCGGCGTCACCGCCACCGCCACCTACTACCAGGATCTTCGCGTCGTGCAGAAGACTGCCGCGCTTCTCGGCCTGGCCGCGGAAAGCAGCGATTACCAGCGCCAGGCCGAGCAGGTTCGAAATGCCTTCAATGCGCGCTTCTTCCACCCCGCCCTGCACATCTACGACCGCGGCAGCCAGACCGCGCAGGCCATGCCGCTGGCCCTGGGCATGGTCCCGGAAGATCAGCAGCCGGCAGTATTCGATGCCCTCGTCGCCGACATTCGCGCGCACCACAACCACACCACCGCCGGCGAGATCGGCTTCCCTTATCTGGTCGACGCCTTGATGCAAGGCGGCCGTTCCGATGTGCTGCTTGACATGTTCCTGCGCACCGATGCGCCAAGTTACGGCTATCAGCTCGCGCAGGGCGCCACATCGCTGACGGAAACCTGGGACGCAAATCCGACGAGTTCGCAGGATCACCTGATGTTCGGCGACGCGGAAGAATGGTTCTACGGTGGCCTCGGAGGCATCAACGTCAATTTCGCCCGGCAGAGCGCAGCGCGAATCATCCTCAATCCGGCCGTGCTGAACCCCATTCAATGGGTGCGCACTTCTTACCAATCCGCACTCGGCGCCATCGAGAGCGACTGGAGGCGCGAAGGCTCTCAGGTTGTCTATGACTTTGTAGTGCCCGCCAATGCAACGGCGACAATCGAGTTAAAATCCGCCGATCCCCACACTGTCACCATCAATGGAGCCGAGCCCTCCAAAGCCGCGGGCGAAATCTCTGCGCAACTCAACGATGCTTCAGTAAGCATCCTGGTCGGATCCGGTCGCTACGAGATCCGTGCCGCCAGCCCACCCAGCAACTAGCCGTACACCTGCCACTCACCATGGCTTTGACCGCGCCACCGAAATTCCCCGCACTTGATGCGGCCATTTGCCGGATACGGCGCAATAGAAGTGATACAAGGCGCCGTCGTGGTAGATCACACATGGCTTGTGCGCGTAAGTTTCATCCACACTGCCCGGCGCGCCCACGTTGATCATGATTTCATCCACTTTTGTGAAGTGGAAGGGATCGTGGCCCAGCGCCAGCAGCTCGCGCGCCACGCCGCGCCGGTCGAGGCCGTAGTAATACATGCCCCACAATTCTCTGTGCTGCACCACGAAGGGATTGCTGGCGAAGACCGCGTCCCACGAATCAGCCCCGCCGTTGTGCAAGATAGGATTGCCCGCATACCGCGTCCACTGCTTCAGATCCCGTGATGTCGCCACGCCGGTCTGTTCATGCCATCCGTGCTTCGGCACGGGGTCTGTTTTCGCGTTGTAGTAAAGGTAGAAAGTCCCGTCATACTCGATGAGATTGGGACGGTAAAGCCCGCCGTGCTCCCACGGCGCGCCGTCCTTGGGAAAAAGTATCGGCTCGGTCAGCTCCCAATGCAGCAGATTGTCGCTCCACGCCAGCCCGATCACCGCCGCACCCTCTTCGTATCCGGCGTTCGGATAGGCATTCCACGCGCCCAGGAAGCGCCCCTGCACCTTCTTCAGCTTCCCCGGCGAAGTGAGCTGATCTTCGCGCACAATGCAGCTCAGGGCAATGTTGAAGCGTGTGTATTGCGAATTCGGATCGCGCCGCGCAACGCAGGCCACCCGCTCCCAATGAACAAGATCCGGCGATTTGGCGAGACCCGTCTGATATCCCTTTCCATCGAAGCCGATATAAAGCATGTAAAACCCATCTTCGTGTCGAAAGACAAATGGATCGTCAACCGATTTGCGGTCGAAGGCTCGCGGATCTGTCGACGCCGCCAGCACCAGCTTTTCGTATTTATAAGGGGTGCGAAACGGCGCAATCTGCCGGTCAGTGAAATCCTCCGCGAATAGCTTCCGGCCGCCACTCAGAGGGGCCCCAGCCACGGCCATTGCCAATCCACCGGAGAACTTCCGTCGCGTCATCCTTGGTTCCATTCGATCTTCTCCTCTAACTGCAGTGACTCCGCGCCTTCGCAATTAACGCGCCGATTCGAGCACACTCACTCCCTGCGCGCCTAACTGGACCCTGGTGACGTTTTTTCCACCGTCGAGCACGTTTTTCATGGCGACAGGCAATTGAATCTCCGCCGGCACAGCGCCGTGATTGATAAGTACAAAGATGGTGTGACTTGCACTCACACGCCTGCAAACTTCCACACCATCCGGCAGCGGAGCGAACTCCGGCTTTATCTTCGCGTCGCTCGTCGCCCACGCAATCACGCGATCCATCAGCGCCGGATCGAGCACGGCGCCCAGATATGAAATCCGACCTTTCCCCACGCGCCGCGTTATCATCGCCGCATGCCCATCCAGCCAGCCGTTTGATTTGCCATAACGCAGCAGCACTGTATCGTCCGGCGCGCGCACCCAGAGCCGCTCCGCCCAAAGCGCCGCCGTTCCCACGCCCATCGCGCCACTCACCGGCACCGCTGTCTCCAGCGCGTAATACTCTTCAACGCGCCCGCCCAGCGGTGCAACCAGCGGCCCCGGCTGCCGTTGCACATTCAGTGCGTCGTACTCGTTCTTCATGCCCGAGCGCGGCCCCAGCAACAAATCACCGCCTTGCTCGACATAGGCGAGCAGGTGCGCCGCAAGCTGCGAGGATATTACATTGAGATCCGGCGCAAGCACGAGTTTGTAAGAATCGAGCGGCGCGTCCGCATTCACAATGTCTACTGTGAGCCGCTGCTGTCGCAAAGGCCGGTAATAATCGAGCAGCACGCTTAGCTGATGGTAGTTGCGATTGAAGCGCTGAAAGTCGATCGCCCACCGGCTGTTGTAGCTGTGCAGAATGGCCACCTGCGCTTTGGGCGAGGTGCCCGCCAGTGCCGCACCGGCGCGCTCGAATTCGCTTCCAACCTGACTTACTTCGCTGTAAATCGGCAACGGTTTGCCACCCGGGCCCAGCAGCGAGCCATGATACTGCTCCTGCCCGTTCAACGCGCTGCGCCATTGCCAGTAGAGCACCGCGTCTGCGCCATGACCCACAGCCTGCCAGGCCATGGCGCGCGTCTCGCCGCGATCCAGCGTGTTGTTCACCGGCGCCCAGTTCACCGACCCCGGCTGCGTCTCCATCACCCAGAAATTGGCGCGCTTGAAGCCGCGCACCAGGTCATGCATGGCGCCGTTGCGGGCAACCTTCAAATGCCCTTCACCCACGTAGTCGTCCCACGAGGCGAGGCTCAGGTCTTGCGCAACGATGTAATGGTCAAAGTGATCTGACCAGCCCAACCCGCCATAGTTTGTGGTGATGAACTGGCGCGGATCGGCATATTTCCTGATCACATCGATCTGCACGCGTTGAAAGCTTCGCCAGGTGTCGGTGACGAAGTGTTTGTATGCCAGTAAGAGCCCGGGGTTCTCGTTGGCTTCGTCCGGCAAGGGAATTGCATCCCACCGATCATAAGTCTGGCTCCAGTAAGCGGTCGTCCAGTCAGCATTGAGCGCGTCGAGGGTATGGAAGTGTGCCGCAAGCCACTTATCGAATTGCCGGCGCGTGTCTGCGTCGAAGGACTCGTCGGTGTATTCATTGCCGATCTGCCATCCAATAACGTCCGGATCGTGGCCGAAGCGCTGGGCTAACTGAGTCACGATCTGGGCGCAAAATTTGCGATAAAGCGGATCGGCATAATTGAACTGTCTTCGCAGGCCATGCTGGGCGCGGCGTCCATCCTCGTCCACGCGCAGTGTTTCAGGATACTTTGTCGTCAGCCATGCAGGGGGCGCATCGGTAGGCGTTCCCAGCACTACGGCGATGTGATGCTTCTCAGCCATGCGAATCGCGCGCTCCAGCCAGTCCAGGTCGTAGTGGCCCTCCGATGGCTCTTCACTGCTCCATGCAAACTCGCCCACGCGCACCACGTCAAGATGCGCAGCCTCCATCAGCTGCAGATCCTTGTCCCATCGCGATTCCGGCCATTGCTCCGGATACCAGGCCGCGCCCAGCAGCAAGGAGGGAAGTTTCGAGGCGGCCGTTTCGCCATGGACGGAGGCGGGCTTGGCAGCAAAGAGCCCCAGCGCTATTCCCAAGCCGACAGCAATCGGTATTGCACCGCGCCGCCGTTTCGCATGAATAACTCTCCGCACCTTCAGTTTCTTCATCCAGCATTCTCAAAGTAAGTCGTGTAACTCTCATTGCGCACGAAATAGAGAGGCGCGTGAATACTCGATCGCCCATCTGCTCCCGCGCAGTAGAGTCCGGTCGTCTCCGCGAGGGGGCGCAGTTGATCTAACTTGATTAGGGCTATTTCTCCGTCCCGTGGACTTAGTTCCACATAGACCAATGGCCCGCGCAGCACTGCTACAGTTTTCGGGTGCATATCGTCGATGGCCTCGGAGCGAAAGCTCTGGGGCAGTTGTAAAGCCACGGTGTCATCGCGTTTCCAGCGTCGACGCAATGTGGCGAAGCCGAGCTTCGCCTCTACAGGCACCGGGTTGCCGTTCACGCGCAGATCCGGCTTCTGGGTCAGCCAGCCGGGAATGCGCATCCGCAGCGCAAACTCCGTTGGCGCGGCGCAATCGACGCGCAGTTTCACCTTCTCGCCCAGCGGATAGCTGGTTTCCTGTGTCAGCGTAATCTCCGTGCTGTCTTGTGTCCACCGCACCCGCGAGGGGGCATACAGATTCACGTAGACTCCGTCTGCGGAGCGGAAGTAGATATTCTTCACATAGTCGGCCACGCCTTGGACCAGAGTGCCCGAGCAACAAGGCCACTTTTGCGGGTAGTAAACCTTATTTGCGTCCGAGTTATACGAGGAGTAGTAAAAATAATCGCCATTTGAATCTGGTTCTTTCACCATCAATAGAGCATTGAATACGACGCGTTCGAGACCATCGCCGTAACGGCCGTCCGCTGTCGCGCACAAGAGATAGCGAGCTAGTTTTGTCGCCGCGTAGCTTCCGCAAGGTGTTTCGAAGTGGTCTTTTGTGGTGAGAAGGCTTTCATATAGCTGCCCTAGGTGCGGCTCAATGAATAACTCGTCGGGTCCCCAGCCGCCAGTTGCATACTGTTGCTCAGTGGCGAGAAATCTCCACGCATTCTCCAAAGTATGCAGATATTTCTGTTCTCCCAGCACCAGTCTTGCTTTGGCCGCCGAACTCAGTGCAATGGCGTGGCTGTAAGCATGCTTCCTGGGCAAAACATCTTCGCCGCGGCTGAGCGGATCAAAGAACTCCCGGTCCAGCAGATAAGTGACCGCGCGGTGATACATGGCTCGATCGCCAGTAATCTCATAAGCCGAAAACAAGCTCTCGGGCAGCACATAGGTTTCATCGTAAGGAGGTTTACTTTTACCAATGCGGTCATGTCCCTGCGCGGGAATAAACGGCAGCGCAGCCTGAAATACCTGGGGCAGCAATTCGCGCGCCTGCTCTACTCCGGAAAGCTGCCACGCATCCATAAGTCCGGCAAGATGCTTGTCGAGGATGTAGCATGGCCAGAGCTTTTCCGCATTGGGCGCCGCGTAAATCGCGCCACTCTTGGTGAAAGCGGCAGCAAATCCTTCAACGAGGGCCCGCACTTTTTCCCGGCAGTCCTGGTCTCCGGTGGTCTTTCCCAGACGCGCCAGTCCGGAAATATACTGTCCCAGCGAATGTCCTGGCACGAATCCGTTCCGACCGTACCATCCGCCCATCGGTGTTCCCGGAGCGGGCAATCCGGCGCGCTCGCGGTACACCCTCAGCAAACGATCGTTGTCCAGCCCCAGGTACGACGCGCACACGCGGTCGTACTGCTGTTTCAGCGGTCCGCCCGTCAATTGCACATGGTCGTAATCGAATTCCGAGAGTTTGTCTTTGAAGGCGATTGCGCAGATTGCTTTCGCCTCTAAGCCCACGGCAGCCAGCGCCGCCGCCGCGCCAGTCAGAAACTCCCTGCGTGAAAATGCACCCTTCACCGTTTCCAGCCTGCTCCCAACTGTCAATCTAATGTCTCCGCGCAGCAACTCGGGCGCCTAAATTTCGGCGCTCGACAGATTCCACTCTTCGGAATTTTCCTCCCGCGACGCAGTCATTCTGGCTCGCTCTTTCGGAACCCCATCGTGAGCGGCCACGCAATCCAGCGGATAGACCAGATCCACATTGCGTGGAGTTAAGAGCTGATGTTTGACGAACACTGCCGTCGGCACCGGCTTTCTGCGCAGGATATTCAGTGCCAGAGGAACCAGTTCCTCTCCATAACGCTCAGGGAAGTATGCGACCGAGCCAATCAGCCGTGTCCCCGTGCGGCGCAGCTCATCGCGCGCCGCGCGCAATGCATTCTGTCCCATTACCGCGCACTGTTCCGGCGAGCCGGCCTCCTCAAAAGCACGCAGCGCGGCCAGAGCACAGATGTCATTCACCGTGCCCACGAGAGTCCGGCGCGGCCGTCGCCTCCGCAGGTATTTGCGCATCACATCCAGCACCTGGTCAAAGCTTCCCCGCCCGTCTAAGCGGATGAGTGGCGTCTCTACGATGCGCGGCAATTCGGAACGCAAACCATCCACCAGTCCGGCCAGGCGCAGCTCCAGCAACGATCCGGCAATGGGCAGCTCCATGAGGACTAACTGATCTACCTGGTCGCCCCAGTTCTCGCGGGTCCAGCGGCCCAGCGCCTTGCCGCCCATCAGTCCTGCCTTGTAATTGTCGGCACCGAAATAAGTGGCTCCGGGATGCGGCACTTCAATGGCGATTACCGGTGTCTTTGCTGCCAGAAAACGCGCTGCGATGGCCGGTGCGATGCGGTCATAGGTTTGAAATTCCAGCACCAGATCCACGTGCTCGCGGATCAGCAGATCAGCGTTGCGAAGCGCCTCGCGCGCGCTATAGCGATTGTTAAGCGTGATCAGACGCACCCGCTCCCGCGCTGCTACCATCTCCAATCCGCGGTTCACCTCACGCGCGAATTCGGTGTCTCCCTGAGTTGCAAATCCCACCCGAAACGGGCTCTCCATTACCGGCCCAAAGCTGTTGCGATAGAGCCCGGCCCCGGCCCGCTCGATCAGACCTCCGTGAATCAATGTTCGCAACAATCGGAAGGTCGTGGTCTTGGGCAGACCGGTGCGCTGCATGACTTCAACCAGCGGCAATTCTTCGCCCGCTCGCCGGAATGCCCTTAATACTTCGCAGGCGCGCAGAACGGTCTGTGACTCGTTGCGGTCTCCGTTTCGATTTGCGCTTTGCGTCTCATCCATGACTGCTTTGCTCCATTTCCGGTTGGTCGCCGCCAAGATCGGCAGCATCCGAGTGGGAACCACCAGCTTGCAGTAGACTACATTCCGTAATTCGGAATTGGCAAGATGGCGATTCTCACAACCGTATTGCCCGTGGCAACATGGGGAATTCATGACCAGTCACTTCAGAACCAGGAAAGGATCCGCTATGCGCGAGACCGAAGAGCAGGAGCAACTTGAGCAGTTCGCCAGCGATAACTATGCTGGCATCTGCCCGGAGGCATGGCAGGCACTTGATACCGCAAACCGCGGACATGCCAGAGCCTATGGCGACGATCCATGGACTGCGCAAGCGGCCGACGCGTTTCGTGCGCTATTTGAAACCGATTGCGAAGTGTACTTTGTATTCAACGGTACTGCCGCTAACTCCCTGGCTCTAGCTTCACTCTGCCAGTCTTACCATGGGGTTATTTGCTGCGAACAGGCGCATGTTGAAACCGACGAATGCGGCGCGCCGGAATTCTTTTCCAACGGCTCCAAATTGCTGATTGCGCCGGCGATTGATGGAAAGCTGACGCTGGATTCCATTCACGAACTGGCGACGAAGCGACAGGACATCCACTATCCCAAGCCGCGCGTGGCGACAATCACACAATCCACGGAAACGGGGCGCGTCTATACTCTCGCGGAGTTGCGGGCTATCTCCGACGCATGTAAAGCCCACGGCCTCTATCTGCACATGGATGGAGCGCGTTTCGCCAATGCCTGTGCCGGTCTGGGTTGCTCTCCCGCGGAAATGACGTGGAAGAGCGGAGTGGACGTCCTTTGCTTTGGTGGAACAAAAAATGGCATGGCAGTTGGAGAGGCGGTGTTGTTCTTTGACCGCAAGCTGGCTGTCGATTTTGACTATCGCTGCAAGCAGGCCGGGCAATTAGCATCGAAAATGCGCTTTCTCTCCGCTCCCTGGGTGGGAATGATCGAAAGCGGCGCGTGGCTTCGCAATGCGGCGCATGCCAATCAATGCGCACGCGTTTTTGCCGAGCTCATCAAAGGGATTCCCGGGATTCGCATAACCTACCCCGTTGAGGCGAATGCCGTATTCATCAGCGCCCCTGAAGAAGTCTTGAATCGTCTCCGCGACAGTGGATGGCACTTCTACACCTTTATCGGAGGTGCGGCACGCTTCATGTTTTCCTGGGATAGCAACCCCGCACGTCTCGAAGCCATATATCGTGACTTGAAACACTGCTCCGCCGAAACCCCAATTACTCCGTGACCGTCCATCTGGCCTGGGTAAGCTCCCATCGAGAAGCTTCTAAAGGCTCTGATGTGAAACGCCAGAGGAATAGGCTCAATAAATACTTTTTATTAACTCTCATCCGATAGAACTTTCCTCTTTTGAGCCGTATTCTCGTGTCTGAAGCCGTTCAGAAATGCTCTTTTCGTTTTACAAATCATTAGAAAGCAGATATGTTAATCGAGACTGGGAGTTAATCCTTCGCGGGGCTCGCGACTTAGCTCCAAATTGCTTGTGGCATTTCAGACTATCTGGAGGAAAGTATGGGAGTTTCCGAGATTCTGGCATCTATCGATCGCGAAATCGCACTCCTGCAGCAGGCACGCGTGTTACTCGGAAGTGGCGCTGCTGCAGCGCCAAAGAAACGAGGAGGCCGGGCAAAGAAGGCAGCGGTCGCCGCCAAACCCGCGGGGAAGAAGAGGCGGCTGTCGGCAGAGGGCCGTAAGCGAATCGCAGAAGCCGTCAGGCGGCGCTGGGCCGCACAAAAGAAAACCGCTTCGTCCTCAAAATGAACGGCAATGAACGGCCCACCCATCTTGCGGTGTCTGGCTCGTCTTTCGCTGTTGACGTCCCATCCTGCTTAACCGGTTCAGAGACAGGTTTCGAAGGATGGGACCTCTCGCTATCCCGTCCAGATTGCGGTTTCTTTCATCGTCTCCGCGCAAGTTTATCGAGAGCGAATGAATCGTTTGTGGAATGATCGCGAATTTCCCGGCGAAATCATTCAAGCTTGTCTTCTTATCTTGTAGGCTCCGGTTGGCTATTTCTCCGGAGATGTCCACTGGCCTGTCGTTGCTGAACGGAATAATGCGTCGATGACCGCCATGTTGGCGATCGAGTCCTCCAGGGAAACGGGCGGCTCGATATTCTCCCGGACAGCTCTGGCAAATGCTTCGCCCTGCATCGTGTATTGATCGGCAGTGGGGAAGGTCTCCGTCGTAATGCCGCTTCCTGACAGGTCGCCGCTGTCATCAATGAAGATCCGCGTTGGCCGGTCAGGCGGCGCATTGAACGGAATCTCCATCTCCATGCGTCCTCGCGTACCCAGAAAATGCACCCTTTGATAAGGAATCAGTTGCGTACTGCAGGTAAAGATTGCATGGCCGCCCGCAAATTCCATAAGCCCTGAAGTCAGCCGGTCGGTGCGCATCGCGGGATCGCGATCGACGGCAGCCACCACGCGCAAGGGTTGCTGCCGGAAGGCATAGCGGGAGGAGTGAATTAGATAACAACCGATATCCATCAGCGCCCCGCCGCCAAACTCCACCAGATTGCGAATATTCGCGGGATCGGTATTGAAGTAGCTGAAGAATCCGGTAACTGCCCGCAATTCGCCTATGCGTCCCTCATCGAGTAACTCGCGCAGCCGTAACCACTGCGGGTAGCTGCGGATCATGAAAGCCTCGCCGATCTTCACGCCGGTGCGCCGGCGCACCGCGAGCAGCGTCTTTGCCTCTGCCGCATTCATTCCCAGCGGCTTCTCGCAAAGCACGTGTTTGCCTGCCTCAGCGGCCTTCGCCGTCCAGGAGACATGAAGATGGTTAGGAAGCGGATTGTAAATTGCGTCAATTTCCGGGTCGTCGAGGAGCTCTTCGTACGATCCATAAGCCCTGGGAATGTCAAGCGAAGCAGCCGCCCGTTGCGCTTTGGCCAGGTCGCGTGAGGCTATGGCCGTAACCCGGGTATGTTCGCCCCGCTGCATAGCGGGAATGACCTTCTTCAGTCCGATAGCTGCGGTGCTGAGTACGCCCCAGCGGAATTTATTTGGCATATGAGAATCATAATCCCGGCAAACCGGGCTCGAAGTTATAACTTCCCTGTCAAACCAGGGGTCTCGAAATAAACCCGGCTAAGTCTTGATCCCCGTCGATCGCTTGCGATACATCACGCTGAGATCGCGGCGCCAATGCTCGCTCAAGGCGATCAGCTCCCACTCAATCTGCGGCGCAAAATAGCGGAGCACCGGCTCATTAGCGGGATGAATGCGGAGGGCCGGCGCCGCCAGCAGCAATTGCGGCTCACGCGTCGAGACCTCGGCTCCGCAAAAGTACCCCTGCCTCTCGAACGCCGAAAGCGGACGTCCCCCACCGGCCGCCGGCTGCCGGTCCGCATTCAAAGCGCGCACCCGAATCCAATAGTCGAGCGCCTGCAACGGCAAATGCAGATCCTCGTCTGCTTTCAACTCCAACACCGCTAACCGGCCCTCGCGATCGAGGGTCAACAGATCCAGCATCCCGCGCGCACCGACGGAAAGCGCTGGAACCTGCGAGTACATCAGATCGGCCCGCAAGCGGGGAAGCAGTTCCGCCAGCCCGCTGCGCAGGCGTGATTCGAGCCATCGCTCGGGATGCATGCGAAAGAGCGGATCGTTGTGCTCGCCGTCGCGCCTGCGCGCCGCGAAAAGCCGCGCAAAAAGCTCACGGCAAGCACCGGCATTTTCCTCGGTCAGCGGTGTTTCATTGTTTCCAGCCCCAAAGGTCGATTCGTCTTCTCCAGAAAACGAGTGTCCAGTCGCGGCATGGCGGGCGCGCGCAAATTCGAGGCCGTGCAGTAAGAGCGCGACTTCGGTGGGTGATTTGGGCAGCACTTCAACGCGCTCCCGAGCCCCTTCAGGGACCAGCCTCATCAGCCGGTCAATTCCATTTCGGCATCGTTCGAGAGCCATAGTTGCCGAAAATGCATGGACCAGCCGCGACTCCAGGTTGCCGGTGTCGCGAATGTCTACCGGCTCAAACTCTTCGCTGCGCTCGTCGAGCGTGTAAAGTTGAAAGTCCGCTGCAGAGGGACTTAACCAAGCCATTCGTTCCGCAGTCGTCCGCCACATTCCCGCAGGCACGACCACTTTGAGGCCGCCAAAATGCCGGCGCGCATCGCTATGCTGCCGGCAATGATCCAGCCAGAGCAGGCCCAGCGTCAATACTCCGTCAACCGTGGAAGCGGATTCGCTCGCACCAACGCCGATCACGGCGTCGGCCGCGGGGCCGCGCTGCAATCGTCCCCGCGCATAGGCTGGTCCGAAGCTGTGCTCCAGGTCCATTGCCGAGCGAAATCCCTCAGCCTTTGCGCCCATGAAGCTCCGGGTTACAACACGCTCCAGCAGTCGCTGATAATTCCGCCGCGCCGTATCGCGAGTGGTGGGAGTGCGCCGATCATTAGACGGCAGAAACTGCAGGCTCTGCAAACGCGACACACCCATGCGCCGCGTGGCGATGCGCAGGCATTTGCCACGCTCCTCTATTCCCACCACCGAGCGAACAAGGTTGACTTCCTCGCTCCACAGTTGCAGCAGGCAGCGCCCGTGCGCTTCGCTCACCGAGTACCGTGCCGAACGCATGTCAAACTTTACGCGCCCGTCTTCCAGCACCGCAGCCGCGGGATGCTCGACCAGGTACTCTGCAATGCGCCGCGCAAGCTCCGCCGGCTCCGTCTCGCTGGGCATGGGTTGTGCCTACCAGCCCTGGCGCGCGCGCAGACCGCTAATGTGCGCGGTGTGATGGCGCGCGTGCCATGCATACAGCGCCAGGCTCTGTTCCAGCGTCTGCCGCCCCATTGCGGGGTGATGGAAGCCCTTTTGGAAATCTTCCTCGCTGAGGGAGCCGAGCAACGCCACCCAGCGGCGGTGCAGGGCCTCATACATTGCCAGCGACCCTGCGATGGGCTCGCGGCTGTCGGCGAGCTTCGCCCAGGCCGCTTCGTCGTAAGTCTTTACCGTCGGCCAGTCTTCGGTGAGGGCCAGTTTTACACGAATGTAGGCATTGGCGTGGCTATCCGCCAGATGGTGAACCACCTGCCGCACTGTCCAGCCACCTTCGCGGTAGGGCGTGTCGAGTTGAGCATCATTGAGACCCTGCACCGCGTTATGCAGATTCCCGGGTGCCTGGCGCAAAGTTTGAATGCTGGATGCGCGTGTTGCCGGCGCGGCCGCTTCCGCAGCATTGAAGCGGCCGATAGGATAGCGAAGATCGTCGAGGTCACTCATGTCTTATCCCAGTCGGGTTTGTGCGTGGAAAGATGGTGGTTATGTTGGTGACGCTTAGCCGCGAGCGCCGGGCTGGCCAAAGCCCCAAAAAGCGAGGCTGACACCAGCGGTGTTTTCATGGGAGAAATGTAGCACGAAGCGGCCGTCTCCGGCGCTGCCTGCCCGGCTGGGTTCAAATTGAGCCCTTCACGCGCCCGGCGGCGCAGTCTCGATGGGCGTAAACTGAAAACAAGATGACGCGCCCAGACCCTTCCCCAGCCGTTGATCAGAGGCGGTTCTTTTTTGACAAGTTCGGCATCACCGAGCGGCTGCTGGAGCGCTGCCTCGGCGAAGCCCTTTCTGCCGGCGGTGATTACGCCGATCTTTATTTTGAATCGGTAATGGCTACATCGCTGGGCGTCGACGAGCAGATTGTGAAATCCGCCAGCCAGGGCACCAGCGCCGGTTGCGGGGTCCGCGTACTTTCCGGCGAGCGCACTGGTTACGCCTACACTGACAATCTCAGCCCGGAGCGCCTGCTCCATGCCGCGCGTACTGCGGCGCTTATTGCATCCGGGCCGGCGCGTCAGCCGGTCCAGGGTTTTGTTGAAAGGCCTTCCGCCGGTTTATATCCAGTTCCGCTCGTGGGCTACGATCTTGACCTGGCGGCGTGCCTTGAACTCATCTTGCGCGCCGACCGCGCCGCACGGGCTTTTGACACGCGCATCGTACAGGTGCGAGCCGGATACTCTGAGGAACTGCGCCGCATTCTGGTCGCCGCATCCGACGGCGCCTTCGCCAGTGATACGCAGCCGCTATGCCGGCTCAACGTTTTTGCCATCGCCAAAGACGGGGCGGTGACAACAAAAGGGGCGGCGGGCGGCGGCGGCAGAGCCGGCCTGGAGCAATTTACCGGCAGCAAAAGCCCGGAGGGCCTGGCGCGCGAAGCTGCCCGCGGCGCCATGCTGCAGCTCGGAGCAGTTCCCGCGCCTGCAGGCGAAATGGAAGTAATTCTCGGTCCCGGCTGGCCGGGCATACTGCTCCACGAAGCCGTGGGACATGGACTCGAAGCCGACTTCAACCGCAAAAAGACGTCGGCTTTCAGCGGCCTCATCGGGCAGCCTGTGGCCAGCCCCAAGGTGACGGTGGTTGACAACGGCACCATCGCCGGCCGCCGCGGATCGCTCAACGTGGACGATGAAGGCTCGCCCACGCATGAAACCGTCCTGATCGAAAACGGGGTCCTCAAAGGTTACTTGAGCGACAAGCTTTCCGCACGGCTGATGAACATGCCCAACACCGGCTCGGGCCGCCGCGAGAGTTACCAGGCCATCCCCATGCCGCGCATGACCAACACTTACATGCTCTCCGGAGACGACGCGCCAGAAGACATCCTGCGCAGCGTCAAGCGCGGCCTTTACGCCGTCAATTTCGGAGGCGGCCAGGTCGACATCACCAACGGCAAATTTGTTTTCTCGGCGTCGGAGGCCTACCTCATCGAAGACGGCAAGGTCACGGCCCCAGTCCGCGACGCAACCCTCATCGGCAACGGCCCGGAGGCCCTTAAGTATGTCTCCATGGTCGGCAACGACCTCAGGCTCGACGAAGGCATCGGCACCTGCGGCAAAAACGGCCAGAGCGTGCCGGTGGGCGTGGGTATGCCGACCATCAAGCTGGATCGGATGACCGTGGGCGGGACAGGAAGATAGCAAGTCTCAGTTGGCATCAAGAAATGCGCGGACCTGCGGGTCCAGTGTGGCTGACTCGCAGCCGGTGGCCAGATGCCCGCAATCGCCCTTCAGCTCGAATATCTTTGCCCCGATCATGCGGGCAAAGTTCAGAGCCGGCTGGGGATTCACCATGTGGTCCTGAAGCGAGGGGACAACGAGCACTTTGGCGCGCACGCGCCTGGCGGCGTCCTCGAGGGTAGCTCCGTGGGCGATGTCCTGGTGCCGGCAAGCCTGGAGCTGCGCGAGCCAGTCATTGGCATCAAAAGGAAGAATTCCGTTGGCTTCCCATTTCGCGTAGTCGCGCTCGAACTCGGCGCGCGAGTGAGTCCGCGCGAAATTCGCAGGAGTGGTGAGGTTGAGCTGCCAGATAAGCTCGGCTTCGGGCGCGGCCACCGGCCGGGTGTAATGGCCGCCATCGAAGGCGGGATCGGACTTTACTGCGTCAATGTCGGCGAGAGTAAGTAGCAGGTCGCGGGAGTCGGGCCGGGGAGAGCCAACGATGGGGATGGCCTCGTCCATAAAGTTGGGGTAATCGACCATCCACTCGAAAGTCTGGAAGCCGCCCATGGAGATTCCCACGACCGCATGGACGTGGCTGAGATGGAGGCTTTCGACGGCCATACGATGCTCGGCATTCACCATGTCCTGAATGGTGATGGCGGGAAAATCAGGGCCAGGTTGTCGAGGCGAGTTGGAGGGCGACGAGGAGACCCCGTCGGCGAGAGCGTCGATGACGACCACGAAATAGCGCCCGGGATCGACGAGGCCGCTGGGGCCGATGGCGTCGAACCAGTTGGCGCTGGTCCCGGAAAACCAGGTAGGAATCAGAACCGCGTTGGATCGCGCAGCGTTCAGTTTTCCCCAGGTGCGGTAGCCGAGACGGCATGGGTCGATTTGTTTGCCGCTGACCAGATGGCAGACTCCAAGCTCGGCGAATTGCTGCTGGCCTTGCGTCGCCGGCGCCTGGGCGCAGGTAAACGCAGCGGCAAGGGTAAGGAACACAGGCAGGACAACGGCCTTTTTCTGCATGGCAAAGAGTGTATATCGCGGAGGGGTGCGCATTTAGAGCATAATCGCGAATCAACCGTCCAACGTCTAAAATCTACATAGATGTCTGACACGCTTTACTTGAGTTTGTGGTATCCAAACTTACGCCTCGAGGCCCTGCCCGGCAAAATGACGGCAGTGTTGGAGGCTTTTGCGGCACACGGCGGCGAAAAGCTGGTGTACTCAGCGACGGTCTGGCCTGTGAGCTGGAGCGAGACTGCCCTCTTTCAGCGGGTTTATGGGCGCACAGGCGCCGGAGGTGAGCGCGGGGCCTTGCCACCCCAGGCGGTTGAAAACGCCATGGAACTTCTCCATGACGATTACGCCTTCGAGTTCCAGATCGGGTGGAATCTGTGGGAACTAGAGGTTGCCGCCGGCCTCGATCCGAGATGGGTAAAACAGCCGCGGCTGGTGCGCGTGACCGGCTACGGACCGCTCTTCGAAGACGGCGCCTACGAGCAGGACGGGCATATCAAAATCGACTTCGGCTCGGACGCACCGTTTCTGGAAGAAGACGTGGAACTGGACGCGCAGGGGGCGCAGCACGTGGAGGAAAACGTGCGGCAGCTTGTGGAGTTGGCTGTGGCGGTCGAAAAAGGCTCCGGAGCGACGGCGCGGATCTTGTGGAGCGAACTGGGCGAAAGCCTGGCGCAGCGATTGGCCGCGCGCCTGGGGGCGGGCAACTGAGGATGCGCTTCACCATAGAGCGAATGCGGACCCTGGTGCTGGCAACAGGGGTCGTTCTGGTGCTGGCGCTCGCCGCTTTTCTGGCAGTGGGCCGATGGAAAAATGTGCTCAACGGGCGCGACCTGCCCAAGCGGCTAGCCCAGAACGTACTGCAGGAGGCAAGCGGCGTCACCTACGCGGAAGCGCACGGCGGTCACATGCTGTTCAAGATTCATGCCTCGCGCGCCGAACAACTGAACAACGACCATGAGCTGCTGCACAATGTGCAGATTGAGTTCTTTGGCAAAGACGGGAACGGCGTGGACAGCATTTCGGGAAGCAATTTTGAGTACGACACGAAGAGCGGCGTGGGCACGGCGCAAGGTCCGGTCGACATCAAGCTGACCCGCCCCCCAGTTGCGGCGGCGAGCGGAACCAAGCCGCCGGAGGGTCCAACGGCCGCCGGCGCGCTGCACGTGAAAACCAGCGGGCTGAGCTTCAATAAAAACACCGGCGTGCTGACCACCGCAAAAAAAGTGAACTTCACCATGGAGAGTGGAAATGGCACCGCCATTGGCGCAAAATACGACTCCCAGCGGGGATTTCTGGTGCTCGATCACGCGGTGCAACTGACCACTACGCATGGCGGCAAGAAAGTGGTGGTGCAGGCCGAGCATGCGGAGCTGGAGCGCAATGCGCAAGTTTGCCGGCTGACCAACGCGACCATCGACTTCAAAGGCGGACAGGCAAGAGGCGGATGGGCGAAGATCCTCTTTCGCAAAGACGGCTCGGCGCAGCGGCTCGACGCGGCGGATGGATTTACGCTGGTCACGACCGATGGCGGGCAGCTGAGTTCGCCTGTGGGTTTTCTGCTCTTCGGGGCGCACAACCTGCCGAGGAATGGGGAAATGAGCGGCGGGGTAAAACTGACTTCGGAGGGTGCGGGTAGGCAATTGCTGGGATCGGCGCCGAGTGCAGAGATGCAATTCGGAGCGCAGGGCAGGTTGAAGCAAGTTGCGATGAGCCAGGGCGTGGAGATGCGCAGCGAGACGGAGAACGGCTCAGGCGCAAAGGCGCTTCGGGTCAGCCGGACCTGGCGTTCGCCGGTAGCGCAAATGGATTTTCGCGATGCCGGAAATGGGCGAATCCAACCGGCTGAACTGCACGGATCTGGCGGCGTGGTGGTCACCACCGAAACGCAGCGGGGCAATGCTACGCCGTTACCGGCGCGGCTAACGGCAGACCAGGTGACAGGTCAGTTTGGTCCGGCGGCGCAGCTGACGGCAATCCAGGGCGTCGGCCATGCGGAAATGGAACAGACCGCCGCGAACGGCGCACGGGAGAAGGCGACGGGAGACCGGATTGATGCGCGGCTGGCGCCGGCTGTGGAAGCGGCAAAGAAAACGCCGGGCGCAAAGAACACCGCGGCAGAGATTCAATCGGCGGTGCTGGACGGTAATGTGGTGCTGGTCGAGCATCCTGCGCAGAAGGCGGGTGCGCAGGCGCAGTCAACCATGCGGGCAACGGCTGGACACGCGACCTATGCGGGTGCGGACCAGCGGCTGGAACTGACCGAGAACCCGCGCCTCGACGACGGCGGACTGGAGCTGTCGGCAAAAATAATTGATGTCTTTGAGCAGGCGGGCGAAGGCTTCGCGCACGGGGACGTGAAGGCAACGTGGCTGGAAACGGACGCCGCGACCGGACAGGACAACAAAACAAGCGCGCCCACCGCAGAACCGGCGGGAGCAAAGCCGGCGGGACTGGCATTGGGAGGGCAGGCACCGGCGCACGTGGTTGCCGATGAAGCGCATTTTATGCAGGCGGGGGGCCAGGCGGAATTCCGCGGACATGCGCGGCTGTGGCAGGAAGCGAACTCGATTGCGGCGCCGGTGATTGTTCTGAATCGCGCCAGGCAAACGGTGGTGGCGCGAAGCACCAGGCAAGACACCCCGGTGGAGGCAGTGCTGCTGGCCAGAAACGAGGCGGCAACAGAAATGGCTCCCGGGGCGCAAACCCAAAAGAAGCCAAAAGAGAAATCCCATTCTCCCTCGGTCATTCGGGTGCGTGGCGGGGAGTTCACCTATTCCGATGCGGAACACCGGGCGGTGATGACGACCGGCGCGCTGGGGCCGGTGGTCGCCGAGGCGGGCGGAGCGACCTGCACCGCGCATCAGGTGGTGCTGCTCCTGGGGCCGCGGAGTGCCAATAATTCGGCCACAGAAGTGGAGCGCGTGACCGCAAGCGGGGACGTGGTGGTGATTTCCCAGGGGCGGCGGGGCGACGGAGCGAAGCTGGTGTACTCGGGCCTGACCGGCGACTATGCGCTAACTGGTACGCCCGCCAAACCGCCGCGATTGAACGATCCGTCGCGCGGCACCGTGACCGGCGCGGCTTTGATTTTCAATAGCCGCAATGATAGCGTCAGTATCGAAGGCCGCGGACACGAGACCCGGACAGAGACGACTGCGCCACGGCGATAACCGCGCGCGGCAATTCCAGGCATGAAACCTCCCGAGAGGGACACCATCGGGTCCATAAGACCGGCAGGGAACCTGGAAAGCGAGAAATTCGAACAGCAATTGCCTCTGGAATTGCAGGAGGAGAGCCAACGACTCGAGATGCAGACCCTGAGGGCCGAAGGAATCGCCAAATCTTATAAGGGAAGGCAGGTTGTCCGCGGAGTCAGCCTGCATATTTCTCGCGGCGAGGTGGTGGGACTGCTGGGCCCCAACGGCGCGGGAAAGACAACCAGCTTTTACATGATCGTAGGGCTGGTGCCGCCGGAAGCCGGCCGGGTGACAGTGGACGACACAGAAATCACGCGCCTGCCCATGTATCTGCGCGCGCGCAATTTCGGCATCAGTTATCTTCCCCAGGAGCCGTCGATTTTCCGCAAGCTGACCGTGGAAGAAAACATTCTGGCGGTGCTGGAGGCGCAGCCCCTGGAAAACCGGGAACGCAAGACGCGTGCCGAGCGCCTGATCAACCAGCTCAGCCTTGGACATATTCGGACTACGCGCGGTTATGGGCTGTCGGGCGGGGAGCGGCGGCGCGTTGAAATAGCCCGCGCGCTCTGCATTCAACCGAGTTTTATTCTGCTGGATGAGCCCTTCAGCGGAATCGATCCCATTGCCGTGCTGGAACTGCAGAAGATCATTTTCGATATGAAAGCGAGCGGAATCGGAGTGCTGATCACCGATCATAGCGTTCGCGAGACACTGCGGGTGACGGACCGGGCGTACATTATTGCCGAGGGGCGAATCTTCCGTGCCGGCACACCCCACGAATTGGGAAACGACGTGGAAGTGCGGCGCGTATATCTGGGAGAAGGATTCTCGCTGGGATGATGCGCGACACGCCGTCAATGAGACAATGGTGGGATGTGCTCTTCATCACGGATCCGGCGGAAAGGTAAAGGCACATACCAGAACGGGACGCCCCATGGCTGGGATTTCCGTTCTGGCAAAACGGCTCGAAAACGAAATATTTTTTGGGTTAAGCTTTTTCTCATACGATTAGACTCACAATGAGTCCAGAGACGGAATGACTCCTCTATGGCGCTGCTGCAGCCTAGATTGAACGTAAAAGTAGCACAACGCCAGGTGCTGACACCCAGCCTGGTGCAGATGGTGAGCGTGCTCGCGCTCAACAAGATGGAACTGAAGGAGATGATCGATGCCGAGATGGTGGAAAATCCCGTTCTCGAAGAGATTGACGAATCGGTTCCGACGGTGGACGAGATTACCAGCCGTGAGGAGCGGCTGGAGCGCGGGGCCGAAGAGGCTGCGGCGCCACCCAAAGACGTGTTCAACGAAATCGACTTCGGATCGTACTTCCAGGAATATCTTGATCCCGGTTATCGCACCCAGCCTGAATATGAAGAGAACGACAGGCCGTCGTTTGAGAATTTTCTCTCCCAGCCGACCACGCTGTCCGATCACCTGGCGTGGCAACTGGGGGCGCTGAATCTCGAGCCCGAACTGCACGCGGCCGCGGAATTCGTGGTCGGGAACCTGGATGAAAATGGATATCTGGCCGCCAGTGAAGATGAGCTTTTGGAGGCACTGAAGGCCGCGGTGCAAGGGGCGACCGCAAACGGGACGGCGCCGGAAAATGGCCCTTCGTCAGCCAACGGTTCGGGACCGGATACCGTTGAGCAACTGCTGATACGGGCTATTGAACAGGTGCGGCATCTGGACCCGGCGGGCGTAGGCGCGCGGGATCTGCGCGAGTGCCTGGCGTTGCAGATTGCCGCGCAACAGGAAGAGTTTGTCACTCTGTATGGCCCGAGTGTCAATCTGTCTGCTGAAGTGGAGGAGAATCCGCACGGAAGCTTTCTTGCCGAGGCCGAGGCGCGAATCGAGGATCGGCGGCGCATTATGGAAGTGGCGGCGCAGATTGTAGATCGCCATCTTCATTTGCTGCAGAAGCGCGACTTGAAAGACTTAGCGCAGGCGGCGCACATTTCCATGGAAGATGCGCAGGCCGGGGTGGGGTTTATTCGCACTCTCGATCCGCGGCCCGGGCGAATGTACAACCGCGAAGAGACGCGCCTGATCGAGCCGGATGTATTTTTCGTGAAGCGCGGCGACGAGTGGACCGTGTCCATGAACGAGGAAGATCTGCCCAGCCTGCGTCTGAGCCAGCGCTACCGCCGCATGCTCATCGCTCAGAACACGGAAAAAGAAGTCAAAGAATATGTAAAGGAGCGGTTCCGCTCGGCACTGCAACTGATGCGCCACATCGCACAGCGAAAAAGCACCATCCTGCGCACCTGCGAAGTGATCGTGCGGCGACAACAGGATTTCCTGGACCGTGGCGTCGAAGCGCTGCGGCCGATGATGATCAAGGAAGTTGCCGAGGAAATCGGCGTGCATCCTTCGACGGTAAGCCGCGCCGTAGCCAACAAGTATGCGCACACCCCGCAGGGCGTCGTGGAATTGCGATTCTTCTTTTCCGAAGGATCGAACGGGCCGGAAGGCGCGGACACGCCGCTGCTGGTGCTCAAGCGCAAAGTGCGCAAGCTGATCGAGGAAGAAGACGCGCGACATCCGCTCACTGACGACCAGATTGCGGAGATGCTGCAGCAGCAGGGAATCCGGCTTACCCGGCGTACCGTAGCCAAATACCGCGAAGATATGAAGATACCTTCCACCCATCAGCGGCGAAAAAGAGATTAGACGCGGTTCTCTTCTATCCTCTCAGCGCACTTCCCTGCTCACGCTGCTGCCGGCCATGTTGCCTCCGGGCAGTTCGAGCGTGAATGGCTTTTCATCAATGGTGATGGTAAGCGTCAGCGGCAGGTCTTCGGGGTCGGAGGCGGTGATGCGCAGACCCCCCGCGGTTTGGTGGACCAGCAAAAGACATGCATGATCGGCCCTGATAATGCCCAGCGGAGTCTTTATATATTGCGGCTCGCGATAGACGAGTTCAGCCAGCTTGAGGCGCGGATTGTAGACGGCCTGAATCACGCGGTTGTTGGCCAGGATATCCAGACCCGAGTCTTTGGCACGCTGGGCCACACCGTCGGGGGTGGTATTGGGTACGACGATGTATTGGTACCGCGCATCTTGCGGCGCAACGCCGTCGTCGATCCAGAGATCGAAGACATCCCTGGTCACCGGCTTCTCCGGACCGGTGCCGATCTCGGACCATTTGCCGGTTTGCGGGCCGAGTGAGAGCGAGATCTGAGTCTGCGGCGGAAAAATGTAACCAATATGATCGTGATAAACCCAGACCGGGTGCGAAGTGTCATAGCTGTAACTTCCCTGTCGCAACGGGCCTTCGGTCTCGCTGGTCAGAACATCTCCCTTGAGCAGCGGCTGATTCACGTCGGTAGCGACGTGGTGCGAAGTGTCGTTATCGAGGGTGATGCCCGTGCCCAGGGCGACATAGCTCGAATCGAAGAAGAACCAGGATTTTTCCGCGGTAAGGTGGCCGCGCTTGAGGTCCATGGTGGCCAGTCCATAAGTGCCGTCGGATACACCGCCGTCGAAGGTGGTTGTGCCGCGCGCTTTGATGGCATCAGGCTCGCCGGTTTCCAGCGTTCCCTGGATCGCCGTAGTGCCGGGAATCTTGGTCCAGTCCCAGACCGGAAAGATATTCAGATATTCATCGCCATTGAGATAAATGAAGTTGGCGCCATCGGACAAGTGGACGGATTTTTTGCCTTCGGAATTGACTAACTCCGCATTGAGCATGCGCTGGGAAAGCATTTTGACGGAGGTGAAGTAGTCATCACGGCGCTGCGCCATGTAGTCGGAGCACCAGAATTGTTTGTTGCCGGTGAACTCGGGCGCTCCCGGCCGGCCGCTCACGTATGCAGCGAAAGCCTGCAGTTCCGGTTGGCGCGGAGTGGGCTCGGCGGCGAGCAGGGTGAGTGCGTGGGCAAAGCCGTAAACCTCGCCGAGGGCCGGATAGATGGGGCCGGCGGACTTGTTGGCGAGCGAAGGTGCGCTGTAGGGACGGGTGATCTCCCGGCCTATGACGCTATAGTCGAACCCTTTGCCGAAGCCGCGAATCATCCAGCGCTCGCCGTCGAGAAGATAGGAGCTGAAGATGGCCATTTTGTCTGGCGAAATCTCAAATTGCGTGCCCCAGGAATAGGAGACGAATCGCGCCACATCAGAGGCGAAGTCGAGGCCGTATCCGCCGTTATAAAGCTGCGCTCCGTGCTGGTGAAAGGAGTCGTCCTGCTGGATGCCATCGTGAAGCTGGCTGACAGTCTTGATTTCGTCGTACATGCGGAAGTATCCCTGCGCAACTGCGAAGGGATCGTTCTCAATGCAGCCGCGGGCAATTTCAATGCTGACGCCCCAGGTGAGGTTGGCGCCAGTCCATGGAACGCGGCTCCAGTTGCTGCGCTTCATGATGGTAACGATTTTGTCTCGTTCGGCAGCCGGGATCTGGGGAGCCGCCACGTTGCCGATCTGGCCGAGGAGCATGGGAACGCCGATTTCGTTCCACCACCAGTTGGGATTGTGATAGTCGTGATCGGTCCACCACTTCAAGGCGAGATTAATTTTGGCTTCGAGAACCGCGTCGGGCCGGCCCTGGTCGCGAAGCATGCGCGCGGATTTGGCCATGCGCAACACCCGGTCAAGATGATCGGCGGTAGTCCACTCGGAGCGCTCCCGCGACGCATAATTGATGTCTGCCCAGCTACCCTCAGGGGACAGCGAGGCCGCGTCTTTGGCAGCTTGTTGGTTGAGGTAGTCGATGGCGGCCTGATCGGTGGGGAGCAGGGATTGAACGAAGCGCTCGCGAATCGTAGCGACTGCGGCAACCGCGGGCGGGAGGGATGCGGCGGTTTGAGGCACGGCGGAAGGTGCATTGAGAAAGAAAAGCGGGGCCAGCGCCAATACAGGAATGCCTTTCAGGAAAATACGCAAGTCGAACCTCCGGAAGCAGCATCCTCGGCGCACGCGCCGCGCATCGGGCCTGGGGTACTTGCCCTGAGTGCGCCTCGCCCGATAGAGTGACACCGACGCGGCATTTTTCGCGGCGAGCGGGATCGCGGCCGCGATGAGCGGTGCCGACACTGCTTCCCAGAGGATTCTACATGTCATCGTTGCCCGGTACCGCCATTGGCCAGCAGGACATCGACACCATCCTGCGCGAGAACCGCGTGTTTCCTCCGCCGCAGGAATTCAGCGAAATGGCGCATATCAAGAGCCTGGCAGAGTACGAGGCGCTGTATAAGCAATCGATTGACGATCCAGAGGGATTCTGGGCGGAAGCGGCGCGCGAACTGCACTGGTTCCAGCCCTGGACCAAGGTCCTGGATTGGGACTTGCCGTGGGCGAAATGGTTCGTAGGCGGCAAGACGAACCTTTGCTACAACTGCGTGGACCGGCATGCACTGGGACCGCAGCGCGATAAGGCCGCGCTGATCTGGGAGGGCGAGCCGGGCGAGATCCGGCGATTGACTTATGCCGATCTGCACGCGGAAGTACAGAAAGTTGCCAGCGCGCTCAAAGAGCTGGGAATTAAAAAGGGCGACCGGATTGCGATATACATGGGCATGACGCCGGAGCTGGCGATTGCGCTGCTGGCTTGCGCGCGGATCGGCGCGATCCACTCGGTGATCTTCGGGGGATTCGCGGCCAATGCGATTGCAGACCGCGTCAACGATGCCGGCTGCGTGGCGATTCTCACTCAGGATGGGAGCTACCGGCGGGGCAATGAGATCGCGCTGAAAAAAACTGTGGATGAGGCGATGGCCGCCTGCCCCACGGTGAAACACGTAGTGGTTTACCGTCGCACCGGAACGGCAGTGCAGATGGTGGAAGGGCGCGACTTCTGGTGGCACGATCTTCTGGCGAAGGCTGCCCCGGAATGCGCGGCGGAAGAACAGGACGCCGAGGATCCGCTCTACATTCTTTACACCTCGGGCACGACCGGAAAGCCGAAGGGGCTGGTGCATACAACCGGCGGCTACGCGGTGCAGACTTATCTGACCACAAAATACGTGTTCGATCTGCGCGATGACGATATTTATTGGTGCACGGCGGATATCGGCTGGGTGACGGGGCACTCCTATATCGTGTACGGGCCGCTGCAGTGCGGCGCCACGGTGCTGATGTACGAGGGCGCGCCCAATTATCCGGATTTCTCACGGTTCTGGAAGATCATTGACGACCATCGCGTGACGGTTTTCTACACCGCGCCTACGGCGATTCGCGCATTCATCAAATGGGGCGACGAACACGTGGAAAAGCACAAGCTCGATTCGCTGCGGCTTCTGGGGACCGTGGGCGAGCCGATCAATCCTGAGGCGTGGATGTGGTACCGGGAAAAGATTGGGCACAACCGCTGCCCGATTGTGGATACCTGGTGGCAGACGGAAACGGGCGCAATCATGATTACGCCGATTCCCGGAGCCGTGCCCGCCAAGCCGGGATCGGCGACGCGGCCGTTTTTCGGGATTCAGCCGGAAGTAGTGACGCGGCCGGACGCGCAGGGAACCTTTCACGAGGTGCCGGCAGGAAGCGGCGGATTGCTCATAGTCCGCAAGCCGTGGCCTTCGATGGCGCGAACCGTGTATGGCGACCCGGAACGGTATCGGAAGACATACTGGAGCGACGTGCCGGGTTGCTACTTCACCGGCGACGGCGCGCGCATGGATGCGGATGGATACTTCTGGTTAATGGGGCGCGTGGACGATGTAATCAACGTGAGCGGGCACCGCCTGGGGACAATGGAAGTGGAATCGGCGCTGGTGGCGCACCCGAAAGTGGCCGAAGCCGCGGTGGTGGGCCGGCCCGATGATTTGAAGGGCCAGGCGATTGCGGCCTTTGTTTCGCTGGAGAGCGGAAACCAGCCCTCCAAGGAGTTGAAGGACGAGCTGCGCGCGTGGGTGGCCAAAGAGATTGGGGCGCTGGCGCGGCCCGACGATATTCGCTTTACCGAGGCGCTGCCAAAGACGCGCAGTGGGAAGATCATGCGGCGGCTGCTGCGGGAGCTGGCGGCGCACGGTGAAATTCGCGGCGACACAACCACCCTTGAAGACTTTACCGTGATTTCGAAGCTGCGCGAGGCCGAAGAAGGCTGAAGCCGGTTCGCAGACCTTTATTTAAGCCGAAAATAGCGAGAGCCACTCAGCCGGCGCAATCTATCTGCAAACTCAACTCCTGGTTCGATGCCAGTGCAGCAATTGCAGGGAATTCGCCGGCAAAAAACGCCAGGCCTGCGACTAACCTGCAATCTCCCACCATTCCGATCGATAACCGCATTTATTGGCGCCCGACTGGCGAATACTTCGCCAGTCGAGCCGGTTTTGCGATCGATGGTCTATGATTGCATTGGTCCCGCATGGGGATGCCCTCAAACTCTTCAGTGAACCGATTTATTGAATGAAAGGGTTGCGCCATTGAATGAGCCATGGTCGGGAATCGCGCAGACCTGAATCGCCGCGTTGGTTGAAGAACGCCAGCATCTTTTCATCGGCCCAATCTACCGCGGGCGCAGCGTCGCCTGTCTCGCCGCGGACAACCAAGAATCCTGGCCGGAAAGCCCGGCAGTCACTGGCTTGGTAATTTGCAGGAACTTTATGTCACGAATGAATCCGTACGTTGTTTTGCTGACACTCATCGCCACGCTGGGTGGATTGCTTTTTGGGTATGACACCGCCGTGATCAACGGCGCAGTGGACAGTCTGAAAGCATATTTCATCAATCCGCGGTTTGCGGATTTAACCAATGCCGCGCAGGCCAATGCCGCGAATTCCCTGCTCGGCTTTGTGGTGTCGAGCGCGCTGATCGGATGCATCATCGGCGGGTTGATCGGCGGATGGGTGAGTACTCATGTGGGCCGGAAGCGCGGGTTGATCATCGCCGCGCTGCTGTTCCTGGTCTCGGCGCTGGGGGCTTCGGCGCCGGAGTTTCCGTTTGCTCCGATCGGGCACGGCGGGCCGGGATACATGTGGAATTTTGTCGCTTACCGCATTGTTGGCGGCATCGGCGTGGGCCTGGCTTCGATGTTGTCGCCAATGTACATTGCCGAAATTGCTCCGCCGAAGGTGCGGGGAAACCTGGTGGCGTGGAACCAGTTCGCCATTATCTTTGGCATGCTGGTGATTTACTTCGTGAACTTCGGCATTTCCAAGGCGGGAAGCGGCGATATGTGGCTCAATTCCATCGGCTGGCGCTACATGTTCCTTTCCGGCTCGATTCCGGCTTCGCTGTTTTTGATCCTGCTGTTCTTTGTGCCTGAAACGCCGCGCTTTCTCATGCTGAAAGGCGATGAGAGCGCAGCCCACGCGGTGCTGGCCAAACTGGTGACGCCGGAAGAGAGCAAGAAAGAGATTGCCGAAATCCGCGCCTCGCTCAGTGAACATCACTCGGGCAAGTTGTTTTCCTTCGGCGTGCTGCTGGTTTTGATTGGCGTGATGCTTTCGGTCTTCCAGCAGTTTGTGGGCATTAACGTGGTGCTCTATTACGCCACCGATATTTTTAAGGGAATGGGGCTGACCACGAATGCTTCGCTGTTTCAGACCATCATCGTGGGCGCGGTCAATCTTGCCTTCACGGTGGTCGCCATTCTCACGGTAGACAGGTTCGGTCGCAAGCCGCTGCAAATTATCGGAGCGCTGGTGATGGCGGCGAGTATGCTGGCGCTGGGCACGGAGTTCTGGCTGGGCGGCAAGGGAATCGCCGCGCTGATCTGCATGCTTTTGTACACGGCGGGTTTTGCGGTTTCGTGGGGTCCGGTGACCTGGGTGCTGCTGAGCGAGATTTTTCCCAACCAGATTCGCGGCAAGGCGATGGCGGTGGCGGTAGCTGCACAGTGGATCGCCAATTACCTGGTTAGCTGGACGTTTCCGATTCTCGACAACAATCCTTACCTGGTGAAGCATTTCGATCATGGGTTCGCCTACTGGATCTATGGCGTCATGAGCATACTGGCAGCGGTTTTTGTGTGGAAACTGGTACCGGAAACCAAGGGCCGCACGCTGGAACAGATGGAAGCGTTGTGGCATGTAACCGGAAAGAAGTCCCCACAGGCGATTTAGTGTGAACGATCCGATCGAAGTATTTGCGCTGGGGTTTGTAGCGTTGCTTCTGGGAGCGCTGGGCGTGCAGTATTCGAAGCAGTTGGAAGTGGGAACGCTGCGGAGTCCGCGCGAAGAGCCTAACCCCTATTTCGAACTGGTGCGGTTTGTGGGCGCCCTGCTGTTTCTGAGCGGGCTGGCAATGATTGCCTGGAGTGCGTGGAGATTGATGAGATAGCTTCGAGCGGTCAGAAAGTTAGTGATCGTGGTCATGACCATGATCCTGCTGCTGGTGGCGCCATTGCCAGTATTCCTGCTGTTCCTGATGGCTGCGTTTCTCGTAGCGCTCGTGATGGCGGTGAGTTTGATCTTCCCACTGCCTGTAATAAGGGGACTCGACGCCCCATTGAACATAAGCGTGATCATATCCGTCGTAAACCCGTCGGTGAGCCGCGCAGCCGGTAAGCAGGACTGGGGATGCAATTGCCGCGGCCAGCAGCACCGACCAGATTTTGCGATGGCGAATAGTCATTGGCACTTCTCCTTGGACTTTGAAGAAGAGGTTCATCAACGCGATGCGGCGAACCGAGTGCATCCTGATACGTCCTTGGCACCGCTGATATTTTGGATGCAGAAACTCGCCTCTGAGCGACGGCGAGGAATGAGTTTCAGGTTGGTCTTCCCCGCGGCGCCGAGTCTTTCTCGCAGGCTCTAGATTTCTGCGAAGAGAGATTGTATGACCATCTCCGTTGAGCTGTTAAGCTGGTGGGCGAGGTTTTTAAGAGATGCGCTCCACCTTTGCCGCGGTTTCGATTGCCGCCACTCTTGCTTTTGCTCCGTTGTGCAGCTCCGCGCAGACTGATATACAGCCGGATCCAGCGCATCGCACCTGGCATGCATCGTGGGTCACGCATCCAACTGCTCCGTTGCGCGAGCCTGTCGTGCTGCACTTTCGCCGCTTTCTCACTCTAAGTGCGGCACCGGGGAGTTACGTCGTCCGCGTCAGTGCGGACAACCGCTTTGTTCTTTACGTAAACGGGCAGAGAGTTGGCGATGGCCCGGCACGCGGCGACCTCAACCATTGGCGCTATGAGCGCTTCGATCTCGCGCCCCATCTGCATGCCGGCGGGAACCTGATTACGGCCACGGTGTGGAACTGGGGCATCTTTGCGCCCATCGCCCAAATGAGCGATCGCACCGCTTTTCTGCTGGAGAGCGACGCCGCGGGAAGCGAAAGCATCAGCACACCCGAAGGCTGGCAGGTAGAGATCGAACCGTGCCATCGTGCGCTTGACCGCAGTTCTGTTACCCAACGCTCTTACATGGCTTCCGGCCCTGGCGAGGTTGTTGAGGCAGCGCAATGCGACTGGAGCTGGAATACGGCCTCTGACCAAAGTTCCAACTGGGTCGCTGTGGTTTCACCGATGCGTGACAGCATATATGGCGACGTAAATCGCGCGCACTCTGCCGACGCTACCGGCGACAACCCGTGGGGACTGGTCCCGGACACGCTGCCTCACATGGTCTATACGCCAACCAGCGCCGGCCAGGTGGTGAGAGTGGATGGGACCGCGGCCGAACAGGCCGGCATGACAGCATTTCCCGTTCATGCTGTCACAGTGCCTGCCAACACTCATCTGCACATTCTGCTGGACCGCAAGACGCTGACAACGGCGTATCCCATCCTCACGGTCTCGGGTGGGAAGGGCGCGCAAATCTGGCTGACGTATTCGGAAGCTCTCTATGACAACAAAGACCATAAAGGCGACCGGGACGCGCTCTACTACACCGACGCGCAGGGAGTGAAACAACCGCGCCGCGCCTTGGGCCTTCGCGATGAATTTGTTCCCGATGGAGGCGTGGACCGCATCTTCGAGCCATTATGGTGGCGTACGTGGCGCTATCTCGACCTCGAGATCAGCACCGACAGCGAACCTCTCAAACTGGATTCTCTGACCGCGGCATTCACGGCGTATCCATTTGAGGAGCGGGCGAGCTTCCAATCGCCTGATCCCGAGCTGGCCAAGATATGGGAGATAAGCTGGCGCACCGCGCGGCTGGACGCGCACGAAACCTACATGGACACGCCGTACTATGAGCAGCTACAGTACGTCGGCGATACGCGTATCCAGGCGCTGATTTCCTATGCGGTGACGGGCGATGATCGTCTTGCGCGCCAGGCACTGCAAGCCTTCAACGACTCGCGAATTCCAGAAGGCATCACCCGCAGCCGCTACCCGAGTTCACTGCCGCAGAACATTCCTACGTTTTCCTTGCTCTGGATCGGCATGCTGCACGACTACTGGATGTACCGGCCCGACCCGGCGCCGGTTCGTGAATCGCTAATGGGAACGCGGGCGGTGCTGGACTGGTTTGCGCACTACCAGCAGCCGGATGGCCTGCTGCGTGAGCTGCCGTGGTGGAGTTTTATTGACTGGGTACCCTCGGGCACGATTCCCACTTACAGCTCCAATGGGGAGTCGTGCGTGACCACACTTCAGTATCTTGGCGCACTTGATAACGCCGCCGATCTCGAAGGCGCATTGGGCGATCCGGCGCTGGCTACTCGCTACCGCACGAGAGCGGCAGGTGTACGCATGGGCGTCTACGACAAGTGTTGGGCGCCCGCACGAGGATTGCTGGCGGATAACCCGGACAAAATGGTCTTCAGTCAGCAGTCGAATATCATGGGCGTGCTTTACGACGCGATTCCCAAAGCACAGCAGCAGGCGGTGCTGCGCAAAGTGCTGGCCATTGAGCCGGGAACCACGCCGGATGGGGTTCTAAGCGCATCGTACTATTTTCGTTTTTACCTGGCGCGCGCGCTGGCTCATGCCGGGATGGCGGACGAGTACCTGGCGTCAATTGAACCGTGGCGGCAGATGCTTGCGCTGCACTTCAGTACCTGGCCGGAAACGCCCGGCCCTACGCGCTCCGACTCGCACGCATGGAGCGCTCATCCGATTTATGACCTGCTGACCTTGGTGGCGGGGATCGAGCCGGGGAGTCCCGGATTCAAGACGGTGCGGATCGCTCCGCATCTTGGCTCGCTGCCTTCGTTGACGGCGGCGTATCCGCATCCTGACGGCATGATCGAGGTGGAGTATCACCGGCAGGGAAGCGGGTTGGCCGCTACGGTGACGCTGCCCGCCAAACTGACTGGCACTTTTTTAATCGCAGGCAGAAGCTGGCCGCTGCAGCCGGGGACGAACCACATCGACGCACCTGGTGCGGGTGCTGCGGAGTGAGCACAGGATCGGAGATAGGCCGGCTATGCAGAAGCTCGCTAGAGGTGCGGTTGGCCGCGGAACGTATGCCAGAACTCTGTGAAAGCTTTGAGGCGGACTACCTGGAAGTAGTCGCTGGCAACGCAGTAGAAAAAGAGCGAGATGGTCATGGCCAGTCTTACTGCTCCGGGGCCGAGCTGTTCAGAGAACGGCAAGGGAGCGGCGGAGAAGACCATGGCGAGAACAATCAGCATGAGCTTGATGATGCCCATGGTGAGGTTGATTTCAATGAGTTCAGCGGTAAAGGTTTTGCCCAGCCGGAAACTTTGGGCGAGAGCAGAAAATGCGGAGCGATTCTCCTGAAGGGCGAGGATGGGAGCGATGGTAAACGGCCAGCTGATGACGGCCCAGAGGACGAAAAGGCCGAGCGAAACGAAGATGGCCCAGATGGAATAGCCAACTAGATCGGGAGCCAGGACGGATCGAATGTGGGTGGCGGCGATCCACTGGATGCATTCGTACCAGGCGAAAAAGACGCCGATGAGCAGGGCGAGCCAGCAGCCGTGGAGGAACATGACGGCGAAAGGTCGGTAAGGAACGCGAGGCTCGATGCGCTTGAGGACGAGGGCGCGGCCCAGTCCGGCCGTGAGAGACCAGGCGAGAAAGCCGGCAGGCGCCAGCCAGAGGAGTACGTGGAGAACGTAGGGAACGTAGTGCATCCAGACAATGCCGAGCTGGACACCGTCGATCCAGGGGTTCTGGGTGTTAAGGCGATTGACGCCGGCAACGTCGGGAGGGAGTTCGACGGCAATGACCTGAAGTTCGTGCCAGCAGAGGAGCAGGAAGGGGATGGCGAAGATCCAGCGCCAGGCAATTTCGACGAGGGTGAGGTGGGGACGGCGGAAGACCCAGCCCATGTGATCGACCATCTGCTGAGTGCCGCGAACGGGCTGCGCGGCGGGTGTGTCGTATAAGTCGGTTATCACTTCACCACCAGATTGACGAGTTTGCCGGGGACGACGATGACTTTGGCGGGACTTGTTCCGTTGAGACGCGCGCGGACTTTATCGTCGGCGAGGGCGGTTGATTGCATTTGATCGCGGGTTGAGCCGGTGGGCAAACGGACAACGGTGACCAGCTTGCCGTTGATCTGGACGGGGATTTGGAGTTCGTCTTCTTTGGCGAGTCCGGGATCGCTCTGGGGCCAGGGGGCGCGGAGGATTGTACCTTCTTCGCCCAATTCTTCCCAGAGCTCGGCGGCGAGAAAGGGCGCAAAGGGCGCCAGAAGCAGGGCGAGCGTGCGCAGCAGGTCGCGGAGGATGAGCGCGGGAACGGCGCCGGAAGTGAGTTCGGTGTCGGCGGCATGGAGTTCGTTGACCAGTTCCATGATGGCGGCGACACAGGTGTTGAAGTGCCATCGGCCTTCGAAATCGAGAGTGATCTTGGCGATGGTCTGGTGGAGCTTGCGCCGGAGCTTGAGGGATGTGGAGGTTACTTCAAGGGTGCTTTGCGATTGCGGCGAAGATGGGCTGGAGCCACGCACGGCTGGGGCATGGCGGGTGACCAGGCGATAGACGCGGCCGAGGAAACGGCTGACGCCGGCGACGCCATCTTCCTGCCAGTCGAGGTCGCGATCGGGCGGAGCGGCAAAAAGCGCGTACATGCGGGTGGCGTCGGCGCCATAGCGGGCGACCATGTCGTCGGGGGAAACGACGTTGCCGCGGGACTTGGACATTTTGGCGCCGTCTTTGATGACCATGCCCTGGGTGAAGAGACGGCGCGCAGGCTCATCGTTTTCAATGAGGCCGAGGTCGCGCATCACGCGGGTCCAGAAGCGCGAATATATGAGATGGAGTATGGCGTGTTCGACGCCGCCGATGTACTGGTCGATAGGGAACCAGTATCCGGCGATGGCGGAATCGAACGGCGCGGTGGAGTTTTTGGCGTCGGTGTAGCGGTAGAAATACCAGCTCGAATCGACGAAGGTGTCCATAGTGTCGGTTTCGCGGCGGGCATTGCGGCCGCACCTGGGACAGGTGACGTTGGCGAAATCGGGGACGCGGGCGAGAGGCGAGCCGCCCTGCTGCGTGATCTCGATACTGTCGGGCAGCAGGACAGGGAGCTGATCGTCGGGGACCGGGACAAGGCCGTCGTGATCGCAGTGGATCATAGGGATAGGCGTGCCCCAGTAGCGCTGACGGCTGACGCCCCAGTCTTTGAGGCGGTAAGTGACGGTGGCCTTGCCGAAGGCACTGCGCTCGGCAATTTCAGCGAGCTGTTTTTGCGCGGTTGCGCAGGAGATGCCGCTCACGGGACCGGAGTTGACGAGGATGCCGTCTTCGGAAGTGAAGGGTAGTTCGGGTTCAACGGCGTTTGGATCGGCGGGAGCGATGACCCGGCGGATGGGGATGGCGTATTTTTTGGCAAACTCAAAGTCGCGCTCGTCATGCGCAGGCACGCTCATGATGGCGCCGGTGCCGTAATCCATGAGGACGTAATTGGCGACCCATACCGGCATGAGCTCGTTGTTGAAGGGATTGACGGCGAAGTGGCCGGTGGGCACGCCATGTTTTTCTATGGCGCCAAGGTCGCCGGATTCGCGGGCTTTTTTCTGCTCTTCAATGAGGCGGGCAACCTGGTGGCGAAGGCCGTGGTCGTGCTCAGCCAGCTCGGTGACCAGGGGATGCTCGGGGGCGAGCTGCACGCTGGTCGCGCCGAAGATAGTGTCGATGCGGGTGGTGAAGACGCGGATGGTCTCGTGGGCCTGCGTGCTGGCCGGCCTGGCCTCACCGGACTGCTCTTCGAGCATGTCTTTGATGCTGCGCTCGAAACGGAATTCGATTTCCGCGCCTTCGCTGCGGCCGATCCAGTTGCGCTGCATGGTGCGGACCTTTTCCGGCCAGCCGTCGAGATGATCGAGGCCGTCGAGGAGTTCCTGCGCGTAATGCGTGGTGCGCAGAAACCATTGCTCGAGATCGCGCTGTTCGACGCGTGTAGTTTCATGACGCCAACAGCAGCCATCGACGACTTGTTCGTTGGCGAGAACGGTGGCGCACTCGGGGCACCAGTTGACCTTGCTCTGCTTGCGGTAAACCAGGCCCTTCTCGTACATGCGCAGGAAGAACCACTGGTTCCAGCGGTAGTAATCGGGCAGGCATGTCGTAACTTCGGTAGCCCAGTCATAGCTGAAGCCGATGCGCTGCATCTGGCGCTTCATCGCGGCGATGTTGGCGAGCGTCCAGTCGCGGGGCGGGGTGTTGTTTTTGAGGGCGGCGTTTTCCGCGGGCAGGCCGAAGGCGTCCCAGCCCATGGGGTGAAGGACGTTGTAGCCGCGCATCCACATGTGGCGGGCGAGAGCGTCGCCGATGGAGTAATTGCGGACGTGGCCCATGTGCAGTTGGCCGCTGGGATAAGGCAGCATTTCGAGGACGTAATACTTGGGCTTGGCGGACTCGCCGGAGGGGGCTCCCGCGGCGTAGAGTTTGGGATCCGCGGCCCAGCGCTGCTGCCATTTCTCTTCGATTTGGGCGGGATCGTAACGAAGTTCTTTGTCTTCGGCCATCACCTATCAAGTGTAAACGGGGATGCGGCCTGGAAAGAGGAATGAGGGTGGAAGCATTGAACTTCGAGCTAAACGATATCGGTGTATACTGTGTATGACAGCGAATACGAGGTCCATTATGTTGGCAGTGCGCATCCCCGAAGCAGTTGAAAAGCGGCTTGACAAGATCGCCAAGCTGACCGGGCGGCCAAAAAGCTTTTACGTGCGCCAGGCGCTCGCCGTGCACCTCGATGAAATTGAGGACACCTATACCGCGCTTTATCGCCTGGAGAATCCAGCGCGCCGTTGGACGCTGGACGAGCTTGAAAAGGGGCTTGACGAGAAAAGCGAGCGATGACGGAAGCTGGTCATGAGGAAGCCCCGCCGCACTGGTCGGTGGAATTCGACGATCGTGCGCGACGTGAACTGCGCAAGCTCGATCCGCAAATCCAGAGAGAGATCCTTCGCTACCTTCGTGAGCGCATAGCCGGTTCGTCCGATCCGCGTGAGCTTGGCAAGCGGCTGCGGTTGAACCTTGCAGGGCTTTGGCGTTATCGCGTGGGTGACTACCGCCTGATCTGCCGTTTGGAAGATTACCGCCTGGTTGTCTTGGTGATTAAGGTAGGTCACCGGCGGGAAGTCTACGAAGAGTGAGCGATTTCCGTCTTTTGGAGGATATCAATGCCAACTGTTCTTTTCGGAGGAACCGTTCGCCCGCCAATCTTCAAACTTCACCTGTTGACATTGCCGATGATCCGCTACGCGTGGCCCGGCGACGACTTGACCGCCGACTTCACCGTTAATGTTAGAGATTCACGGCTGGAAGTTAGATGCGACTTGACTCGCTTCGACAAGGCCGAGCATCTATCTATGTTGTCGATGCACGCGTACGATCTAGCGCGGGCGGCGGTTGACAGCTTTTGTTTTTTAGCGGAATTGGCTTGACTGTCTTCATCGAAGTCTTCGTAGACGCAGACGGTAATCAAACTACATTGGCGCCACACTCCGAGGAAGTTCGGAATTTATGTACCGCTTTCAATCTTGAGCCGTCGTATAAAGGTCCGAATAACTACGATGCGATGCTTCGATTGGTCGTTAGAGATCGCTTGCTGCTCTTAGCTCTGAATGATTTAGTCGTCTGCATTTCCCCATTCAATTTGGCTACCATCAATTGCGCCCGCGCGATAGAGGCACTGCGCACTTCAATGGCGGGCCCAGGGAAGAAGCGCGAGGAAGGATGGGCGCTTATGCGAAAGAATCTCAATTTGACGGAAGGCTACCTAAAATTTGTGACCGGCTTGTCAACAGAGCCTCGCCACGGAAACAGAAAAGCTCCGGAAAGTGGGCAGCAGGCGGAAGTGCTAAGGCGAGCGTGGACAATCACGAATCGGTTCCTCGAATTTAGAAAAAGGGGCACTTCGAGCCTTCCGACCGCTGAATTTCCACCTCTCTGAAACGCTCGATCATTGCACCAGACTCTTCAGCACGCGCACGTTGCGTTCGTCGTCTCCTTCTTCGTCGATGGGGGTTTCGGCGATGAAGGCGCAGTGGCGGAAGCGCTTGTCATTGAGGAGGCGGCGGAAGGACTCGATGCCGATGGTTCCCTGCCCGATGTGCTGATGCCGGTCGAGTTTGGAGCCGCGGGCGGCTTTGGCGTCGTTGCAGTGCCAGACGCGAACGGAGTCAAGACCGATGGTGGCGGCGACCTGGCGGAGGGTTTCTTCGTAGCCTTCGGGTGTGACGATATCGTAGCCGGAGACGTGGGTGTGGCAGGTGTCGAGGCAGACGGCGACCGGAGCATGGTTGCGGAGGAGGGTGACGAGCTCGGCGACCTGCTCGAAGCTGCCGCCGAGGGAGAATTCGGCGCCGGCTGTGTTCTCGATGAGGATGGAGAACGTGGTGGACTGCCAGGGGAGGCCGTCGATGGCTTTCTGGATGGAGTCGGCGGCGAGTTTGAGGCCTTCATCGCGGGTGAGGCCTTTCCAGGAGCCTGGGTGGAGTACGAGATATTCTGCGCCGAGAGCGAGGGCGCGTTCGACTTCTCCGCGGAAGGCGGCGATACTTTGCTGGCGGACCTGATCTGACTGGCTGCAAACGTTGACAAGGTAGCTGGTGTGGATAACCAGGGGAGCGATGCGGAATTTTGCGCGCAGAGAGCGCATGCGCTCACATTGGGCGGGGTCGATTTTGGCGGCACGCCACATGCGCGGACTGGAAGAGAAGATCTGCAGGGTGTTGGCGCCGATCTCGCGGGCGCGATCTGCGGCGTTAGAGGCGCCTCCGGAGGTGCCCAGGTGGATGCCGATACGCTTGACCATGGGAACAGTCTAACTGGGCACCGAGGCTCGCCATATCCGTACAGGAATAGGCTAAATACCCATCCCTTATCCCAAAAGCGGGACCCGGAGCATCCCGCATTCTTGGATGTCCAGCTTCCCGGGCTTTCACAAAGCGAGCGAGAGGATGGTGCGGAACCGGGTAGGGAAACTGGGTTGTGTTACTGGCCGAGCATGAGCACGGCGAAGAGGACCAGCCAGGCGAGACTCATGGCATGCCAGAACCATGCGGTGGAATCAACGGCGATCTGGCGGTGCTCGACGTGTTTCAAGCGTCCGAGCACAAGCGCGCAGATGAACAACGCGAAGACACCGAGCGCGAGGTGAGCGGCGTGCAGGCCGGTAATGACATAAAAGAAATAGCTGGCTGGGGTGGACCAGCGGTTAAAACCGAAGCCCTCAGCGCTGAGCTGCTTCCAAGCCACAACCTGGCCGATGATGAACAATGTGCCCAGCCCGAGCGTGGCCAGCAGCCAAGGCAGGGTGCGGCGGAGCGCGGGAGCGCCAAGGCCCAGCCACTCCTCCATGACGTCAATTTCGTGGAAGATGTGTCGGCGGGCCATCTCCATGGTCAGGCCGCTGAGCAACAGGACGGCAGTGTTGAGAAAGAGGATCGGCGGCAGCAGAATGGGGTGCCAGTCGCCCACCTGCTGCATGGTCTGGGGGTCCATGTGCGTGCCCGTCTGGCGCGCGTAAAACATGGCCACGAGCGAGACGAAAAACATCATGTCGCCGGCCAGCGCGCAGAACACAAACGCCCGGGTGCGATACAGCGCCTCCCTGGGACCTTTGTGCGGATTTCGCCAATCGTCGTCGCCGCCGCCACCACCGCCACCGGTCGGTCTGCGGTCGACGGGCGGTTTGCCACCGATTCCCGGCGCTTTGCGTTCCGTTTCCGTGGGTGTGGGTGTGAAAATCAACGGCATAGAGTCGAACCCCTCTATGAGCTTCAGATTACCCCTACTTCCGTTTGGACGCACCCGAAATTACAAAAGATGGCGGAGGAGATTTTATTCGGTGAAAGCCGGAGATCAAAGGTCAGGTAGTCCGGATGGGTACAAGTCAGCTCCAGAGGCGAGATCGACGAAAAATCCATGGACGCGGCGATCCGGGGAAAGTTCAGGGTGAAAGGTTGCGGCCATGGTGTTGCCTTGGCGGACAAGCGTGGGATAGCCGTCGCGAAAGGCCAGGGCTTCGACACCTGGTCCAATCTCCATTATCCGGGGAGCGCGGATAAAGACCATTTCCAGTGGTCCTCCGGGGAGAGCGGTCTCGGCCATTTCAATGCTGGAGTCGATCTGGCGGCCGTAGGCGTTGCGCTCCACTACGACGTCAAGTAGGCCGAGGCTGCGCTGGGCGGGGTTGCGGACTTCGCGGGCAAGGAGAATGGTTCCGGCGCAGGTGCCGAAGACCGGCTTCCGGGCGCAGAATTCGCGGAGGGCCTCGAAGAAGTGGCGTTTTTCGAGGAATTTGAGCATGGTAGTGGATTCGCCGCCGGGCAGGACGAGGGCGTCAATGGCAGCCAGTTCCTCGGGCTTGCGAATTTCCGAGGGCCGGGCGCCGGCTTCGGTGAGGGCGAGGGCGTGGGCGGCGTAGTCGCCCTGGATGGCGAGAACGCCGATGCGGGGTTTCCCAGGATTGGTCACAAAACCTGCTTCGGACGTACTAGACGAATTGATAAAGAACTTCGCTGCATGCGTTGACCAGCGATGACGCGTATGACTTCAGTGCCCAAATAGAGGGAACTGAGTCCGGTCGAGAAACGCCGCCAGTGGAACCCTACCAGCCGCGGGTTTGTAGGAGTTCCTTCTCTTCGATGGCGGCGGCGGCCAGGCCCTTCATCGTTCCGGTGACCTGCTCGCTGGCTTCGGCGAGGATCTTGGGATCGTTGAAGTGCGTGGTGGCAATCACGATGGCCTTGGCGCGGCTGACGGCTTCTTCGCGCTCCTTGGGATCGTTCTCGACGTCGAGCGGCGTGGCGCGTTCCTTCATAAAGATCCCGGAGCCAACAAAGATGGCTTCGGCGCCGAGCTGCATCATGAGGGCCGCATCGGCGGGTGTGGCGATGCCGCCTGCGGAGAAGTTGGGCACGGGGAGCTTGCCGGCCTGGGCGACAATGCGGACCAGTTCGTAAGGGGCCTGGAGATCCTTGGCGGCGGCGTAAAGCTCCTGGTCGGTGAGGGTGGTGAGCTCGCGCATCTGCCGGGTGATCTGGCGCATGTGCTGCACGGCGTGGACCACGTCGCCGGTGCCGGCTTCACCCTTGGTGCGGATCATGGCCGCGCCTTCGGCGATGCGGCGCAGAGCTTCGCCGAGGTTGCGGGCGCCGCAGACGAAAGGCGTTTTGAAGGCGTGCTTGTCGATGTGGTGGGTCTCATCGGCGGGGGTGAGGACCTCGCTCTCATCAATGAAGTCGACGCCCAGCGCCTCCAGGATCTGCGCCTCGGCGAAGTGGCCGATGCGGGCCTTGGCCATGACCGGGATGGAGACGGCGTTGATGATCTGCTTGATAAGCGAAGGTTTGGCCATGCGGGCCACTCCGCCTTCGGCGCGGATCATGGCGGGAACGCGCTCCAGGGCCATGACCGAGGCGGCGCCGGCCTCCTCGGCGATGCGCGCCTGCTCGACGCTCATAACGTCCATGATTACGCCGCCCTTGAGCATTTCCGCCAGGCCGATTTTGAGGCGCAGGCCGGCGGGGGATGATTGCGTGTTCCCGTTCTGAGCAGACGATTGCGTGTTCCCGTTCTGGCTGGACATGGTTCCGGATCCTCGATGCGCTGGAGCTGATACGCGGACAAGCCGCGCCGCACGCGTAGTTCAATCTCTCTTTTCAGTTTACCAGCGAAGTTGCTCAGAGGCCTGGCAATGCGAGGAAGCTGCAGTTGCGGCAGGCCCTGGGAAGGGGCGGAGAGAATTGGAGTTCCTTCATTAGTTTTCACCCATCTTCCTGTCTCGTTTCTGGTCACGTTTCTGCAGCTTGGGGCAGCGATGGCCGCCGCACAGACAGCGCCGCATCCCTTGCCACCGCCGGTGGCAACAGCACCGTCGGCTTCGCCGACAGAGGGGCCAAATCAGGCGGCCATCGAGCAGGCCCTGGCGCCGGTGAGGCAGCCGGGAGGCGAAGCCGCCGGAGCGGAATTTGGCGGGGCAGTGGCGCGGCTGCCGGTGGAGCTCGACGTAGCCATACCGGTGCGGGATTTTCGCGTCCGCAATCTTCTGGCCCTCAAGCCCGGCGAAGTGATCGAGTCGCAGTGGACGAGCGGGGAGGATCTGCCGCTCGCTGCAGGCGAAGTGCAGCTGGCATGGAGCGAATTCGAAGTGATCGAGTCAGAGATGGCAGTGCGGATAACGCGGCTGGCTTAGAAAAGCGCGGAGATTGCAGGCGGAAATGGACAGGCAAACAGCAGAAAGACCGGCGATTGGCGGATGGGCCGCATGGTTGATGAAGAAGCTGCGCTGCGCGCACCGCGGGCAGCGAGCGAGGCTGGAGCTTCTGGAGCGGATCCAATTAGCCCCCCGCCAATCGTTGGCGCTGGTGGAGGCTGACGGCCGGCGTTTCCTGGTGGCCATCTCGGCCGAGGGCTCCCCGGCGTTCTTCCCCGTCGGAGGGGGCGCCCGGCTTCAAGCGCCGGACGGCGCGGGGCGGATGGCGAGGATTTCATGGTGACGCTCTGGCCCGCAGCGCGACTGGCAATGGCTGCGCCGCTTCCGTTGCTTCCCGATCTAAACGCCAGGCTGCATCCCTCGGACTCGACGCCGTGGACAATTTTGCTGGTCCTGACGCTGATCACGCTGCTGCCGGCAATTCTGATGGCCATGACCCCGCTGGTTCGGCTGCTGGTGGTGTTTCATTTTTTGCGCCAGGCGCTGGGAACGCAGACGGCGCCGTCGAATGCGACGCTGATGGGGCTGGGTCTGATGATGACCTGGTTCCTGATGACGCCGGTGCTGAACCAGGTGGACAAGGCGGCGGTGGAACCGTACCGGGCGGGCGAGATCACGGGCATGCAGGCCATTGCGCAGGGCGCGCAGCCGGTGAAGCACTTTCTGCTCAAGTACGCGCGCGAAAAGGATTTGGAGCTGTTCGCAGCCGCTGGGCAGATTGCGCGCCCCAACTCGCCCGACGATCTGCCCATGCGCGTAGTGGTTCCGGCTTACATTCTGTCGGAGCTGAAGGCCGGGTTTGCGATCGGGGCGGTGCTGTTTCTCCCTTTTCTCCTGATCGATATGGTGACGGCGGCAATTACCACTTCGATCGGGATGTTCCAATTGCCGCCGGTGGTGGTTTCGACGCCGCTGAAAATTCTGCTTTTCGTGATGGTGGATGGCTGGCATCTGCTGGCCGCTTCGTTGCTGAAGAGTTTTTGAGGAGGGCTGGATGACCCCGGATTTGGTCGCAGAGCTGCTGCGGCAATTGATGAAGGAGGCGATGATTCTGGCGGCGCCTTTGCTGATTGCAGCCATGGCTCTGAGCTTTGTGCTGAGTCTCATTCAGACCCTGACCAGCCTGCAGGAACAGTCGCTGACCACAGTGCCGCGGCTGGCGGCGGTGGCCATGATGCTGCTGGTGGGGATGCCCTGGTTTCTGGGCCGGATGGCAACCTACACCGTGCATTTACTGAGCGATCTGCGCCGCTATCTGGGGTGAGGGAGGCAGCTTTGAGTTCTCAGCAATCTGCTTTCCATGGGCTTGCTGAAAACGCGGCGATGGAAATGAGCGAAGCGCGCCGCGGGGGTAAAGATCGAGAACGTGAAAAAACAAGAACCTGATCGATAAGCACGAAAGGCTGCAAGCTGCATATGCCGGACTGGAGCACATTCTTGAGCGCAATGACGCTGGCCATGGTGCGGGTAAGTGCGATGGTGGCCTTCGCTCCGTTCTTCTCGTCCAAGGCGTTGCCTCTGGGGGCGAAGGCGGGCTTCGTCGGCGCGGTGGCGTTTTTGCTGGCGCCACTGGTGGCGGCGCTGCCCCATGCGAACGCCACGCTCGATTTCTCTGCGCTGATCGGTGAGCTGGCGGTGGGGCTGGTTTACGGGATATCGCTGGCGCTGCTGAACGAGATGCTTATCTTCGCAGGACAGATTGTCGGACTGCAGTTCAGCTTTTCTCTGGTGAACCTGCTGGATCCGGGATCAACGATCGAAACCCCCCTCATGGGAGAACTTTTCCAGCTGATGGGCACTCTGGTGGTGATGGCAGCGGGACTGGACCGCATTCTGCTGGCATCGATGGTGCGCAGCTTTCGCGCTGTGCCCCTGGGCGAGTTTGCCCTGCAGCCGGCCTCGGCGCTGGCGGTGGTGGAGGCTGCGGCCGGCTTGTTTCTGGCGGCTCTGGAGCTGGCCGCGCCGGTGCTCGCTGCAACCCTGCTGGTGGAGGTGGCCATTGCGCTGATGGGCAAGCTGAGCCCGCAGTTGCCGGTGATGTCGCTGAGCGTGCCGGTGAAAACTCTGACCGGGTTTGCGGTTCTCACTGGGGCGCTGGCGTTGTGGCCGCGGTTTATCGAGACGCGGTTCGCCGGACTGCTGGACATGGCCGAGCGGCTGATTACGATCGCGCCGCATGGGGTGAGGGGATAGAGCATGCCAGGAGAGCGGACCGAACAGGCTACGCAGCACCGGCGCGAAAAAGCACGGCAGGAAGGTGACATCCTGCACAGTCGCGAATTGACTGCGGCTGCGGGAACGCTGGCCGGAGCCATGGTCCTGGGAATGCTGGGCAGCAGGATGATGGAGGCCTGGCGCGGGGCCTATGCGTCGTTTCTGGCGCTGGGTGCGCCGGCTAGCTGGGAGCCTGACCGGATCGAGGCAACGCTGAACCAGGCGCGGCGGCTGTGCCTCAATGTGACCGCAGCTCCGGCGATGGCGATGGGCGCGGCGGTGGCGGCGGCGGCCGGTGTGGGCATGCTGCAGACGGGCGGACTTAGCCTTTATGCCGGTGCGGCGGGATTGAAGCTGGAGCGCATCAATCCAGCCGCAAATATGAAGAACCTGTTTTCGTTGCGGGCCGCGGCGCGGCTGGGCAAGTCGCTGATTCCGGCGGCGCTGCTGGCGGTTTTTGCGGCGCAGCGCATCGCCAGGCAAATGACGGTGCCTCCATTTTCGACCGCCCGACTCGAACTGCTGGGAGCGGACATCTACGGTCTGCTACTGACGGCGGCATGGCTCTTGTTCGCCTGGGCGCTGGTGGATTACGCGACCGAATGGCGGAGCCGCGAGTCGCGCCTGAGGATGAGCCGCGATGATCTGCGCGAGGAGTACAAGGAGACCGAAGGCAGTCCGCAGATCCGCAGCCGCATTCGCGGGCTGCAGCGGCAGATGCGTCGGAGACGGGTTAAGGCCGATGTCTCACGGGCGGCGGTGGTGCTGACCAATCCGACCCATTATGCGGTTGCGCTGGGATTCGACTTCGGGACCATGGAAGCGCCGAAAGTGCTGGCCAAGGGGCGGAATCTGCTCGCCGAAGAGATCAAAGCGGAAGCACGCTGGGCGGGCGTGCCGATCGTGGAGAATCCGCCGCTGGCGCGGTCCCTGTATCGTTCCGTGGAGATCGGACAGTCGATTCCGGTAGAGCTGTATGCGGCAGTAGCGGCGATCCTGGCCTATCTCTACCGGCAGCGCGTGGAGGCGGAGATGAAGGAGCGGCGAGCGCGGGAGGCCGCGCATGGCACCGCCCACACTGGGGCCGCACACGCCGAGGCGGCACGCGCCCAGGCCAGCGCGTTTGCGGGGGCCGGTAGGGCAACCGTGATTCCCCCGCCGCCGGTGCCGGGCCAGCCGCCGATCGCAGGAGGCGCGCGATGAGTACGGCTGCGCTGGCTCCCACGGCTCTGCCCGGGCGGATTTCGATACTGCACCGGATACGGGAATATCTCCTGCCGCTGGCCGCGGTGAGCGTGGTTTTCGTGATGCTGGTGCCGGTGCCCGCGGCCGGGTTGGATTTTTTGCTGGCCATTTCCATGGCCTGCTCGGTGATCGTGTTTCTATCCGCAGTCCAGATCCGCCGCGCCGTGGAGTTGAGCGTTTTTCCTACCCTGCTCCTGCTGCTGACACTGTTCCGGCTGTCGTTGAACATCGCCTCGAGCCGGAGAATTCTGCTGCACGGGTCGGAAGGCACGGCCGCCGCGGGCAAAGTAATCGAGGCCTTCGGGCAATTCGTGGTGGGCGGCAACTACGTGGTGGGTTTCGTGCTCTTCCTGGCGCTGGTGGCGATCCAGTTCCTGGTGGTGTCGCACGGCGCGGTGCGCACCGCCGAGGTGACGGCGCGGTTCACCCTCGATGCGCTTCCGGGCAAGCAGATGGCCATCGATGCCGACATGAATGCCGGGCTGATCGACGAGGCTGAAGCGCGGCGGCGACGGCAGGCGATTGCGCGCGAGGCCGAGTTCTATGGGGCGATGGACGGCGCGGCGCGTTTCAATCAGCGCGATTCGCTGGCCACCATCTTGATTACGGCGATCAACATCGTGGCGGGATTGCTGATCGGAACACTGCAGCAGGGAGTGGCGCTGGGCGAAGCGGCACGGACCTACACGGTTCTGACGGTAGGCGACGGGCTGGTGACGCTGATTCCGTCGCTGCTGGTGAGCGTGGCCGGCGGAATCACGCTGACCAGGGCCAATTCGGCGGGGATGTTGGGAGGCGAGATCCGGCAGCAACTGCTGGGACGGCCTACAACGTTGTATCTGTCCAGCCTGGTTTCAGGGGCGATGTGCCTGATTCCCGGCTTGCCGAAGCTGGCATTTCTCGCCGTTGCCGGCGGATTGTTCTGGGGCGCGCGACATTTGGAGAAGCAGGAGCAGGTGGCAACGCCGACGCAATCGGCGCCCGAAGGCAAGAAGAAAGCCGACGCCTCCGGAGCGGAGTTGGAAGGGCTGCTGAAGCTCGAAGACCTGACCCTGGAGATCGGGTTCCAGCTGATTCCCTTGGTGGACGAGAAACAGGGGGGGAAACTGCTGGCCCGGGTGCGGTCGCTACGCAGGCAGTTGTCGGCGGAACTGGGGTTCCTGATTCCGCCGGTCCATATTTCGGACAACCTGCGGCTTAAGCCGCGCGAGTACCTGTTCTCGCTGCGGGGAATCGAGATCGGACGCTGGCAGACAGAAGCCACGCAGCTGCTGGCGGTTTCCGGTGACCCGGGAAGAAGGCCGTTGGGGGGCCGGGAAACCCGTGAACCGGCATTCGGGGTTCCAGCGGTGTGGATTGCGCCGGCACTGGAGGAGCAGGCGATTGCCGCGGGCTACTCGGTGGTGGACGCGGTGACCGTAATTACCACACACCTCGGCGAACTGATACGACGGCATGCGTGGGAACTGCTGGGCCGGGCGGAGACCAAGCGGCTGCTGGATTCGCTCAATGACAGCCATCCCAAGCTGGCGGAAGAGCTGGTGCCCAAAATGATGACCCTGGGCGAGGTGGAGCGGGTGCTCGATCAGCTCCTGAGAGAACGAGTATCGATCCGCGACCTGGGACTGATTCTGGAGGCGCTGGTGGAGACGGCGCCGGGGAACAAATCGACGGTTGCGCTGGTGGAAGCGGCGCGGCAGGCAATGGGAAGAAGGCTGGTGCGGCCATTGCTGGACACGGACGGGCAATTGCCGGTGATACTGCTGGATCCGGCGTTGGAAGAGGAACTCTTGGCCACGCTGGCTCCAGAGACGGGGCAGCGGCTGCTGGCTGCCGCTTCGGCACCGGCGGCTCCATTGCTGCGGCGGTTAGCCGATTCTTTGAATCGTCTTATCGTCGCAACTCCCTCTTCGGCCCCTCCCGTGCTCCTCTGTCCAGGTGCGGCCCGCTACCAGGTAAAACGCTGGCTGGAACCAATTTTGCCTCGACTGGCGGTGGTTTCTGCGGCGGAGATTCCGCCGGAGATACGGCTGCGGCCGGTGGGCACAGTACGCTGAGGGGGAACGGCGATGGCGACTGAAGCGGCCGTAGCAGGCGGCAAGGCGACGGCCAGGAATGCGGCGTTTGAAGGCTATGCGCCGGCGGCCATGGCGTTAAGCGGCGACGAGGAGCGGGTGCTTTTGGAGCACCTTCCAATTGTGCGATTTTTGGCGCGGCGGATCCATGACCGGCTGCCGCACCACGTGGATATCGAGGACCTGGTTTCAGCCGGCGTGGTAGGGCTGATGGACGCTTTCCAGAAGTTCGACCCTGCCAAAAAGGTGCAGTTCCGCAGCTACGCCCAGTTCCGGATCCGGGGCGCGATTCTTGACAGCTTGCGTACGCTCGATTGGAGCCCGCGCGATTTGCGGCGCAAGGGCCGGGCCGTAGAAGAGGCCATCCGGGCCTTGATGGGAAGGCTGGGCCGGGCGCCGGGCGAGGGAGAGGTGGCGGCGGAGTTGGGGCTGGACCTCGAAGAATATCAGCAGCTGCTGGGCGATCTGAAAGGACTGGAAATCGGCACCCTGCATGTGGAGCGCAACGAGGATTCGGGCGAGGAGGAGTTGGCGTACGTGCCAGGACGACCGGAAGAGGATCCGCTGTTCCGGTGTCTCAGAAGCGAGATGGAAGAGCGGCTGGCGGATGCGATTTCCCATCTGCCCGAGCGCGAGCGGCTGGTCATGACTCTCTATTACTTCGAGGAGATGACCATGCGCGAAATCGGGCTGGCGCTGGGCGTGGTGGAGTCCCGGGTATCGCAGATCCATGCTTCGGCGGTGGTACATCTGCGCGCAGCTCTCAAGGATCTGGCCGCCCGCGGAGCCGTCGAGCGCGGCGCAGTTGGCCAGCCGTGGGGCCCGGTTCCGGCGGGAAAAGTTCGCAGCGGAAGATGAGGGGCTTTTTGCGGGCCTGGCCATTGCGCGCAACCGCGCGTTACGAGCCTGGGAATGGGTGGAGGGATGAGGGTTGGCGGAAAAGACGCTAAAACAGCATGAAATCGATGCGCTTTTCGAAGCTGCGCAACAGGCTGCGCCGGAGGCGGGACGCAGCGAGGTACGGGCGCGAGTGGTGTCCTACAACTTTGCCTCGGCAGGAGAGATTTCCGCCGAGCAGCTGCGCGCCATCAGCATGCTCAACGATCTGTTTGCCCGCAACCTGACCCACAATCTGGCGGCCTGGCTGCGCACGCGGTTCCAGGTGAACCTGGTTTCGGCTGAGCAGATCCAGTTCAACGACTTTCTGCTGCGCATTCCCGAGATCAGCTACGTGGCCTCGGTGCGGTTGGAGCCGCTGGGCGCGCTCTCGGTGCTGCAGCTTGATCTGGCGCTGGCTCCGCCGATGATCGATCTGCTCCTGGGCGGCGACGGCAGGGAAGGCGCGTTGCGCGAATTGACGGACATTGAAGAGTCGATCCTGGGCAGCGTGGTGGAAATCATCTGTCGGGAGCTTACGGTGGCCTGGCAATCGGTGGGACTGAGCTTCAATTTCGAACGCCGGCAGATGCAGACTCAGGTGGCACGGATCATCTCGGTCAATGAGAAGACCCTCTGCTTAAGCTTCGAGATCCGTATGCCTCACAGCTCGGGGGTACTGAACCTGGCCTTTCCGGCGGTGGTGGCCAATACCATTCTGCGGCGGCTGACGACCGACTGGGGCCGGCGACGCCGACACGCCGCCGAGACCCGGGTGCGCATGGAACAACTGGCGCGGCGAATCCGTTTTGGGGCTTCGCTGCAATTGCCCGCGGTGCGTCTGGGAGCGGCCGAGCTCGAGGGCCTGGAGCCGGGCGCGGTGCTGCGCCTCAACCTGGCAGCAAACACGCTGCCGGTGTGGCGTGTGGGAAGCCAGAGGCTGGCTGAGGCACAAGCCATGAGGCAAGGGGCACATCGAGCCGCCCGGCTGGTCAGACAACTAGGCGAGGCTGAGCCATGATGACCTATCTGGATTGCTGGGTTGAGGTATCCACAGCCCTGTTTTCGCAGGCCCTGGCCGGTGAGCCAGAGCTTGTGGAGTCTCTGCCCAAGCCTTTGCAAGCCGGGGCGTTTGCCTTTGCGGCCACTCTGCGCGGCGACTGCGCAGGCCGGTTCACGATCACCGTGGACGGGGATGTGCAGGAATCGACGCTGGTCGGCGAGGGCGTGGACCAGAAGGCGGGCTGGGAGGAACTGCTGCGCGAGACCGCAGAGGCCGCCGCCGGTGAACTGCTGGCCAGGACGGGAAAGAATTGCCGTGTCGAGAAGTTTGAAGAGACCGAGTGCGGCAGCTCGACTTCGCGGGCGTTTCAACTGCGAACGGGCGAGCGCAGCTGGACCATTTTGGTGAAGGAGGAGATCAAGGACAGGGCTCCGCAAGCGGCACGGGACGCCACGGCAGAGCAGGGAGCACCGCCGGCGACCGCTGCTCCGCAGACAGAGCCGGTTCCGGTGCTCAGCCAGGGCGTCGAGCTGCTGCTGGATGTGGAACTCGAGGCTTCCCTGCGTTTCGGTGCGCGCGAGATGCCGCTGGGCGAAATCCTCGATCTCGGGCCCGGCGACGTAGTGCAACTGGACCGGCACGTGGCTGACCCGGTGGATCTGATTGTGGGCGACAAGATTGTGGCCCGCGGGGAAGTGGTGTTGGTGAACGGGAATTTCGGACTCCGGGTCACTGAAGTGGCGGCGCCCAGGAAAAGGCTGGAGAGCATTCGATGCCTATTTTGAACCGGAGCCGCGGCGGGACGGCGGCCGCGGAGGCGCCGCGGGAGGAGCGGCAAATGGCACGGCGGGCGCAACTTGTTGAGGCTGGAGTCTCCGCGCCTGCCGACAGCCAGACTTCGATGGCTGGGCGCTGGCGATTGCTCGAGACCTGCGCAAATCCGCAATGCTCGTCGGGGTGGCTGCGTTTATGGCGAAGCCGTTCCGGACCCATCTTCGAAGGCGGGTGGAACTGCTCGTCAGGGTGCACGCGGGCGCGGCTGGAAGCGGCACTGCGGCGGGAAAGCAGTGGTTCCGGCGAAGGCGCGGCGATGCGGCCGCATCGCATCCCGCTGGGATTGACGATGCTTGAGCAGGGCTGGATCACTCACCCGCAACTGCGCCAGGCATTGGAGGCTCAGAAGGCAGCCCGTTGCGGCCGCATCGGGGAATGGCTGATTCGCCGGTGCGGAATCAAAGAAGAGTTGGTCACCCGGGCATTGGGCTTGCAATGGAGCTGCCCGGTGTTGCCCCTGGATCTGCGCGAGGCCGAGGGACTGACCACCTTGATGCCGCGACTGTTCGTAGATGCATTTGGAGCGCTGCCGCTCCGTGTGGCCGCAGGAAAGATTCTCTACCTGGGATTCGAGGAGCGCCCGGATGCCGCGCTCGCCTTAGCCGTGGAGACGATCACCGGGCTGCGCGTGGAAACCGGGCTGGTGCATGGATCGTTGTTCCGTCCCACGCACGGACGGATCCTAGGACAGCGCTTCCCCGCCGTGGAACTGGTGGAGGCGGTATCGGAAGCAGCGCTGGCGCAGGCGTTTGCGCGGGCGATGGAACGAACTCAGCCAGTCGAATCGCGGCTGGTGCGGGTGCACGACTGCGTTTGGCTGCGCCTGTGGCTGCAGCCCCAGCGAGGGCCCGTCCCGGAAACCGCGCTGATAAAGGACATGATTGGAACGCTGGGATTGGACCCTGGGCGACACAACAAGGCAGAATTCAAGGACTGGCGTGGTGTGCCGATAAAGACAGGGGAGGCATCCTGAAGATGAGCGATGTGCGGGCGCTGATTGTAGATGACTCGTCGGTGATGCGCAAAATCGTAGAACGTGCGCTGCGCCAGGCGGGGTTAAATGCTCTGATAGTGCACGAAGCCGGCAGTGGCACCGAGGGGCTGGACATACTTAAGGCACAGCAGGTGGACCTGATTCTTTCCGACATCAATATGCCCTCCATGGATGGGCTGGAATTCGTGCGACAAATCCGTGCCCAGAACCTGGCGCCAGGCGTCCCGGTGGTGATGATCACGACAGAGTCGAGTGAAGAGCATGTGAAGCAGGCCATCCAGGCGGGGGCGCGGGGTTATATCCGCAAACCGTTTACTGCCGAACAGGTCAAAGAACGAGTGCTGCCGCTCGTCCAGGCCGCGTAAGCGGCAAGGCGAGCCAGAGGAGGATGCATGCTGCTGAATGGGGTGCGCTCTGCGACCGTATCGAGACAAAACAGTGAGGAGCGGTCCATGGGGGTCTCGTTGCGAGAGAGTGTGGAGCAGATTGCTGATCCGCGAAACCTCGATGCCAGTGTGGAAGAGGTTTTCCAGATGATGCTGGGAACGGAATGCCGGCGCGGGGACTCCCTGCTGGGGCGAGGACCCGAGTCAGTCACGGCGGTGGTGGGATTCGGCGGGATGCTGAGCGGGGCGTGTGTCTTTTGGTGCCCGGCAACCGCGGCGCGGACCATGGCTGCGCAGATGACAGGCATGGAATTCGCCGAAGTGGACGAAACGGTCAAAGACGCAATCGGGGAGATCTGCAACATGCTGGCGGGGTCGTGGAAGGGAAGGATTCCCGAACTGGCCGCGCACTGCGGACTTTCGGTGCCGGCGGTGATCACCGGAAGGGACTATAACCTGCACGTACAGGCCCCGGAATTCCAGTTGCATCACAGCTACAGCAGCGGCGAAGCAGTATTCGAAGTGACGATTATGTGCGATGGGCTGGAGTAGCTTGCCTCCGCATCTTCCTCCTCAGGCGAATGCGCCGCTTCGGCCCATCCCGGGTCCCGGTTCCTTTCCGCCCTATCGCATAAAGATGCAACCCAGTGCATAATCTGAATTCTTTCCAATCTTCTCTCTGACATTCTGGCCCTCCTTCTGCACGTTCTTCCGAGCGTAGAGGGCACGGCAATGGACAGCGGGTATTATGCGGCGATGACGGGTCTGGTGGCACGAACCCAGGCGCTGGACACCGCGGCCTCGAACCTGGCTAACGCGCAAACCCCGGGCTATCGGGCGGAGCGAGAATACTTCCGTTCCGTACTGCTGGGAAGCGACGCTTTCGACTCACAACTGGGCGCGACGGTGAACAACTACGGCCTGCTGGGCGGCGACCAGGTGAGCCTGGCGCAGGGTGCGCTGGAGCCGACCGGCAACCCCTTGGACTTGGCGATTGAGGGACAGGGATTCTTCGCCATCCAGTCTGCATCGGGATTGCGCTATACCCGCGACGGGAGCTTTCACCGGGCCCGCGACGGACGCCTGGTAACGGCTGCCGGCGAGGCGGTATTGTCTGCGGCGGGGCAGACGGTCGCTCTGCCTCCGGGCGAGGTGACGGTGGGCGCCGATGGTTCGATTTCCGTAGCCGGCGGCCGGGTGGCATCGGTTGGCGTATTTACGTTTTCGGCGGGAACCAAACTTACCCCGGAAGGAGCAAACCGCTACCTTGCGCCGCCGGGAGCCAGGCCTGTTTTGGCGACCGCGGCGACGGTGCGGCAGGGAGAGCTGGAAGGAGCCAATGAGGATGTGGTGCAGGGCTCGCTGGACCTGATCGTAATGCAGCGCCAGGCGGAGATGATGCAGAAGGCGCTGACCATCTTTCACACCGAGTTCAACAGGTTTGCCACCGAGGATTTGCCCAAGGTTTAGGGGGAGCAGTCATGATTCGAGCGTTGTATACAGCCGCCAGCGGCATGAGCGCACAGCAGATGAACCTGGACACGATTGCCAACAACCTGGCCAACTCTTCGACCACCGGATTCCGGCAACTGCGGCTGCAGTTCGAGGACATGGTCTATCAGAACCTGATCACGCCGGGCGCTGCGCAGAGCCAGAACACGGTCTCGGCGGGACTGCAGATCGGGCTGGGGACCAAGTCGGCGGCGACGGAAGTGATCAACACGCAGGGAGCGCTGAATGAGACAGATAATCCCCTGGATGTCGCCATCGAAGGGTCCGGATTCTTCCAGGTACAGCGGCCTGACGGGACGATCGCCTATACCCGGGCCGGACAGTTTCACATGAATAACCAGGGGACTATTGTGACCACCGATGGCGATCCGCTGATTCCGACCATCACCATTCCTCCCAATGCCACGGCAGTGACAATTACGCAGTACGGCGTGGTGAACGCGACGCTGCCGGGGCAGCAGAACCCGTCGCAACTGGGGCAGATTCAACTGGCGACATTCCCCAACCCCGGCGGATTGGAGAGCATGGGATCAAATTTGCTTGAGGCAACGCTCAGTTCGGGGGATCCGGTTCTGGGAAATCCCGGAGGAACCGAGGGATTGGGAACACTGCAGCAAGGCTACTTGGAGAACTCGAACGTGGACGTCGTAACCGAGTTTGTGCAGATGGTGCTGGCACAGCGGGCCTACGAATCCAACTCGAAGGTCATCAAGGCGGCGGATACGATGTACGGCGAAATCAACAGCATGACTCAGTAGACTCTGCCTTCTGCAGGGCGCGGCAGAAGCTGCGGAGCCATTGGAGCTTGGTGTGTGGGGTAGAGGCTCACGCTCTCCCACTGATATGTGGTGAGGTGCACGGAATGCAGCGGAAACTGATTCTCGATCTTCAAGCGTGGTTGGCGGCATGGGCCCTGGTCCCGGCATTATCGCTCGCCTTGCCCGCGGCGGAGACCAAAGCCGGCCTTGCTTCGGCGGCGCCCACCGCGAGGATCGTCCGGGTATTTGACGATCCGGCAACGGGTCAAAGATGGCGGCTGGAACTCGATCCTGAGCGCCCCGGCGGTCCGGGAAAACTGGTGGTCGCAACGGGACCAATGGAGATCGGAACCAAGGGGGGGCAAACACGAAAAAGGAAGACGCTCACTTTGTCCTTGCCGCCGGTGATACGGGAAGGCGAGCATCTGCTGGTTACGCAGGAGTCAGCGGTGATAGATGCGCGGCTGGACGCCGTGGCCCTGCAGTCGGCGCCATTGGGAGCGACCTTCAAGGTACGGCTGAAGTTTAGCGGAAAAGTTGCCATGGCCGTGGCACTCGGGCATGGTCGTGCCAGGTTAGCGCCGGCAGCTGGAGTCTGGCAATGAAAAGGCGGGTACGCGGGGTGGTGATCGCCGGCCTGTGTTTGACGCTGGTCATGGGCGGTGCGAAGCAGATGTCCGCCAAGAAGCCCAGAACGGAAACGGCGCCGAAGCTAACGCCGCCGGAGTCGGCGCTGAACGCATATATTCAGCGCGTGCGGGCGCAGCAGGCGGCAGAGGTGCGGACCCCTGGGTCTATCTGGAGCCCGACGGGACAGATGGTACGGCTGGGGACGGATGTGAAGGCATTTCGGCTTCATGATGTGGTGCTGATCGTGGTGACAGAGAACCTGGTGGCATCGACCGACGGCCAGGTGAAGAATTCGCGGAGCTCCACGGCGAACTCGGGCTTGACGGCACTCTTTGGGGCCCTGAAGAGCTCCAACAACCTGCAGAATCTGGCGGGGATGACGGCCTCGGCCGGTCTCACGGCGCAGGGTCAAAGTACGACCAATTCGAGTCTGGCCACAACCTTTGGAGCCGAGGTGGTAGATGTGCTGCCCAATGGGATGCTGGTGGTGCAGGCAACACGGCAGTTGACATTCTCCGAGCAGACACAACTCATCCGGCTGCGGGGGCTGGTGCGGCCCGAGGACGTCAGTGCGCAGAATGAGGTGCTTTCGACGGCCATGACTGACCTGGAACTGGAAGTAACAGGCAAAGGGATCGTGAACGACTCAACCTACAGACAGAGCCCGCTGGTGCGGTTTCTGGAAAAGCTGGTGGTGTTTTGAAGGCAGCGATCAAGGGGCGGCGGTCGGATCGAGGAGCGGGACGGGGGTAACGCGTGGGAATAGCGAAGCGGAACACGGCCAGGCGGTTACCCGGGAGTTGGGCCTGGCAATGGGCAGCCCTGCTTGCCGTCCTGATGCTGGCAGACGCGATTGCGGCCCAAAAAACGGAGAAGGCTGAAGTCTCTGCTTCCGCCACCATTCCTGCACCGGAAGGGGTTTCTGAGCCAGCCTCGCCAGAGGTGTCCGCCCCCCAGGTTGGGCAACTGGCGAGGGTGAAAGATGTGGCCACCATCGAGGGAATTCGCGATAACCAGCTGGTGGGATACGGCCTGGTGGTGGGCCTGCATGGGACGGGGGACAGCTCGCAGACTGTTTTTCCGGCGCAGACCCTGGTTTCGGCTCTGGAACGGATGGGCGTGACAGTTCCGCAGACGGGTTCCAACAGCGCCAGTAACATGCAGGTGAAGAACATGGCGGGGGTGTTTGTGGTCGCCACCCTTCCCCCCTTCAGCCAACCGGGCGAGCAGATCGACGTCACAGTGTCGTCGGCTGGGGATGCGCGCTCGCTCGAAGGAGGGATTCTGCTCATGACTCCGCTCTTTGGGCCGGACGGGCAGATCTTTGCCCAGGCGCAAGGCTCTCTGGTGATTGGTGGCTACCTGGCGGCGGCCGGAGGCAGCAGCCGGCAGATGAACTCTCCTACTACGGGGAGGATTCCGGGCGGGGCGCTGGTGGAACGGAGCGTGCCATTCGATCTTAAAGACATGCACACGGTGACCGTGGTGCTGAACGACGCGGATTTTCATACCGCCGAAGAGATGGCGGCGGCGATCGACCACAGGTTGGGCGGTCAGCGGGCGCACGCAATCGACAGCCGGCGCGTGGAGATTGCCGCCAAACCGGGCGAAGACATAGCAGAACTGATCGACAGGGTGGAAGACTCAGAGGTCGAAGTCTATCCCCGGGCCCGGGTGGTTGTGGACGAGCGAACCGGAACCGTGGTAATCGGAGGCAAGGTTCTGCTGCGTCCGGTTTCGATCCTGCATGGTGGTTTGAGCGTGAACGTGATCTCGGTGAATCAAGTGTCGCAGCCGGCTCCGTTCTCGACCGGGACCACACAGGTGGTGCAACAGACTGCGGTGCAGGCGCAGGACAAGCCGGTCAACGAAATTGAGCTGAAGGAAGGCGCAACTGTGGAGGACCTGGTGCAGGAACTGCAACGTACCGGGGCCGGTGCGCGGGACGTAATTTCCATCCTGCAGGCCATGAAGGCGGCAGGGGCGCTGGAAGCAGACGTGGAAGTACTGTAAAGCAGGGCGCAGGTGTCATAGGCTACTACGGGCGCGGGAAATGGTGACGGGAAGGCACTGGCAGGGAGAGCGATGCAGACTGTGGCGCTGAATGCGGTGAAAATAGCGGGACAGACGGGAGGAACAGTGCCGCAGCCACGACTGGTGCGGGCGGCGCATGAGTTTGAAGCCATGATGATGAAAGAGCTGTTGAAACCCATGACCGGAGAGGATGACCTGACCGAGGACGGTGATGAAGACACTGCAGGGAGCGTGCTGGGAGAATTTGCAACCGAAGCACTGGGACAGGCGCTTAGCGCCGGTGGCGGATTCGGAATTGCGCATGAGATTGTGCGTAGCATATCCCATTCTGGTAATACCACCGATTCGGGAAAAGTAACCGGAATTCTCCACGAAAATACTCGGATAAAGGCGCTTGAATGACTAGAGTGATAAGCAAAGGGGCCGATAAAGCAAGCAAGGAGCATTGCGTATGGATGTTCGCAACAGTCTTGAAGGGTTGAAGGCGCTGCTGGGGGCGAACCAGACGACGGGGACGCCAACCGCAGGAACAGCGAAAAGCCAGCAGCCAGCGGCGGGTAGCGCATTTGACAGCGACCGGGCAACGTTAAGTACGGCAGGAAGCGAGGTTGCGCAGGCCTCCGCCGATGGGGGCGCGCGCATGGACAAGGTGGCCCAGATTCAAGCGGCGCTGCAGGGGGGAACGTACAACGTGCCGGCACATGCCGTGGCTGCGAAGATGGTGGATGCGATGCTGGCCGGCGATCGGTAAAGAAGCGCGACGAGCGGGTCGCGTTCAACGCGGCCCTGGGGCAGGAAGGAACGGGACCAGTTCATGCTGGAGTCTGGCGAGCGGCGGGAGTTGAAGTCGCTTGTGGTTGAGGCATCGCGGTCGCTGGCGCGACTGGATGCGGATCGGCTCGAGGAGCTTGCGCTCTCGTGCCGGTTGCTGAATCGCGACCTGGCCGCGGGGTCAGGTGGAGGAGATTTGGCGCGGCAAGCAAGGGAGGCAGCGGCAGATATGGCGGTCTTTGGGCGGGTGCTGGAAGCGACGCGGGCTAACCTGAAGGTGCTGAACCGGCTGCGAGAGCTCAAGGCGGCCCGGCTGGAGTATCGCGAGCAGGCCTGGGCCGCGGAAAATTGCGGTTGGAACAGGACAGAGGACGGCCGTGGGAACAGTTAACTCGGCATTCAGCATCATGTCGCAGGCATTGGACAACGACCAGGCCGCACTGAACGTGGTGGCTAACAATGTTGCCAACGCCAGCACGCCGGGCTATACGGAAGAGACTCCCGACTGGCAACAGAACCAACCTGTCGCCATCGATGGGATCTCCTACGGCACGGGGGCGACGGAGACCGGAGCGACATCGCAGCGCGACCGAGTGCTGGAGGAGCGCCTGGACCAGCAGCAGCAGTTGGCATCGGCATCGGGGACGCGGTTGACGGCGCTGAACGCGATGCAGGCGCTGTTTACGCCCAGTTCGGGAACGAGTTCGACAGCCGGCGACATCGGCAGCGATATCACCAACTTTTTCGATTCTTTTTCTTCGCTGGAGGCGAATCCTACGGACAACTCGCTGCGCCAGGAGGTCCTTTCCTCGGCTTCGACGCTGGCGGGCGACATTTCGAGCGCAGCGGCCAGCCTCAACGCCCAGCGGTCCGGGCTAGACCAGGAGGCGAGCGGCACGGTGAGCCAGATCAACGCCTTGACAGGCGCGATCGCGCAATTGAACCAGCAGATTGAGTCTACCTCGCCGGACGGCGACGCAGGAACACTCGAAGACCAGCGGCAGGAGGACATAGGCCAGCTTTCGCAGTTGATCGGGGTCAATCAGGTGACCACCGAAGACAACGGACTTTCGATCACCACAGCTTCCGGACAGTTGCTGGTTTCGGAAGGCACAAGTTACCAGTTGACGACTGGCGAGAAGAACGGGGTGACCGATTTTTTTCTTGGCGGTACGGACGTGACTTCGGATCTGGCCTCGGGTGGCGGCGAACTGGGAGGGTACCTCACGGCGCGGGATACGGATATACTCGACGCTCTGAACTCGCTCGATGCGCTCGCCTACAACATTTCGACCACAGTGAATGCGCAGAACAACGCGGGCGTGGATGCCGATGGCGATACCGGCGAAGCGATTGCAGGCTCAACAACCGGGGCGATGACGCTGGACATCTTCTCACCACCTCCAACGTACGACGCCAATCAGGTTTCCGGCGGAACGGACGTTTCAGGCGCCGCGGCAGCCATGAGCGTGGCGATGACTGACCCGAACGGCATTTCCGCGGCGGCAACCGGGCAGGGTACAGGAGACAACTCCAATGCAGTAGCGATGGCAAATCTGGCTGGAGGGACGATCGTGAATGGCCAGACGCCGCTTAACTACTACTCGGATTTTGTGTCGACGCTGGGTGCAACCGTAGAACAGGTACAGACAGAGAACACCGCGCAGAATGCGTCGGTGAGTCAATTACAGACGCAGCGTGATGCGCTGTCGAGTGTGAACCTGAACGATGAAGCTTCTGCAATGACTACGCTGGAGCGCAGCTACCAGGCAGCGGCGCAGGTGTTCACGATGCTAGACACGATCATCAGTTCAGCTTTGAACCTGGGATACGAGTCGGCAGTGTCCTAGGACAAGCCTGCAACTTCTTAGTTGCGGGCTAGCAGCAATCGGGCTTTCGCCCGGGAACCGGAGATCTTCGCAGCGGAGAAAAACATGCGAGTTGATCCGAATTATCTGACAGGTCTCGCGAATTCGCTGGACTCGGTTCAGGCCAACGAACAGCAATTGACTTCGGAGTTGTCGAGCGGGGTACGAGTGACTTCGCTGGGTCAGGATCCGGTGGCGGCAGGGGAAAACGTGCTGCTGCTCGGCCAGATCCAGCAGGATGATTCATTCACGGAGAGCGCGGACGCGGTGAGCGGACAGCTCCAGGTGGCGGATTCAGCGCTGGGCAGCGTTGTATCCCAATTGACGCAGGCGATCTCTCTGGCCACCAGTGCCAACAATGGGACGATGAATGCAAGCGACGTGAAGTCGATTTCATCGCAACTGGCGGGCATTCTCGACGAGGTGCAGTCGCTGGCCAACAGCAGCTATCAAGGGCAGTACATTTTTGCCGGTGGCCAAACCGGCACCTCCCCGTTCACCACGTCTTCAGGAACGCTCGGAGTCACGACCTATAGCGGCGACGACGACGTGAATTATCTACAGTTGCCGAATGGCCAGAAGGTGCAGATGAATGTACCTGGAGACCGGATCTTTTTGGGCAGTGGCACAAACAGCGTATTTGCAGCGTTAAACGCGCTGGTGGCCGACTATGCAACGGGCACAGTGGACACCCAGCAGGCAGTGAGCGACACGACAGCCCTAAGCACGGCGCTCGGATACGTTTCACAGCAAAGAGTGACGATCGACAACTCGATCACGCAGTTGAACGATGCGTCGGGCGCGGTGACAAACGAGCAAACGCAACTTACCGCGGCGCAGACAAACTTGATGCAGGCAGATGTAGGGCAGGTGGCGTCGCAACTCTCGCTGGCAGAGACACAGCAGACGGCGCTCGAAAATGTGTTTGCGGAATTGTCGTCGGCGGCCAACGATTTGTTCAGCAAGCTCTCCTGACCCATTGTGCGACTCCGGTCATGCTCTATCCTTGATGCAAGGTAGTGAGCTTGTTGAGGTAGAGAGCTTGTTGACGGCGATCCGGTTTATCTGGAATGCGACTCGCGGGCATCGACTTAGCCCTTGGCGTAGCGAATACTTACGCTGGCGGGTGGAGACCTATTCAGGCGTCCCGGCCGAGACGCTGACCGCAGGGGGCATCCTGCGGTTTCTGTGGTCGACGCGCGGCGAGTTGATCAATTTTCTATTTTGGACGGGGCGCATGGAGCGCGAAGCGCGAAAGCGGGCGTGACGCCCCGCTTCAGGTTCCTCTTCAAATTCCGAGATTCATAAAATGAGGTTAGGGGCATGCGCCCGCGCTCCATTCTGTATCCTGAAGTCTAAGAACACATGGAAGTCATGCCTCGTCCCTTGTCAATTCTCATTTGCTTTTTGTCGGTCATCGGAGCGGTGGGTGCGCAACAGTTGCCGCCAATCGAGCCGCCCCAGCCGATGCCCTCACAGCAGCAGGGGCCGCAGGCCACGATTCAGACCACCACGACCGAAGTGCTGGTGCCGACTCTGGTCGAGAGGCACGGGCAGGTGATATACGGCCTGAAGCAGAAGGACTTTGTCCTGGAAGACGACGGCGTTCCGCAGCAGATCCATGTGCAGCAGGAGATGGATACGGCGCCGGTAGCCCTGGTGGTGGCCGTCGAACTTGGTGGGGCGAGTGTGTTGGAGTTTGGGAAGCTGGCGAAGATGGGACCACTGCTAGATTTGTTTATGGTGGACCCGCGGAGCCGGGCGGCGCTGGTGGGTTTCGACTCGGGGCAGCATTTGATTTGCGATTTTACGCATTCCAGTGCGGAATTGAACAAGGCCCTGAACAACCTGCAGCCAGGCGACGGTGGCGATGCGATTTTGGACACGGTGAGCTACGCGGTCAGTCTGCTGGAAGACGAGCCGCAAGCCTATCGCCGCGTATTGCTGCTCATCAGCGAGGAGCGCGACCACGGCAGCAAGCATGTGAAACCAGAACAGGTGATCCGGCAGATCGGACGGACAGACGTGCTGGTGTTGAGCGTTTCGTTTTCACCGGCGCAGGCAGAACTAGCCCAGTCCTTCAACAGTGATAATGAAGCCGGCGCAGCGGCTAACCTGATGACACCCCTGCTAATGCTGATCAGGGGAATGCGAAAGAACGTAGTGAAAGAAATTAGCGACATGAGCGGGGGAGAATATACCACCTTCACCGGCGACAAGCGTTTTGAGCAGCGGGTAGTGAACGCGGCGCGCGACGTGCGCAACCGGTATTTGATTACCTTCAGCCCATCCAACCCCACGCCGGGATTGCACATGATCAAAGTGCGCACGGTAGAGGATTATGGAGCAAAGATCGTCGCGCGGTCGGACTATTGGTTGGGACAAGGTGGGAATTAGTTGCTGGCTCGCGGCCGTCGGCATTTGGCTTTTGTCCTTCGGCAGCCGCGTGCCGGACTGCGAGCGCGGCATTTTCAACTGGCTGTGGAAGCTTTACCGACGCAAAAGCCTGCTTGACAGGGCCGGAATGCCAAGGTGATCTTTCCCCGCCGCGTTTCCTCGCGACCGGCGTTCATGGTAATCTCAAGTAGACACTTGAGAGTGGACAGAGAAGACAAGAGGAGTAACACGCGCCGTGCTGGCGACCGCTAAGAAAACTGACCTGATTGCACGCTTCCGCACCCACGACACTGACACCGGATCCCCGGAGGTCCAGATCGCGATTCTGAGTGAGCGGATTGGTGATTTGACCGAGCACTTCAAGACCCACAAGAAGGATCATGCTTCGCGCCGTGGACTGTTGATGCTGGTCAGCAAGCGCCGCCGCCTGCTGGATTACCTGAAGACTCACGATTCGGACCGTTACCGGACCGTGATTGGCAAGCTCGGTATCCGCAAGTAATCAGAAAGCTGACGTTGAATCGGAAGCGCCCAGACCGGACATGGGTCAAGGCCTGCGCTCTCTGTGGAGCGCGGGACGAAGGAACCGGCAAAGCACTCCTGCTGCCGGTGATGACGGCGGGGTTTCGCTGCAGAGAGGGCTGGCTGTTACAGGTGGATCGGCCGAGCGGCGTATATTCACCTCGAGCCTTCCCAAGAACTAAAGCAGCGGCGAAAGTGCGCGCGATTCTGGGCCATGGTTCTGAAGAGCCCGCCTCAGGGCCTGCAGATCCGATTGATTTCATGACTGCCTGCAGCGCGAGAGTACTGACGCTCTCCGAGCCTCGCGTCTCGTTGCAGCCTCGGAATTCGGGCGCAATTCGCAACCTGGCAGACTCCCTCCGCATACAAGTTTCCCAAACGAACCAAATGAAAAGAGGACAATTATGTCTACTAAGCATGAAGTAGCCGTCGAGCTAGCGGGCGGCAAACGGCTGGTGTTTGAAACCGGCCGCATGGCCAAGCAGGCCTCCGGGGCCGCGCTGGTGAGCACAGGCGAAACCGTGGTGCTGGCCACGGCGGTGGCTTCTCCTGATATGAGGGAGGGGATTGATTTCTTCCCCCTCACGGTGGATTATCGCGAATACACGTATGCCGGCGGACGCATTCCAGGCGGCTTCATCAAGCGCGAAGGACGTCCCAGCGAAAAGGAGATTTTGACCGCGCGCCAGATCGATCGCCCCATCCGTCCTCTGTTCCCTGATGGGTTCCGGAACGAGACACAGATCATTGCGCTGGTTTTTTCGGCGGATAAAGAAAACGATCCCGATGTGATCGGTATCAATGCAGCGGCCGCCGCCCTGGCACTGTCCGATATTCCATTCGGCGCCACGGTGGGCGCAGTGCGCATAGGTCGCGTCAACGGCGAATTTGTTGTGAATCCCACTTATGCCGAGCGGGCGTTGACGACGGTGAACATCATGGTGGTGGGGCACAAAGACGGCATTGTGATGATCGAGGCGGGCGCGAAGGAAGAAAGCGAAGAGGTGGTTCTGGCGGCGATCGAATTTGCGCACGGCGAAATCAGGAAGATTGTCGCTGCCATCGACGAATTGGCCGCCAAGGCGGGTAAGCAGAAGCGAGTGTTTGTTCCGCCCGTGGTCGACGAGGCGTATTACGGCGAGCTGAAGGCGAAAATCGGCGCGCGGCTGAGCGATGCGCTTGACACCAAGACTCACGGTAAGACCGAGAGCTACTCGCTGATCAAGCAGATCAAGGACGAGTTGGTTGCGGAGTTGCCTGCCGAAGACGCAGAGGCCAAGAAGAAGCTGGCGCAATACTACGAATTGATGCGCGAGCGGCTGTTCCGCGAGCAGGTGACGAAGGAGCGGATCCGTCCCGACCGGCGCGCATTCGATGAAATTCGCCCAATAACGATTGAGACCAGTGTGCTTCCAAGGACGCATGGCTCGGCGCTCTTTACGCGCGGCGAAACGCAAGCTCTGGTGACCGCGACCCTGGGCACTATGGACGACAGCCAGCGGCTCGAGTCCTACGAAGGTGAGATGAAGAAGAACTTCATGCTTCATTACAACTTTCCGCCATTCAGCGTGGGCGAAACCGGACGCATGACCGGCGTGGGCCGTCGCGAAGTGGGCCATGGCGCCCTTGCAGAACGGGCGATTTCCGCAGTGTTACCCAGCAGTGAAGAATCCCCCTACTCGATTCGCATCGTCTCCGACATTCTGGAATCAAATGGCTCCTCGTCCATGGCTTCGGTGTGCGGCGCCAGTCTGGCGCTCTTTGACGCCGGCATTCCGCTCAAGGGAGCCGTGGCCGGCGTAGCAATGGGACTGGTCAAGGAGGGCGATGATTTTGCCATTCTCACCGACATCGCCGGTGCGGAGGACCATTACGGCGATATGGACTTTAAGGTCGCCGGAACGCGCAAGGGCATCACCGCTCTGCAGATGGACATCAAGATCGGCGGCCTGACGCGCGAAATCCTGCAACAGGCGATGGAGCAGGCGCGGCGCGGCCGGCTCTTCCTGCTCGACAAGATGGATGCGGAGATCGACGGGCCACGCCAGGAACGCTCTCAATATGCGCCCCGCATCGAAACGGTACAGATTCCGACCGACAAGATTCGCGATCTCATCGGCAAGGGTGGCGCGACGATTCGCGGCATTGTAGAACAGACCGGCGCCAAAATTGACGTGGACGACAACGGACGGGTGAGCGTTGCTTCCAGCGACGCTGACGGACTGAAAAGAGCCCTGGCAATGATCAACGACGTCACTGCGGTGCCGGAAGTCGGCAAGGTTTATCTCGGCAAAGTGGTGCGAATTGCGGAGTTCGGCGCGTTTGTCGAACTGTTTCCGGGAACCGACGGCCTGCTGCACATCTCTGAGATTGCCGAACATCGCGTGAAGGAAGTGAAGGACGAGTTGCGCGAGGGAGACCAGGTGATGGTAAAGGTCTTGGCCATCGAGGGCAACCGCATCAAGCTTAGCCGGAAGGCGCTCATTAAGGAGCAGAAGGCGAAGCTGGCGCAAAGCACTGGCGGCAACGAGGGAGGTTCTTCTCCTGTTGCTGCGGCGGGGGGACCAGCGCCGGCCGCTCCGAAGCTTTCACGTCACGAGTTCGACGAGCGTCAGCCGTCATCCAATCAGAGCACGATCCTGATCGAGGGCGGGGACTTCGACGAAAACGAAACGGAAGAGTTTGATGAATCCAGCGAGCCGAACTTCAACCGCGCGGATGGAGCCCCAGCGCATGCGGGTGGTCAGGGATTCGGTGGAGGACGCCCGCAGGGTGGTGCCGGCAACAATCGCCGGCGGCGCAGGCGGCGTGGGGGAAGCCGGCCTGGTGGCGGCGGCCAAAGCTGAAGATTCAAAATCGAACTGTCGAGAGGCCCGGATGACGAATCCGGGCCTTGTTTTTTGCCCATGCCCCGCGCTGGTCTGATGCACCGGAGCCATTCGCAGAGCAACGGTATGCGCGTAGATGCCATCGCACCGGTCAGTGGCGGCAGATTGCTCGCCGGAAGGCGCCGCGGACGCTGACTCACGGATGCCTTTCCACGCACGAGAATTGCTCCAGGTTTGCCTCCCGCAGCGCGAAGATTCCTTACTCACGGAGAATTTGATGGCTAGCCTGATCGAGCAAATGCGGCACGAACCGGCATCGGCACTGCAATGCGAGCCGGCTTTCCGAGCCCTGGCAATCGCTTCCGGGGCACTCCTGATGTTTCTTGCGCTAAAGAAGCAATCGATGTTTCGCTTGACGGCAGCGGCGGCGGGTGGCGCCATGATCTACTGGGGCGCAACCGCCTCTGACGCCCCTGTCTGCCCGGTGAGGGTCGGGGCTCGCAAGGCTGCCACAGAGCAGACGATCGAGCAGTCGATTACCATCAGCAGGAGCCCTGCCGAAGTTTTCGCGTTATGGCTGAATCACGACGTAGTCAGCAGAGTTATGTATCCCTTCGGGTATATGCAATCGCTGGGGCCAGATCATGTTCGATCCACAATCGAACTGCCGGTGGGCAAGATAGAGCTGGAAGCGCTGCTGGTGGAAGCGCGCCCGGATGAACTGGTGCATTGGAGAACGGTTTCCGACTCCCTGGTGCAAGTGGACGAGCGGATGCGGTTCAGCGCTGCACCGCAGGGGCTGGGCACGGCGGCGACGCTGCACTATGAAATCGATTTTTCAAAGGTGCCAGCGGGAGCCATGCTGCGAGCGATCAGCGGTTTTTTCGAACGCGTTCCACAAGAAATGTTGCGCAGGGTTCTGGAGAATTTCAAAAGCATCGCCGAGACTGGAGAGATTGCAGCCCTTTAGCGGAATCCATCTGCTGGCGCAAACCACGGGAACGGTGGAAATGGGCATGAGAGCACGGTGCGGGAACAGAGCCCGCGATTTGCGGGTGGTGAGGCCGGCCGTTCCGCGCATTGGGGATGCGCAGGATGCAGGGGTGCGAGTGGCCATGTCATCGGTGTCCGAATCAGACTCGCGCTTACTGGATCAGAATTGCGCTCTCTTTTGATATTGCGCTCTCTTTTGATGGATATGTGCCGGGGATAAATGCCGGCGATGCCCGCCGGGGAAAGAATAGACCACAGTTCATTGGCGAAGCGCGGCAGGCCCTATTTCGATGCGGCCAAGGTGGTTCTCCCGTTTTCATTGCGGTCGCCGCAGTTTTCGGCTGTTTGAGCGGACGACTCGGCAATATTCCTGGAGACATACTTTTCGCTGTACATGCGCAAATCAGCAGCAATGCACAAGGATTCGGAGGTGGCGGCATCATCGGGGAAGATGGCGAAACCGACGCTAGCACCCACGCTCACGGTGTGCTCCTCAATATTGATGGGAGAGGCGAGCAGTTGCATGAGAGAGTTGCAGACGCGCTCGGCGTCTTCACGCGTGGTGGGCTCTTCGAGAACAATGGAAAACTCGTCACCGCCGGTGCGCGCAACGGTGTCGGAGCGGCGAACCCGTCCGTTCAGTACGGCGCCGACTCGGGCCAGCACCAGGTCGCCGGTATGATGCCCGAAGGTATCGTTTACATCCTTAAAGTGATCGAGGTCGACGAGCAGGAGAGCGGCTTGCGTGCCCAGGCGCCTGGCGCGCTCCAGTGCGCTGGTGAGACGGTCCTGAAAGAGGCGCCGGTTAGGCAGCCCGGTCAACTCGTCGTGCAGTGCGAGGTATTTGTTGTGTTCGATCTGGTCTTCAAGCAGGAGAAGAATCATGCCCACGGCAACCAGGTACTTGGGAAGGTTCCAGACTTCGCTTTCCAGTTTGAGGTTGGGCAAATAGGCCAGGGTGAGCGGGCCAACCACGAAGACCATGGACCAGGCGAAAAACCCGCTGATGCTGATAAACGCGCCGGTTGTGGCCCGCCAGTACGCGTGACAGAAGTGGATGCAGGCGCCAAGATAGACGGCGCAGAAAACCGCGTTAAGAGCCAGACTTGGGCCGTTGCCGGGCCGGTTCTGAAAGACCAGAAGGAAGGCGCTGAGAGCGCAATTGAGCAAAACAATGAGCCAGCGCTGAGAGAAGCTGGAGTTGCGCATGCTGATGAGCGCAATGGCTAGAGGCAAGGCTCCGAAGAGGACGGCAACAAGCGTAAGTGCCCAAGTGGCACTGGATGCGAAGTAAAGCACCGCCAGGTAAAGGGTGTAATTGCCGGCCATGACGCCGAGCATCCAGCGACTGGAGGATCGGTTTCTGTAAGGAACGGCCGCCCACGTAAAGAGCAGGCCGCCCCAGGCGAGTGCACAAACACTGGCGAAGGCGGCGCCATTGCCGACAGGCCCATTTAGGTTCTGAAAAATCTGGGCAAAGAAATGCAAGACGATCATCAACCAGCCAATGAGCCACACACTCGATTCAGAGCTCTGGGCGCGCTTGGCCACAGACACAAATGCGCAGGTCAGCAATCCGACAGCGCCAACGTCCGGGAGTCTGCTCCAGTCCACTTGTGGGTCCCCTCGAAATGACTGAATCTTCTATATAGAATCGAGCATTTTTGATTTTTTTCCATAGCGCTTTGGTAGCAAGCACCCGTTCATGAGGATTTTGCCTAAACCGGAAAGGTGCCTCCCCAACGGCTACTCCAGCGCAAACGGAGATTTCAATGTATGATGCACCCGCTTCGGCAGATGCGCAATACGAAAATAAAGCGAAAATCCCGGCATCGAACCGGGATTCTCGAAGAGGAACAACTTCGAAATATCAACGATCTTAGAACTAAGCCATCGCCGCCGCTGAGTCGAGCATACTGATCGCCGGAGCCTCTGTGACCGGCCTGGCCGGCATTGGCTGTTGCGCGTGCACACCCCGGGTGAGCCGGTGGACAAAGTGGTAGGGCGGCCAGGGGCCGGATAGTTGCATATGGCATTGGCGCATCGCTGCGCTGGTGGTGGCAAACTTGTTCTGGTAACGTTCGACGTATTTGCGATCAATGAGATGGGCAACGTCGAGAACCATTTTGCCGTTCTCCATCAGGCGGCAGCTCACTTCCTCATCCAGGGGCAAAAACAGCCGGTGCATCTGGAAACTGACGGCGCGGGCCCGGGTCTGGCGCTCGCGGGTTCGGGCAGCGTTTTCGCGCAGGCTGGAGAGATATTCCCGGCCGACGCCATCGGTGGCGAGATGCCGGTCAATCTCCCGACTGGCACAGTCGTCCACGAAAATCTTGAGGTGCATTTCGGTTTTACCGCGCAGCTTGTCGATGTTGGTGACGAACTGGCGCTGGTTGGAGCGAATGGATTTGCGCAGGCTTTCGTCATCGTTGAAGACCGTGCCAAAGCGGAAAGGAAGCACGGTGGAGTGCTGGAAACACTCGGCGATCACCCGGGCGTGGTCAACGCCCGACTTCTGATTGAAGGCCTCCTGCGGATTGTGCTCGCTTACGACTACAGCCAGATCGCTCGCGGGATAGAGAAAAACTTGATTACCACTTACTCCGTGTACCAATTCTAGAGGGACTGGTTTGCGATGCCGTGCCAATTCTGGAAAAGCTTGCTTTTCACCGATGCAGTAGGCATACCATGCCATGACGAGACACTCCGTAAGCGTACGCCGGTAAGCGCCGCTGGTTGGTAAAGCTCTGTGAACTTGGGAACAACTGCACAGTGGACATAGAGTGCTTGCATATTAGAGGCGGCCCGGAACGGAGGTCAGCCTGAAGAACTGTCAGGATACTAGTCCCGCGAAAACACGACTGGCAACCCTTTCCAGGGGGGAAGTTGCTAAAAGTTAGCAGATTGGCCTAAATTAGTATTCATATTATGAAATTCACATTTCGTAAAAAATAAATTTCGCTGCTCTCCGGGTTTCCCAAATGGCTAACAAGAATTGATAATCTTTTCGATTCCCACAACTTCCTTACAAGGGCGGGAACATGATTCGGGTACGCTAGATCTATATCGAGTCCGGCTGCAATGGCCGGTTGAATCGGAGTCCAAACGAATGTGTGGGATTGCAGGGATTTATTCCTATGCAGGGGCCCTTTCATACGACTTCCCGGAACTGCTGAAGTTTTTCTCTCAAAGTCTGGCGATCCGTGGGCCGGACGCCGACGGAATCTGGGTCTCAAAAGGGAAGGTTGCGGCGATGATCCACCGCCGCCTGTCGATTCTCGACGTTGATCCGCGCGCCGATCAACCCATGCGATCGGCCGACGGCAGGTTTGTGCTTGTTTTTAATGGAGAAATCTATAACTACGCAGAACTGCGCGCGGAACTGGAACAGCGCGGAAGAACTTTTGCGACGACCAGCGACACGGAAGTCTTGCTGCAGATGTACATCGAATACGGCACGGCGATGCTGAAGCGCTTACGCGGAATGTATGCGTTTGCCGTATGGGATGAAGTAGAGCGCAAGCTGGTGCTGGCGCGTGACCCGTTCGGAATCAAGCCGCTCTATTACGGCAGCCGGGATGGCCATTTCTATTTTGCGTCCCAGGTGCGGGCGATGCGCGGGATTCCGGGAATCGATTTGCGTGCCGAACCTGCAGGTCATGTCGGTTTTCTGGTCTGGGGGTCGGTTCCGGAGCCGTATACGCTGTATCGCGGAATTCTCTGCCTGCCCAGCGGAAGCTTGCTGACGGTGACCAACGGGCGGGTGAGTGCACCGGTCAGGTTCGCGGCGCCGGCGCAGGAGTTCTCCAGCTTTGACGATGCCGAAAGGCCGAAATCCGAGGACGAGAGCTACCAGCGTCTGCACGAGGCCCTGAAGGAAAGCGTGCGCATGCACCTGATCGCGGATGTCCCGGTTTCACTGTTCTTATCCGCTGGGATCGATTCCGGCATGATTTCCGGACTTGCGGCGGAATCGCATGATGGCCTGGAAGGGTTGACCCTCGGTTTCGACCGTATGAAGGGAACCGCGGCGGACGAAACGCAATTGGCCGCCCAGGTGGCCAAGCAGTACGGAATTCGCCATTACCCGCGCTACATCGGGCAGGAGACATTCCTGGGACATCGGCAACGGTTGCTGGAGCAGATGGATCAGCCGACCATCGACGGCGTGAATACCTATTTTGTAAGCCTGCTGGCGCGGGAACGCGGTTACAAGGTAGCGTTGAGCGGACTTGGCGGCGACGAGCTCTTCGGAGGATATCCCAGCTTCCAGCAGGTCCCGGAACTGGTGCACCGGCTCAGGACCTGGGCGCGGTTTCCACGCTTTGGCGCCTGGCTGCGTGCAATCACGGCGCCGGTGCTGGGGAAATTCACCTCTCCCAAGTACGCGAGCCTCATGGAATATGGGGGGAGCTGGGGCGGCGCGTATCTGTTGCGGCGCGGCCTGTTTATGCCTTGGGAGGCGGCCGCGATCGTCGGCCGGGAAATGGCGCAGGAGGGTTGGGAAGAACTCGCATCGATCCGGGAAATGAACGGACTGGTCGCCAGCATAAACGACCGTAGGCTGCAGGCAGATGGAGACTTTCTACGCGTATCCGCGCTGGAGATGCACTACTACATGCGCACGCAGTTGCTTCGCGACGCCGACTGGGCGGGGATGGCGCACTCGGTGGAGATACGGGTGCCGATGGTGGATATGGTGCTATTGCGACAGATTGCCGCATTGCGCGCAAGTCAGTTTCGGCCAAGAAAGCCACAGGTCGCAAATGCACTGCGGACACCGCTGCCCGAAGAGATCATCCGGCGGCCAAAGACGGGATTTGTGGTGCCCGTACGCGACTGGATTCAGTCTGGTGCGGAGGAAGCACCAAGTCGTGGTTTACGGCATTGGGCTTTGTATATTTACCGTTACTTTCAAGAGTTCACTGCAAGCGAACCCTTCACGCATGTCGAAGCGTGACGCCTGTCTCTTGAACGCGGCGCAACTTGCTGCGCATTTAGACCGCGACTTCAATTTCTTTCAATTTCTTCGGTGAGGATGCCGGCTGCAGCCAGGCAGGCGGCGCGGCTGACGTCCAAATGCGTTACCAGGCGCATGGCATGCGGCCCTACCGCGTTGGCGAGAACTCCGCGAGTTTTGAGACGCGCAGAGAGTTGGGGAGCCGTGATGCGACCGGTGAGCTGGAAGATAACGATGTTGGTCTCGATGGTGTCGAGGTCGATGGCCACCCCGTCTGTATGAGAAAGCGCCTCGGCCAGGAGGCGGGCGTTGGAGTGGTCTTGGAAGAGACGCGCCGGCATCTGCTCCATGGCAATGAGGCCGGCGGCGGCCAGGATTCCGACCTGGCGCATGCCGCCGCCGAGGGCCTTGCGATAGATGCGGGCTCGATCGATAAGCTCTTGTGACGCCACGAGCATGGAGCCGGCCGGAGCGCCGAGTCCCTTGGACAGGCAGAACATTACGGTGTCGAATCCGTTCGTGAGTGCCTTGAGGTCTTTTCCCAGAGTAACGGCGGCATTGAAGATGCGGGCGCCGTCGAGGTGAGTGGGGAGATGGCGTTCTTTCGCGTGCCCCCAGATTTCCTCCAAAACCTGAACGCCGGAGACTCGCCCTCCGGCGAGGTTGGCGGTGTTTTCGATATTGATGAGCCCCGTAGCGGCATGGATGGTGGCACGCGGGCGGATGGCCGGTTCTATGTGGCGCCAGGTGAGAATGCCGTCATCGGTGGGCACGGCGCGGATGAGGCACCCGGAGAAAACAGCGGTGGTGGCCATCTCGTAGTCCAGAATGTGGGCGCGGGATTCGGCGATGACTTCCTGACCTGGCTGGGTAAGGACGCGGATGGCGATCTGGTTTCCCATGGTGCCGGTGGGCACAAAGAGGGCGGCTTCGCGGCCGAAAATTTCTGCAGCGCGGCGCTCAAGGAGATTGACGGTGGGGTCTTCCCCGTACACGTCATCGCCGACTTCGGCCGCAGCCATGGCGGCGCGCATCTCGGGAGTGGGACGAGTGACGGTGTCGGAACGGAGATCGATGAGGTCGGACATATCAGCGGTCAGCGATTGGTGGGTAGGGGATCAACATCTCGGTGCAGCGCCCCAATTGATTAAAGCATTTTCAAAGGACACCGATCTTCATGATCTGTCCTCTGTTTCCTGACTTCAATTCCCGGATTCGCCGCACAGTGCAAAGCCGATCACTGGGCACTCTCTCTCGGTATCTGCGCCATGGGCAGCTCGATGATCGGTGTTTGTTTGCCGTTGTAATCGGCGACGGCCCAGAGGCCGTGGAAGTTCTCACGCAGTCCGGGCTGGGCCTTTAACACCGCACTGAGCACGGCTACAGCTTCGGTGTGCTGGGCGGCGGGGGTGCTTACGCCCGTGGACTGATACACGACGGCCAAATCCGGCTGTTGCAGCACGGTGTCGATGTTTATGGAATTGATTTTCCAGGTGCGCTCGCCGTCAAGAATCGAGTAAGGGAAAGCGTCCTTGGGCGAATTCTTCAGGTCAGACTGCTCGGAATCGAGCTTCTGAAGATTGGGCGAGGAAAGAAAATTGATGGGCAGGAGCATATAGCGCGCAAGGTCATAGCTGTACCAGGCGCTCCAGGGATCGGCAGAGGCGAGGGCGCGGGCGCGGGTCCAGTACCAGACGCCATCGTGGCCATCAAAAATGCCCTGGTGTGCCGAGAGGCCGGCCAGCTTCCATCCGGTTGGCGGGGCGTCGTCCCAGGCGAGAATGATAGCGAGCCGGCCGCCCAAGGGCGCTCCAGCGGAGTTGGCCAGGATCACCGCATATTTGCCCGGAGGAAGTTGGCGCATGGAGATGGTGACGGTGAGTGAGCCGTTCCCATTGGAGCAGAAGAATTCCGTGTCCGCGGGCGCAGTGAGATTGGTGGCGTCGAGCAGGTATGCGTCTTCGAGCTTGATCTGGCCGCCCTGTACCAGCGCGTGTGCATTTTGTGCTTCCGCCTCGATACCGCTCCACTCCGAAGATTCGGAGGGCAGGAGATTGGCCTGGAGCGCGGGGTAATTCTGGGTAAGGATGGCCTGCGACAGCTGAGTCCCGCTGCTGGAAAGTGCGGAGCGATCGGCCGGCGACAGTTCGGCCTGCGAGGTGCAACTGGTAGCGTAACTGATGGCCGGAAGAAGAAAAACGATAAAAGAAGCGGCTAGCTTCCAGAAAAGGCGCATCGAGGGAGGTTTCCTCCTGGCCGGCCGTACAACGCATGAGCGCGGGTCAACCACTGTTAGTCTAGTACACAGGAGAGTGGCTGCGCACCGGTGGTTAGGGGACAGAATGGCCATGGTGCGGGGTTCCGGAAGCGAAGCTATGCAGAGCATCTTGGCGCCAGCGGCGAGGAGATCGAAGAGCCGGAACTCGTGCAGATGGTGCGACTGCAATAGATCAGTTACTCGCGGGCTGGCGATACTTGCAGCGGCAGTGCTGATGGCTCCGGGAGCAGCCGCACTCGCCCAGGTTACGACACAAAAAGCGGTCCCGGGAACGAAACCATCGGCGGCGCACACACGCAGGCATGTTCGGCCGAAGCTTAAAACTGCATCGGCGAGTCCGCCGCAGGCGCAAGCGCCACCGGCTGCCCCGCCGGCGCCGCAGTGGCCCGTAAATGATCCCCCCTCGCAGGCTTCTGTGGTCTGGGGCGCGCGAGGCCTGAGCATTGATGCGAAGAATTCGAGCCTTCAGGAGATATTGAAAGAAATTTCAGCCCGCACCGGCACCAAGATCGAGGGGATGGCCAAAGATGAACGGGTATTCGGCGTTTATGGCCCGGGTCAGCCGCGCGACGTACTGTCTCAATTGCTGGAAGGTTCAGGCTATAACGTGCTGATGGTGGGAAATGGAGAAGATGGAGCGCCGCGGCAGATCGACCTCAGCGCAAGGCCCGAGGGCGGCACTCAGCCCAACGCGCCGGTGAGTCCGGGAGACATGTATCAACCGCCGATTGCCCCTTACGAGCCGCCGCAGCCCATCGGACGGCCGAATGAGCCTCCGCGAACCCCACAGCAGATTCTGCAGGAGATGCAGCAGCGGCAGCAGCAACTGCGCGAAGAACAGATGCGTCAGCAGCAGCAACAATAGAATTGAGCTGTAAATGCGGGAAGGTGCGAGCCGGGCATTAACTTCAACCGTTGTAACTCTCATGAAAAAGTCGAAAGAACTCGTGGCTCCCGCTTTCGTTTAGCCAGGTTCAGCCCGCAGACGATTTCAGGACTCAGAAACGCGGGCCACTTCAGATGTGGTTGAAACGGCAGGACGGCGGGACGGGCGGATAATCGCGAAGCCAACGCGAAGAATGCCATAAGCGGCGAGGATTCCAAAAGCCATAGATCCAATTGCCGCACAAACCAACATTGCCAAATTCAATAAGTTTTCCACCTAAATCACCCTGTGCCAAGACACTTACAAACCCAACATCTGCTCAACGCCAGGGTGAATTGCACCCAGGCCCAGGCTCTAATTTGCCATCATTCGCGCGAGAATTCGCCACGTTGACCTATATTTCTGTTGCCACTTAGAATACCCCCAGGGAAGCTGCAACACAATGATTGACGCAACACCTTCGTAATACGCCCGCCATCCTTTCCATCGCCGACAAAATGAGCATCACTCACATCTCGGTGCGCGGGGCACGGCAGCATAACCTTCGCGATATCAACGTGCGGATTCCGCGCAACGCCCTTACTGTGGTAACCGGCCTCTCCGGCTCGGGCAAAAGCTCGCTGGCGTTCGACACCATTTATGCGGAGGGACAGCGGCGCTATGTGGAGACGCTTTCGGCCTACGCGCGGCAGTTTCTCGACCAGATTGAGCGCCCGGATGTGGATTCGATCGAGGGGCTGAGTCCGGCGATCTCGATTGAGCAGAAGACGACAAGCCGCAGCCCGCGATCGACGGTCGGCACCATTACCGAAATTTACGATTATCTTCGTCTCCTTTACGCGTCAGTTGGAACCCCGCACTGCCCGAACTGCGGCCGCCCCATCGCGCGCCAGACTGCCGAACAGATGGTGCAGCGCATTCTGGAAATGGCCCGCGGCGAACGCGTCACGATCATGGCGCCGGTCGTTCGCGGACGAAAGGGCGAATTTAAAGATCTGCTGGACGAGCTCGATCAGCAGGGCTTTCGGGCGCGCGTCGATGGTGAGATGCGGGATCTTTCAGAGCCGTTGCAATTGGACCGGCGCAAAAACCACACCATTGAAGCCGTTGTGGACCGGGTGCTGGTCAAAGCCGAAGAGCCGCCGGCGAGCGGCGGTAAACCTTCGGTGGAAAAGCGCCTTGACCAGGCAGTCGAAAAGGCGCTCCAGCTGGCCAACGGGCTGGTGCTGGTAGCGGTCGCAGGCGGCCAGGAGCAGTTGTTCTCGTCCTCGATGGCGTGCCCGGATTGCGGGCTGGATGTGCCCAGGCTGGAACCACGGAGCTTCAGCTTCAACTCGACCTTTGGCGCATGTCCGGAATGCCACGGGCTGGGCTCGCTTTACGATCTCGATCCGGCCAAGGTGATTACCGACTGGTCGAAGCCACTGCTTGACGGAGGGCTGGGACCGGGTTCGGCGTCGCAATACCTGGTCAAGCTGATTCACATGGCCGCAGACCGATACGGGATCGATTTGAAAAAGCCATTCGAGGATCTGCCGCCAAAGCAGCAGCACACCCTGGTGTATGGACCGCCCAAGTCAGAAGCGCCGCGGACAGGATTCCACGGCATCCTGGCGTATCTGCGGGAAACAATTGAAGAGGCGCGCAGCGATGCTTACCGCGAATACATGATGGGGTACATGTCGGCGACGCCCTGCCCGGTTTGCCGTGGCCGACGGCTGCGGCCAGAGTCATTGGCGGTGAAAGTTGGCGGGATGTCGATCGCGGAGTTCACTGCCCTGCCACTGAACCGCGCGCTCTCTGCGGCTATCAATCTGAATTTCACGGCGCGCGAGGCGCTGGTGGCGGAGCGGATCCGGCACGAGATCGTGGAGCGGCTCGAGTTTCTGTGCGCGGTGGGACTAAGTTATCTCTCGTTGGACCGCAATGCGGCTACGTTATCGGGTGGCGAGGGACAGCGTATCCGTTTGGCAACCCAGATAGGTTCGCGCCTGCGCGGAGTGCTCTATGTCCTGGATGAGCCTTCGATCGGACTCCATCAGCGGGACAACAATCGCCTCATCGAGGCCCTGGAACAGCTGCGCGACCTGGGCAACACGGTGTTAGTAGTGGAACACGACGAAGACACCATTCGGCACGCCGACTATGTGGTTGATCTGGGCCCCGGCGCTGGGCGGCTGGGGGGGCAGGTGGTGGCGGAAGGCACTCCTCAGCACATTATGGCGGCGCCAATGTCGCTGACAGGGCGCTATCTTTCCGGCGAAGCGACGATGCTTCAACGCGCCAGGCCGCGGCCGCTGTCGGGAAGATGGCTGGTCGTAGCCGGTGCCCGCGAACACAATCTTCAGGATGTCACCATCCGCATTCCGCTGGGCGTGATCACGGTGGTCACCGGAGTAAGCGGCAGCGGGAAGAGTACGCTGGTCAATGACATTCTGTATCGCTCCCTGGCAAAGACGATTTATGGATCGCGCGAAGAGCCGGGGGCGCACGATGAACTGGTGGGCGCAGAGCTGATCGACAAGGTGATCCGCATCGACCAATCGCCGATCGGCCGCACCCCGCGTTCGAACCCAGCAACCTATACGCAGGTGTTTTCGCCGATCCGCGATCTGTTTGCCATGCTGCCTGAGGCGCGCGAGCGAGGATACAAGCCGGGCCGTTTCAGCTTTAATGTGACGGGCGGCCGATGTGAGGCCTGCCAGGGCGACGGACAGCGGCGCATTGAGATGAATTTCATGCCCGATGTCTACGTACAGTGCGAAGTGTGTAATGGGCGACGGTATAACCAGGAAACGCTGGCCGTGAAGTTTCATGGTCATTCGATCGCCGACATTCTGGACCTGACGATTGAAGACGCGCTGCCAGTGCTGGCCGATGTGCCGCAGGTGCGGCAGAAGCTGCAGACGCTGGTAGATGTGGGACTCGGTTATGTGCACCTCGGGCAGAGTGCAACCACGCTTTCCGGCGGCGAAGCGCAGCGCATGAAATTGGCGCGGGAACTGTCGAAGAGGCAGACGGGAAAGACACTTTATCTGCTCGACGAGCCGACCACCGGTCTGCACTTTGATGACGTGCGCAAACTGCTGGAAGTGCTGCACCGGCTGGCGGACCTGGGAAATTCGGTGATCATCATCGAGCATAATCTGGACGTCATTCGCAACGCTGACTGGGTGATCGATTTGGGACCGGAGGGCGGCGAGGGTGGCGGACGCGTGGTGGCCGAGGGACGACCGGCGCGTATCGCTGCCACGCACGGGTCATATACCGGGCAATTCCTGACACGGTATTATGCTTCCAGCAACGGACACCCGATCGTTGCCGACCTCGAGGAGAATGAGACGGCTTTGGCCGGCGACCGGAAGCCGGAGTTCCTAGAGGCGGCGGAAAACTCGCTGCCCACGGCGGCGCGCCAGCGCGACGGGCGAAGATCGGCAGCCCGGAGCTCCACGCATCCAAAAGGAAAGCGGTGAATTCATATGGACGGAGCGCCGGAGCGCGATCCGATAAATTCCGAAGTATTCGGCACGCCGCAAGAGCATGGTGGGGGTGCGGAATTTGCGTCAGAACCGCAGGACTGGAGCCCGTCTGAACCGGGGGAGCATGAGTACGGCCAGCCGTGGGAACAGGGCCCGGTCTTTTTGCCGCCGGTGCCGCTCCAGTCCGAACATCGGCCATCGCGAATTCCCAACTTCGCGCACCTCATACTCTTTGGGTTGCTGTTCGGCTTCGCCGCGGTCTGCTCGGGGGCGCTGACAGCCCTGGCGCTGCATTGGCACTGGTTTGGCGTTCACTCTGTAAATGCAGCCAAGACTGACATCCATTACACGCTGGGTAGCATGGCGCTGCTTTACCTGGTCACCTATGGCGCCTGCCTGGCGCTCTTTCCCATCGTCTGGCAAAGAAGTTTCATGGACGGGTTGCATTGGAACGGAACCGCGGCGCTGCGACGTTACCCGGTGCTGTTGAGTGCGGCGCTGATCAGCTTTTTGCTGGCGATCTTAAGCGAATACCTGATGCCGGGACCGACAAACGCTCCCATCGACAAGATCTTTCAGGCGCCAGGCGCGGCGTGGTTCCTTTTCGCATTCGGAGTGACCTTCGCACCGTTCTTCGAGGAGATGATCTTCCGCGGATTCATCCTGCCCGCCTGCTGTACAGCTTGCGACTGGATTGCCGAGAAAGCGCAGCACCGGGAGCCTCCGCCGGTCTATGCGGACGGACACCCGAACTGGTCTTTCCCGGCCATGGTATTTGGCTCCATTGCCGCCAGCGTACCATTCGCGCTGATGCACGCTCCCCAGCAGGGTTATTCCCTTGGGCCGTTTGTTCTGTTGCTGGTGGTGAGCCTGGTGCTTTGCTGGGCGCGGCTGAGTACGCGGTCGCTGGCGGCCAGTGTGCTCGTGCATGCCTCGTACAACTTCATGATCTTCGTGCTGACGATGATCTCGACGGAAGGCTTCCGCCACATGCAGCGGATGTGACCGGGATTCGGCGGTCAGCGGACTGCGACCGGAGGTCAGAGGCGCGGAAACGGTCGGCCTGCGTTGGCCTGGCTCGGGGGCAGATTCAGACTGTGCCGGCTCCATTTCTGCAAACCGGTCAAGTCAGATTCATATAACTTTACGCGATTTTGAGCGCCCATATAGACCCGTCGACACCGCCGCCGGCGCGCCGCGGGTTGATTTGTGGGCGCTGTAACTTTCCTGCAATCTTTCGCATCCCAGCAAGTGTATGGACTTCAGCAGCGGAGGTGACGGATGAAAAATCGAGCCGCTGTTCTGTTGGCTTGCGCGGCCTTGGTGCTTATTACCTGCCTGGGCTCGGCGCAGAGGCTCAATGCGGAACAGCAGAACGGGGCCACGCAGACGAATACCAATTCGCGAGAGAGCAACAGCGCGCAAAAGAACAATGCCAATACCTGGTCCAACCAGGAGACGATGCGGATTGTCGAATCGGTGCGCCGCCAACTTCTGAGCTTGCCGGATTACGACGTGTTCGACTGGCTGACTTTTTCCATCCAGGGACACACCGTGATTCTGCACGGTTATGCTTCGCGGCCGGTTTTGAAATCCGAGGCGGAGAAGGTTGTAAAAGGAATCAAGGGCGTGCAATCCGTGCAGAACGAAATCAAGGATCTGCCCTATTCGCCGCTGGACGACAGAATCCGCGTCCAGACCCTGTATCGCGTTTATTCACAACCGACCTTGCGCAAGTACACGAACGCTCCGGTGTGGCAGGATTTTTATCCGACGGTCGCGCGGATGGCAGGGGGAATCACCGAAGATCCACCGGTGGGCTGGTTTTCCATCCACATCATCGTCGATATGGGCCATGTAACGCTGGAAGGCGTGGTGGACAACGCGATGGATGCGGAGATTGCCGACATGCAGGCCAACTCCGTTCCTGGCGTGTTCTCGGTGAATGACGATCTTATTGTGCCCCGGCAGAACAACAAGTTGAAGTAGCGGGGCTTGTGCGCAAGGCCGCGGCGCGGCCGAAACTGTTCTGAAATTGGAGGCGTTACAATGATAGCGATGACCGCGCCGACGCATGCTCAACAATTGCTGACTTTGCTGGCCCGGCTCAGTTTCCGGCTGGGGACGTTCACGCTTTCCGCAGGGGGAACCAGCGACTACTACATCGACTGCCGGATTACCACCCTGCATGCCGAAGGGGGACGGCTGACGGGACATGCAATCCTTGAGCTACTGGAGGCGAGCAACATTCGCGCCGATGCCGTGGGCGGTTTGACCATGGGTGCCGATCCCATCGTGTCCAATGTGGCAACGGCCAGTGCGTGGCGAGCCATTTCATTTCCTGAGTCGCCGCAGTTGCACGGATTCCTGGTGCGCAAGGCGGAAAAATCGCACGGTACCACGCGGCGCATCGAGGGTTTCTGTCGTGCCGGCGCCGAAGTCGTGATTGTAGATGACGTTTGCACCACGGGCGCTTCGACGATTGCCGCAATTGAGGCCGCGCGCGAGGCGCACATGCACGTAGCGGCGGTGGTCTGCATCGTGGAGCGCGAAGAAGCCGGGGGACGCTCCGCCGTGGAAGCGGCTGCGGGCGATGCGCCGTTTCTGCGCCTGTTCACAGCCCGCGAGGTGCGCGCGGAGCATGAAAGGCAGCTTCACGACTCCGGCTCCTAGCCGCCGACCTTCCAATCTCATCACGACGGCGGCATTTCGTGGCCTTCAGTTCCCTGCTCTTCACGGCGCCCGGTCCACTCTCGACTGACGGCTGCAGATGCAAAGGGCAGACTCTCACATTGGTGAGAGTCCGCCCTTTAAGAAATCCTACGATTGCCCGGTCGCCGGGAGGGCCGACTTACTCCTCTGGCGGAGCCGAGTTGGATTGGTTCGATTGATTCGACTGATCCGACTGGATAGGCTGATTGGGAGGCGTAGATTGGCCCGACAGGCCGCCCGGCTGCGCCGGCTGATTCGACAGGGCCTGTCCACCCTGCGCCGCCTGGATTCCCACGTTCTGGAGCATCTGAACCCTGACGCGGCGGTTGTCTGCGCGACCAGCGGCAGTTTTGTTGGAAGCCACATACTCGTCCTTGCCAATGCCGATGAGGTAGAACTTGCGCGCGGGAACGTTGTACTTGGCGGCCAGATACTGCACGACAGAATCAGCGCGGCGCTGGCTCAGGTCGTAGTT
>JASHOY010000461.1 GCA_030038435.1 Acidobacteriaceae bacterium | reverse complement strand
TCTGCGCGCGTCAGGTGGTCGAGGCCAAGCTCGCAAGCTGCCTCAGCGACGGCAAAACCGTCACGCTCATCCGAACTGAGTTCGGGATTATGCGCCAGAGCGAGGTACTGCTCGGCCGCGGCGCGATAGCGCCCGGCACGATAGTACGCGTCGCCCAGGCTGCGTAATTCGGCAACGGTAAGAGATGAGCCGGCGCCCATTTGCATGAGCCGCTGGCGCGCTGTTTCCGCCTCTGAAGTCAGCGGATGGCCAAGCAGGAGCTGCTTGAACAGCGTTTCTGCCGTGTCCTGCTGGTGGAGCGCGAGGGCCACCTGCGCGTCAGCGAGCTCGAAGGCCGGCGTCTGCTCCTCATCAGTACCCTCTGCTTCGGCCAGCGCCTTCTGCGCAGCCGTGGCATTGTTCAGCGCCAGAAGCACGTTGGCCTCCAGCACCGGCGCCTGATCGACGAAGATGCTCTCAGGATAGCGAGCGGCGAAACCGCGCAGCAGGCTTTCGGCAACTGCATCATCGCCGGCGGCGTGGCTGGCCTCGGCGTCGAGATAGTCGGCGTAGTCGGCCAGTTCTCCATCGTCATGGAGTGCCTGGCGGAAGCTGGTTTCAGCCTCATGATAGCGATGGTCGAGCAGATAGGCGTGCCCCAGGGCGAGGTAGGCAGCGGCGGCGGCCTCGCCGGCGTGCCGATGAGCATATGCCGCAACGCCGGCATACGCCGCAGCGGTGCGCATGGTGGCCAGTTGCTGGGCCATCGGGCGCAGTTCGGTAGAAGCCACAAAAGCAAGGCGAATACGCTGAGTGCGCGCGACCCGCGCAGCGCGGCTGTAGGTGCGGCGATGCGTCCTATGGCGGTACCGGGTGGACCGGGTGTAAGTCATGGATCGCGTGCGAGACCGCGAGCGGACGCTGCGGCTCGATCGCCGAACCGGCTTCTTGGCTGTGGTGTGTTTCTTTCCGGCAGAAGTGGAATGGGTGGACTGCGAAGCGGAAGAAGCCGAAGACTGCGCCGCCATCCAAGGCATCAGCAGGGAGAGAGACAATACTGCTGCCAGGCAGCTTGCGGCGCTCCGGGCAGACAAAATTCGGGGGACCACAACCTTCATATTCTCACTTTAAGCCGATTTCGGCCGAAAGAACGCGTAGGAACCATCCGTGTTACGACGCGTAAGAGCAACGGGAGGTAAGCCGCCGAAAACATTGGTCACGGTACCATCGGATTCAGCGGCGCCCGCCGCATAGATTCGGCAGCGACCGTCGCGCAGCCAGATTGCATAATTCCTACGCAGGCTGAAGGTTACACCCCAGGGCTTGGTTCCATGCCCCGGCGTCCGTTACACTCTTCTTTGGTGCCGGCGCCATTGCGGGTCGCTCGGCTCCCCGAAGGAATTCCCGCAACCAACCCCCATGTCGACCATCCAACCTATTGCGGGATCAAACGAGCAGCATCCTGACGTCGCGCTAGTCGAAAGGGTGCGTGCTGGGGATGTTTCGTCCTACGACACGCTGGTACGCAAGTACGAGCGACAGGTCTTCCGGATTGCGCAGCACATCACGCAAAACCGCGAAGACGCCGAAGACGTCACCCAGGACGCATTCCTGAAGGCGTATGAAAAGCTCGACCAGTTTCAGGGGAATTCGAAGTTTTACACATGGTTGGTTCGGATTGCGGTAAACGAAAGCCTGATGCGGTTGCGCAAGCGACGCACCGGCAAAATGGTTTCGATCGACGAAGACGTCGAGACCGACGAGGGCAGCGTTCCCCGCGATCTGGCCGACTGGGCGCCAGATCCCGAGCAAAACTACAACCAGGCGGAACTGGCCGAAATTCTGCGCAAGACCATCCAGGGTCTGCCCCACGGATTTCGCGTGGTCTTCGTGCTGCGCGATGTGGAAGGACTGTCAACCGAGGAGACGGCCGAAACGCTTGGCTTGAGTGTGCCCGCCGTCAAATCGCGGCTTTTACGTGCGCGTCTGCAACTGCGCGAGCGCCTCACCCGCTACTTCCGCAGGAGGCGAGGGCATGCGCCTTCCAAGGGAGACGGAGTTGAAAAGTGACCTGTACTGAATTTATATCGCTTCTCGACGATCTCATCGACAACACCGTCACCGCGGACCTGCGTTCGGAAATCGAGCAACACATGCGCAGGTGCGGGCACTGCGAAGTGGTTTTCAACACTACACGCAAGACGATCGAGATCTACCGCTCCCACGAGATTTACGAGCTTCCCTCAGATCTTCGCGAACGCCTTCACGCCGCCATTATGGAGCGATGCAAGAAAGGCTGTTGAAGCGCATAGCTGTCACCCCGGCCTGAGACATTGCCGGAAAGCCCCTGCAAATACCGCCGCCTGTCGTGGTGCAGATCCATGTCTCCATCCCCGGCAACGGGTGGGCGTGGTTTTCAGCGCTCACCGGATCCCGTCGACCTTGCCAGGCGGGGACCGGCGCATTCGCGCGAAGAGAGCGGCACCATGTAAATTCAAAAAGGTTCCGGCAGTCGTAGGAGAAAGTTTGGATGGCGGCAATTGCGGCAGGCATTGGATGGCATACGCTCGGCTCGGCAATGGCCGCGTCGTTTTACGCGCCTATCGAGAAGGTCAAGAAATGGTCATGGGAGACCACCTGGGTGGTAGCTGGTTTCTTCTCCTGGATCCTGCTGCCAATCGGCATGGCCTGCCTTCTGCTGCCGCATTTCTTCGCATTCTATGCCGCGCAGCCTGCCGGTCTGCTGTTGAAGGTGGCGCTTTTCGGCGCCATGTGGGGAGTCGGAAATGTGAGTTACGGCCTGACCATGCGCTATCTCGGCATGTCCCTCGGCATCGGAGTCGCCATCGGCGTAACTCTGGTGGTCGGAACCCTCGTTCCGCCCATGCTGCACGGGCAATTTGTCGCCAAGTTCGCCAGCCGCAGCGGCGCGTGGAGCATGGCGGGCATTCTGCTGGCACTTGTCGGTGTGGCCATCGTCTCCTACGCCGGGCACCAGAAAGAAAAGCAGGAGGGCGCTGAGGTCAAGGAGTTTAACGTCATGCTGGGCCTGTCGGTCGCCGTTCTGTGCGGCATTTTCTCGGCCGGCTTTTCCTTCGCGCTCGACGCGGCCGCTCCAATGCGCATTGCCGCCTTGAAAGCGGGAGTAAGTCCGCTCTACGCACGGTTGCCCAGTTACGTGATCATCATGGGTGCCGGCGCCATCATCAACGGCTTGTACTGCTTCACCCGCCTGGCCTTCAAGAAAGATATCTCCCTGCGCGCCGATCTGGCGCAACCGGCCGGGACGCTGGTGAAGAACGGCGCCATGGCCGCTGCCGGCGGCATCATGTGGTATCTGCAAATGTTCTTTTATTCGTGGGGCGCAGCCAATATTCCCGTGCGTCTCGGCTACCTGAACTGGATGCTGCACATGAGCTTCTACGTGCTGTGGGGCGGAGTGATCGGCCTGGCGATGGGCGAATGGAAAGGCGCGGGGAAGCGTCCTCTCCGGCTGCTCTGGTGCGGGATTCTGACCATCATTGCCGCGGCAAATCTGGTCGGCCTGGGGATGGCTGTCGGCTCCTGAGAATGCAGGTCTCCACGGGCGCAATCAACCCCCGGCGAGGGCGCCATCGGCAAACAGACCGGAACCGATTCCTGTTCTGAGGCAAGCACTTCACTTGCCTTCAAACTTCGGCAAACGCTTAACGGCAAAAGCCGCGATACCCTCGCGCGCATCCGGCAATTCGAGGCAGCGTAAATAAGCTTCCGTGTCCGCGCGGTGTGTGACCTTAGGCAACTGCCCCTCGTCGAGATGGATGACGCGTTTGGTTTGCCGGAGGGCCTCAGCGGGAAGCAGCAGCAAACGCCCGGCCAGTTGTTGAGCCGCATTCATCAGCATGGAGCCGGGCATACATTCGTTCACCAATCCCCAATCCAGTGCGCGAGCGGCGGTCAGCGTCTCGCCGGTAAGACACATCTCCAGCGCACGCGCCTTGCCCACCAGCGCAGTCAATTGCGCGATGCCGTAGCCCGGCGGCCAGCCCAGTTTAATCTCAGGCATGGCAAACCGGGCAGCGTGGGAGGCAAGCCGCCAATCGCAGGAATATGCCGCAACGCAACCAGCTCCGAATGCCGGACCATTGACGGCGGCAATCACCGGCTGCGGCAGTTGTTCCAGCGCAAGGAATAATTCTGCCTGTCGCAAACTCAGAGTTCGCGCAGCTTGCGGCGATAAACCCGCCAACTCCTTCACATCGGCTCCGGCACAGAAGGTGTTTCCCGATCCGGTAATTAACACCACCCTCACCTCCTGAGGGTGTCCGGCCAGCCAGGCTACAATCCGCTCCAGATCGCCGGTCATTTGCTGGTTCACTGCGTTAGCCGAGCGCGGGCGATTCAAGGTTACGATCGCAATGCGATTGGAGATTTTAACGGTGACCGTTTCCAAATCACCAGGCTCGCCGTCTGCGGGCTTCAATTCCATTACGCGGTCTTCCTCTTTTAGCAGTTGCGTCACGTTGGCCACCAACTTGTTGAGCTGGATCACGGCGCGTTGATGCTTACCCCGGCCTATTTCGCGGTCGCCAACATAAGCGCCAACCTCGAAGCCCACACGGCGTCCGTCCAACTCAACCACCTTGGCGACGCCACGCACACTTGAACCGAGCACCGCCGCGCCGATGTGCTCCACATGCACATCGACTCCGACAGATTCCTCCCCGTCTTCCAGAAACGGCCGCAGAGCCTCCCGTGCCGATAGTTCCATGAGCATAATCATGCTGGGCGTTGAAAACACGGTTGCCTGTGGCACTCCGCCCAAGGTGATGGTCATGGTGGGGTCAACCGTCCAGGTCAATTCGCCTGTGTTGCCAATTTTTAAGCCTGGTCTCATATCTGAATCGGTGCTTGCCGCGGGGACGCAGCGCCTGCTCTTTCCATTTTTAGTGGGCTGCGAGAGCCGATCTTTCTGGAGAGATCGGCTGGACCCGATCCAGACTGCGGGAATCTGCGATGCTCAGCCTCCCTCGCAGGAATGGAAACAGATCCAGACTCTCCGCACCTCTCCCGGCGGATATCAACTTCATGATAATTCCTCGTCTGCCGGGCCTTCGCCACTGGCGTGATTCCCATCCGCCGAAGTTCACAACCCGGAAGACCGCCCTTTCAGATTAACTTCATCGCCTCCGGATCCCAGTGCACCACCATTCCGCGATCGTAGCTCAAATTGCTCAACAACGCCGCTCCAGCCGCGCGGAACCCGAATACCGCATCCTCAACTAGCGGCTGACGCGAGCGCACCGATGCAAAAAAATTCCGCAGATGGTCATAGCTGTCGATATAGCCGGCCGGCGCAACATACTTCTCATACCCCGCCGGCGGCGGCCCTTGCGGATGCACCACCGGATACTTCTTTCGGTGCTCGGCAATCATGCGCTTCTGCATCGCGTCCGTGAAGGTGGCTACCGTCATGCCCGGATCCTTTTCTCGTGGTACGCGGTTCACGCTCACGGCGTTGCCCGTGATCTCCATCGTGCCTTCGTCCCCCGTGAAGGTCAGCCCTTCGTTTTCCGAGCCGCCATCCACAAAGTTCACGCGCAGGCTCAGGTTGAATCCCTCAGGATAGTCGAACAATCCCAGCATCACGTCGGGCACGTTGCGGCCATCCTTCCAAAAGCGCAACCCTCCGGTTGCCATTCCCCGCGTAGGTCCGTGCGATCCAGTGATGAAGTGGGTCCCGCTGAAGAGATGCACAAACAAATCCCCGGCTACACCGCTGCCATAGGCCTTCCACTTTCGCCACTGGAAGAAATGCTCGGCGTTGAAGGGAATCTTCGGCGCCGTGCCCAGGAACCGTGGCCAGTCGCAGGTCTCCGGCGAAGCGTCCAATGGAATCGTATAATCCCACGC
>JASHOY010000460.1 GCA_030038435.1 Acidobacteriaceae bacterium | reverse complement strand
TCCTGGCTCGCGGTGGATACTGCTACGACTTCCCTCATGAGACCTACATGCCCTACCGGAAGGCCTCCGCTAGCCAGGCGGAGTTGTTTGGTGATCGCAAGAATGTACTTGTGCGGATCGCCATGGGTACGCACAAGCCACCCCATAGGGCTGGTCTTTGAAATCAATGCGGTCATACCATCGGGGACCTGGGCTGCTGGGACAACCATCAGTGGGCGCGGATCGCGGTTGAGTCCTGCGTCATGGACGTCGGCGACGACACCGATAATCCGCCGCGGAACATCCGTAAACTGCGGCCCGATGCCTTTGCCGATCTGAATCTGCTGGCCGATGGGATTCTGCTTTGGCCAGTACTGTTTGACAAAGGCTTCATTGATGAGGACCACGCCGGGCGCCGATCCATCATCCTGATTCGTGAACGTGCGCCCGCGCAGGAGTGGGATTCTAAACACCTTGAAATATCCGGGAGAGGCGCTTATCCATGCGGCGCTGCCTGTCCAGGGGCTTTTGCCCGTGGGGTGCTCGAAAATATTGAACGGGAGACCGACACTAACATGGAGGGGTAGACAGCAGCTAAATGCCGACGCTTCCACGCCGGGTATGGCGTCGACACGCTCCAGGCCGTCACGGGAAACCTGCGCGACGGCGGCTGTCTTCTGGAAGCGGGCTCCAGTCAGAGACATTTCAAGAATAAGGACATTATGAACGTCGAAGCCGGGATTCACGTTGCGCAACGCAATATAGGTTCGGATCAGCAGCGCCGCGCCGATCAGCAAAACCAGCGCTAGAGAAACTTCGCTGATCACCAGCAGTGAGCGGGCTGTCGCTTGCCGAAATCCGGGACCCGATCGGCTGCCGCCTTCTTTGAGCGCAATATTGAGGTCACGGCGCGAAGCTCCGATAGCGGGAAAGAGCCCAAAGAGGATTCCGGTGATGAGGGAGACGCCAAGGGTGAATGCGAGTACTCGCCAGTCAACGCCCACCGCTACTCCGTGTTGGCCCACGCGCGGCAAAACGGCGGGGCTTACAGCCAGCAGTGCGCGCACGCCCACCAGGCCGAGCACCAGCCCGAGAATCCCGCCCGCGAGCGCCAGCACCACGCTTTCCGTCAACAACTGCCTCATGATGCGCATCCGGCTCGCGCCCATCGCGGATCGGATCGCGAACTCCCGCTTGCGCCCCGCGGCCCGCACCAGCAGCAGATTGGCGACGTTTGCGCAGGCAATCAGCAAGACGAAGCTAACGGCTCCCAACAGGACAAGAAGTGATTGGCGCGCATCGGAAACAATTGAGTCGCGCAGAGGCTCGACTGTGAAGGCGCTTTTAGGGCCGAACCTTTTCGGGTAGCGGCGCCGGTACTCGTCGGCAGCGTGCTTGAGTTCGGCGTTCGCCTGGGCCAGAGTGACCCCCGGGTTCAGGCGGCCGGCAACGAAAATATAGTGTCCAGCGTTGGTGCTATTTGGGTCGATTTGGAAGGGTACCCATAGATCGACCGCCGGATCAGTAACGAATGACCTGTCAAGGACACCGAGAATCGTATAAGACTCGTTGTTGAGCGAGATGGACTTTCCCACGATCTTGGGATCGCCGTCGAACCGGCGCTGCCAAAACCCATAACTGATCACCACAAAATGCCCGCCGTTGGGGCTGTCTTCCTGGGGCGTGAAGGTACGGCCCAGCAGCACGTGCGCGCCAAATAGCCGGAAATAATCGCGCGAGACGTGGAGACCTTGCACCTGTTCCGGAACTTCGCCGGTCATGTTGAAGCCTACGCCTCTGAAGTCGTAGGCGGCCACATTCTCAAAGACGCCGGTCTGGGCTCTCCAGAAGTTAAAATTCACCGGCGACGCCTGGGGACTCGAACTTCCCGCATCGCTATTCATGAACTGTACAATGCGGCCGGGATCGGGGTAGGTGAGCGGCTTCAGCAGCACCGTATTGACCACGCTGAAAACAGCGGTGTTGGCTCCGATTCCCAGGGCGAGCGTGAGGATAGCTGCAACCGTGAAGCCCCAGGACTTCATGAGCGAGCGAAAGCCGAAGCGCAGATCTTGGAGGAGCCGCTCCAGCCAGATCACGCTCCATACTTCGTGTGTCGCTTCGCGGACCCTGGTCACATTCCCGAACTTGCGCAAGGCGGCGTACCGCGCTTCTTCCGGCGACATGCCGCGCTCCATGTTTTCCTTTGTCTCAATCTCTAGGTAGTCACGGATATCGTCTTCGAGATCCGCCATCATGCGACTGCGCCATTTCACGGCTGACCTTCCTGCTCCGTCGGCTTCAGGATTCGAGCAATCGCTTGCGAGAGCTTTTCCCATTTGCCGGCTTCAATCGTCAGTTGCCGGCGCCCTTTCGCTGTCAAGCGATAGAACTTGGCACGGCGGTTGTTTTCCGAGGTTCCCTCTTCCGCCACAATCCATCTCCGCTGGATCAAACGATGCAGCGCAGGATAGAGCGACCCCTGCTCTACCAGCAGCACATCGGCTGAGTTGTATTCAATGCTTTTCGCAATGGCGTGACCGTGTCTAGGTCCAAGGAGCAGCGTGCGAAGGATCAGCAGATCCAAAGTACCCTGAAGGAGTTCGATGCGCTCGGCGCCTCTGGTAGACATACAAGGGGAGGATAGGTCAGCTCAGGTAGATTGTCAAGGTGAAGCCAGAAAGCAAGTGATTACACCTTGTAGCGTCCCTGTAGCGACATGCTTCAATTCACTCCTTGGTGAGCAGATTTGTATCGTTCAGGTCGGCTTCTGGCCAGGAATTTCCCCGAGCGCGGTGAGCGACCCAAGTCCCGATCCGCAAGTTCATTGTCCAGCCTCTATTGGCCTTCTGCCGTCGTCTCGGAACTCGGCGGCAGCCACGCACCGATCCCGAGGGTGGTAATCACCTCTGGTTCCACTTCTTCGTAATACAGAACTGCGGATTTGGCTCGATGGCGGTTGAACAGCCATAGGACCAGGGCGGCTGCGAAGAGTTCTGCAACCAGCACCAAATATGCTAGGGGCCTATCCAGTACATTCTGTTCATAAGTCGAGAAAATCAGTGCCAGCGGCACAAACACCAGTGCATACGCCCAGAAAACATACTGCACATTCGATTTTCCGGGAAGATAGGAGCATGCAAAAGGGATCTTCGAAACGCCGATCAGGCTCAGGTCTGTGATGATCGACCCGGCGAGCGCCAGCACCAACAGGTGCTCGGCCACCTGGTGCCATGGCCGGTAGAACAGCGCCAACCCCGCCGCGGTCAACCAAACGGGTATGGTCGCCATGGCCAGCATGGCGCGCCGGCTAGCAGCGATGTAGTTTTCCGACGGGCTCAATTGCGTCACCTGCAGCACCCAGTTCGCCTTCAATGACACTGGCAGAGAAAAGATGCTTCGCAGCCCCAGCACCGCCAGGCAGAGCATCACCAGGGTGCTCATCAGAAAACTTGTCGTCACCGGCTGAACATGGTGACTCGCCGCCACGCCGGTCACAGTTGACACCGCGACCGCAAACGCAATGGCCAGGAAAAAGGCATACACCACACGATGCTGCCGACTGCGCCCGAGCGACCGCATGCTGAATTGCACCACCGCCGTCTTCACGCTGTCGCCCATCGCAATCATCCATCCGCTGCTGCTCTTCCGTGGAACCAGGTCCGGCTCTTCCACAGCTTTCTTCATGGTGCGCTTGTAGCAGAGAAGCAGCGACGCTAGCATTCCAAGCAGAACCGCGGCCAGAGCCATCCATGCGCGTCGCGCAAGCTCGGGCGGCGCAAAAGGAAATACTCCGCTGATCTGCGCAAATAACGCAAGGAACCAGAAGACGGGCCAGCGGTTCAGGGTGCCTCGGTGCTGGGCGCGGACCAGCTCCATCGCCGACGCATAAGACGGCCGGAAGAGCCACATTGAAAGAAACAGCGCAAACCCCGCCAGTTGCAGTATCGCCGAGAGCCGCAGAAACCATCTCTGTGGCAGCAGCGCCGCTGTGATTCCTTGCACGGCCAGCACGGCGCCGTATACAGCCGCCGCCGCACCCGCCGCCGTGAACCAATACGCAACCAGGACACGCAGGAATTGCCAGCTCGCTCCGGTTACAAAGGGTAGCGCCAAGCCGATCCCAAGATTGAGCGCCAGCACACCCACTCCTAACAGGGATCCAGACGCCGCCAGCTTCGCCGTTAGAATCGTTCGCGGTTTCACCGGCAGCGGTCCCAGGATCATTACATCGCGCCGGTCCGGAAAAATATTGTCCCAGGTTGCCACCGCAACCAGCCCGGCGACCAGCATGGTCCCGGAAAGGAAGCCCTGCTCGACGAGCAACGGCTGACCGTAGAAGAGAAAGCCAAGAGTCCGAAATGCGTCGATCAGAATCAGCACGCCGGCGAACTGCGCGATGAAGCGCGGAATATCGGCCTCGATCGATAGCGCCTCCAGGTCCACCACGCGCGCCAAAAACTGCGCGTAGAGCACGCGAAACTCGAGCGGCAACCGCTCCACAAATCTGCGCAGCGTCTCACGCATGGATCAGGTCCGCAATCTGCCGCGCTATCGACGATGTATCCTGTTCCACCGCCAGTTGCGAAAAGATCGCCTCCAGCGATGGCAGTTCCGTCAGTAAGCGCAGCCGTTCGATCGAGTCGTCCGCGACGATCTTCCCCTTGTGCAGAATCACCACGCGGGTCGAGACCCGTTCTACCGTATCCAGTTCGTGCGAACTGAACATCACCACCTTTCCCCGCGCCGCCAGTTCCTGAATCAGCCTACGCAATACCAGCGCCGAACCCACGTCCAGCCCGGAGAACGGCTCGTCCAGAAGGACTAGATCGGGATTGTGCAAGAGCGCTGCCGCGATCAGAACTTTCTGACGCATACCTTTCGAGTAGCCAGAGATCGAGGCGTGCCGGTCGTCATGCAGTGATAGCAGTTGCAGCAATCCTTCGATGCGCTTCCCCGACTCTCGCGTCGGCAGCCGCCGCAGTTGCGCAACCATGGTCAGGTATTCCACGCCGGAGAGATGGTTATATAAGTAGGGCTCTTCCGGCACATACCCCATGCGCTTCATAAATGCGATCAGGTCTTCGTCGATGGGGCGACCGTCGAAGAGAATGCGCCCTTCCGTCAAGGACAACAAGCCGGTGATCATCTTCATCGTGGTTGACTTGCCGGATCCGTTCGGCCCCAGGTAGCCCGTTACCTCACCCGGCCGCGCAGAGAAGCTCACATTGTCCACCGCCGGAATGCCGGCAAAGTGCTTCGAAACCCGTCGCAGTTCAAGCATCAACCTCGTCTCTCC
>JASHOY010000459.1 GCA_030038435.1 Acidobacteriaceae bacterium | reverse complement strand
TTCTATCTGCGCCAGCGCGGGCTCACCAGCGAAGACGCTGTCTCTATGATCGTCAATGGTTTTTGCAAGACCGTATTCCGCGAGCTGCCGATGGAGTTCGCCGTTGAAGCTCAAAAGCTGCTGGGCGTGAGCCTGGAAGGCAGCGTAGGCTGACATCTTGCCCGGGGTTACGAATTGAGCTTGAAGAAAGTGAGAGGAGCATAGATGAGTTTGCTTGAAATAAAAGACCTGCACGTTGCCGTAGACGGCCACGAAATCCTGAAGGGGTTGAATCTATCCATCGATGCCGGCGAGGTGCATTCGATCATGGGCCCCAATGGCTCAGGCAAGAGCACCCTGGCGCAGGTTCTATCGCGGCGCGAAACGTATGAGGTGACGGGAGGGGAAGTTCTCTACAAGGGCAAGGACCTTTTGGCCATGAAGCCGGAGGATGCCGCCTGCGAAGGTATTTTTATGGCGTTCCAGTATCCGGTGGAGATTCCCGGTATCGGCAACGCCTACTTCCTGCGCTCGGCCATCAATGCGCAGCGCAAATATCGCGGCGAAGATGAGATGGATGCGATGGATTTTCTGCCCATTTTCCGTGAGCGCCTGAAGCTGCTGGAAATGGACGAAAAGCTCATGAACCGGTCAGTCAACGAAGGCTTCAGCGGCGGCGAGAAGAAACGCAATGAGATTTTGCAGATGGCGATGCTCGAGCCACAGCTCGCCATTCTCGACGAAACCGATTCCGGCCTGGACATTGACGCTCTGAGGATCGTTGCCAATGGCGTCAATGCCTTGCGCGGCCGCGAGCGCTCCATGCTCGTCATCACGCACTATCAGCGGCTGCTGAATTACATCGTTCCCGATTTCGTTCATGTGCTAGTCGACGGACAAATCGCCCGCTCCGGCGGACCGGAACTGGCGCGAGAACTGGAAGAGACCGGCTACGGCTGGGCCGAAACAGAAACGCAGGCGCTGCCCGCCTGATACAGGAGACTCATGGCTACAGCGTTGCGATCAAAGGACTATTTTGAGGCTTTCAACGCGTTGCAAGAGGTTCACCAGGCGACCGAGCCGGTGTGGCTTCGTCATTTGCGCGCTGAGGGCTGGGGAATTTTTCATTCCAGCGGCTTCCCCACCGTCCGCGACGAGGATTGGCGCTTCACCAATCTCGCGCCGCTCACCCGAGCCGAGTTTCGTCCCGCACCCGCCGCCGGCGTTGCGAAGTCGGCGCTCGAAGGTGCGCGCCTTAAGGGCGCAGTGTGCGAGCTGGTGTTCGTCAACGGGCGCTTTGCGCATGAACTCTCCAACTTAGCGCGTCTTCCCGCTGGTCTGGAAGTATCCAGCCTCGCGGAGGCCTTGAGCGTCAAGAGCGAAAGCGTCGAGCAGCACCTCGGCCGTTATGCCAATCTTCGTCGCGATGCGTTTGCCGCTCTTAATACCGCGCTATGGGAGGACGGCGCTTACATCCGCGTCCGCCGCGGCGCACGTATTGAGAAGCCGGTGCATTTGCTTTTCGTGACCACCGACTCCGGCACTCCCGTGATGACGCACCCGCGTTCTCTGATTGTCGCCGAGCAGGCGAGCCATGCCTCGATTGTTGAAGACTACGTTTCTCTGAGCTCCGGCGCGGCTTTTTCCAACTCGGTCACGGAGCTGGCCGCTGCCGATGAAGCTATCGTCTCCCACTATCTCTTAGAGCGCGAGAATTTCAACACCTTCAACGTTTCCACGCTGCGTCTCGAGCAGGCCCGCGCTTCCAGCGTTTCCTCCCACTCCGTCCTTCTCGGTGGAGGTTTGGTGCGCAACAATGTTCATCCCGTACTGAACGGCCCCGGCGCGGAATGCCTTATCAATGGCCTGTTTGTGGGCGCCGGCCGCCAGCATCTCGACAACTACATGCTGGTCGAGCACGCCAGCCCGCATGGCAGCAGCCGGCAGTTTTACAACGGCATTCTTGATCAACAGGCGCGCGGCGTGTTCCACGGACGCATTGTGGTGCACAGGGATGCCCAGAAGACTGACGCCAAGCAGACCAATCGAAACCTGCTGCTTTCCGACGACGCGCGCATTGACACCAAGCCGCAGCTGGAAATCCGCGCCGACGACGTGAAGTGCACCCATGGCGCGACCATCGGCCGTATTGAGGATGAGCCGCTGTTCTACCTGCGCTCTCGGGGTATCGACGAAACTTCCGCGCGCAACCTGCTGCTTTACGCTTTCGCCGCAGAGTGTCTCGATCGTATGAGCGAACAGCCGGCGCGCGAATTCGTCGAGCAATTCATTCGGCAGCGCCTCAAGGAAATTGCAGCCGCGGCGCAGCCTGTGCCCCCGCCTTCGCTTAATCAGGCGCAGGACGTGCCGGACCCCGAGGAGGTCGCATGACCACTCTCACCGATCGCCGGCATACAGATACGCAAGCGCTTGCCCCTGCCCAAGCGGGCGACCTCGATATCGCGGCAACTCGGGCGGAGTTCCCCATCCTTTCGCGTCAGGTCAACGGCCGAAGACTCGTCTACCTCGACAACGCCGCCACCTCGCAGAAGCCCCGCGCTGTTATTCGCGGCATCAGCCGGTATTACGAGCAGGAAAACGCCAATATACATCGCGGCGTCCATCTGCTCTCCGTGGAAGCCACCGAAGCTCACGATGCCGCGCGCCGCACCGTGCAACGCTTCGTCAATGCCGCACGCGAGAGCGAAATTGTCTTTGTGCGCGGCGCCACGGAAGCGATTAACCTCGTTGCTCAAACCTTTGGCCGCGCGCAGGTGGCTGAAGGCGATGAAGTGCTGATCACGGCTATGGAGCACCACTCTAACATAGTGCCGTGGCAGATGCTCTGCGAGGAAAAACGCGCGCGCCTTCGTGTGGTGCCCATCGACGATCAGGGCGAGTTGCTTCTCGATGAGTTTGAGAAGCTCATTGGCCCGCGCACCCGCCTGGTTGCGGTCACGCACGTTTCAAACGCCCTGGGCACTGTCAATCCCGTGCGCGAAATCATTGCCATTGCCCATGGCCACGGCGTGCCTGTGCTTGTGGATGGCGCGCAGGCTGCCCCGCATTTCGCCGTCGACGTGCAGGATCTCAACTGCGACTTTTACGCTTTCTCCGGACACAAAGTCTACGGACCTACCGGAATCGGCGTGCTCTATGGCAAATATACTTTTCTTGACGCCATGCCTCCCTATCAGGGAGGCGGAGATATGATCAGCTCCGTCACATTTGAAAAGACAACATACAAGAAGCCGCCATCGAAATTTGAGGCGGGCACGCCCGACATAGCCGGCGCCATCGGCCTCGGTGCGGCACTTGATTACGTGACCGGTCTGGGCATCGACCGCGTCGCCGCACACGAGCACGATCTGCTCGAATATGCGACGGAAAGAGTAGGCGCCATTCCCGGCGTGCGCCTCATTGGCACCGCCGCGCAGCGCGCCGGCGTACTCTCATTCATTCACAAGGACGTTCACCCGCACGATCTCGGGACCATTCTCGACGGCGAAGGCATTGCCATTCGCGCCGGTCATCATTGCGCACAGCCGGTAATGGAGCGCTTTTGCATTCCGGCGACCACGCGCGCGTCCTTTGCCCTCTATAACACCCGCGATGAAATCGACGCGCTGGTCGAAGGCATCAAAAAGGCGCAGAAGGTATTTGGCCAATGAGTGAACTCAGCGAACTATACCAGGAGATCATCCTGGAGCACAGCAAGGCGCCGCGAAATTACCGCCGTCCCAGCGGCACTAATCGCAGCGCCGAAGGCTACAATCCGCTCTGCGGCGATCATTTCACTGTTTTCCTCGATGTGGAGGGAGACTCCATCCGCGATGTCGGATTTCAGGGCTCGGGATGCGCCATTTCCAAGGCATCGGCGTCTATGATGACGCAAAGCCTCAAAGGAAAAACCAAAGCTGAAGCCGAGCGCCTGTTTGAACAGTTTCATGGTCTTGTAACCGGGCAAAACGGTTCTTCTGCAAACGGCTCGGAACTCGGCAAGCTGGCGGTTTTTTCCGGAGTTTCCAAGTATCCCGCCCGCGTTAAGTGCGCAACCCTTGCATGGCATGCGTTGCAGTCCGCGCTGGAAGGCGAGCAGAAGCCGGTAAGCACAGAAGAAGAGTGACACGCCAATTCGCAACCCTGGTGCTTTATGCCTGCCGAAAACGACACGAACACAATCCGCGACCATCAAGTTCAGCAGTCCCTATCCGATGCTTACCACGAAGAAGCTCTCTGGAAAGAACTGCGCAGCGTTTACGATCCTGAAATCCCCGTAAATATCGTCGAGCTTGGGCTGATCTATTCCGCGCAGGTAACGCCCGCAGGGAATGGCCGCCGCATTGACGTACGCATGTCGCTGACGGCTCCCGGCTGCAGCATGAGCGACATCATCAAAGCCGAGGTCGAGCGCAAACTTTCACAATTGCCCGCCGTCACTGAAGTCCACGTTGAAGTCGTTTTCGATCCGCCGTGGAACCCGGGCATGATGTCGGAAGCCGCCCGGTTGCAGCTTGGTTTCGATTCCGATTTCGGCGCGCCCGCTTCCGGTTCGTCTGGCTTCAACATTATCCGCTGACGGCCCGCTTCGCGCAGAGATTCCGAATTATCGGCAAGATTCGGATAGCGGGATCGCTGCAGTTGCGCGACCATGGTTGCATGAAGACGAGAATGCAAACCGCGGCTGTTCCGGGCCTGGCGCCGCTTACAGCACCGGTTGAAGTTATCGATGTGGACACGGCATGGCAGCAGGTTCTGGCGCGCGACCGGGCGGCCAGCTTTGTCTATGCCGTGACTACCACGGGAGTATTCTGTCGCCCGGCGTGCGCCAGCCGGCGGCCGCTGCGCGCCAACACGCGATTCTTTCCCACTTCTGAAGCAGCTATGGCCGCGGGCTTTCGCCCCTGCCGCGTTTGCCGGCCGGCCGAGCCAAGCCGCGATCCTCTACGTGCGCTTCGGGAGCACATCGAGAGCAATCTTGACCGCGCGGTTCCCTTGGCCGAGCTCGCCCGCGTGGTCAGATTGAGCCCGTTTACCGTGCAGCGGCTGTTCAAGCGCCATATGGGCGTGAGCCCGCTCGCGTATCAGCGTGCGTTGCGTGCAGGATCGCTCCGCGCTTCGCTCAGGAGCGGAGCCAACGTAACTGAGGCGATCTACGATGCGGGCTTCGGATCGGCCAGCCGCGCCTATGAAGACGCACCGCTGGGCATGACGCCCGCGCGGTTCGCGCAAGGCGGACGTGGCGAGCGCATCACTTATACGTCAGCGGGCACGCATCTTGGATGGATCCTGGTGGCCGCAACGCAGCGAGGCTTGTGCTGGCTATCCCTCGCCGGTACCCGGGCAGAAGCTGAAGCCACGCTCCGTGCCGAGTTTCCCGCGGCAGAACTGCGCCGCGATGCGTCGCTCTCACGCTGGGTTGAAGCAGCCGTGAAGTATGTTGGCAGCTCTGCCCCGGAGACGCCGGAGCTGGACTTGCGCGGAACTGCGTTTCAGTTGCGAGTATGGGAAGCGCTGCGGCGAATTCCTCGCGGTGAGACACGGACCTACAGCCAGCTTGCGCGCGAGATGGGCATGCCCAAGTCGACACGAGCGGTGGCGCGGGCGTGCGCCACTAACCGCGTGGCGCTACTGGTTCCCTGCCATCGCGTAGTTGGTGTTTCGGGTGCGCTCACCGGCTATCGCTGGGGCGTGGAACGCAAGCAGCGGATCCTCAGCGCAGAGCGAACCTGAGAGTTTGGCAACAAGACTGTTTCTACATGGGGAGTACTTGTACGATGCAGGGCGGCAGGATGTCCGATATATCAAGGCAAGCAGTAATTAAATCGACCGCGCCGTTGGTTTCAGCGTAGACCGTAGCGGAACTGAAACCATCTGATGAGATCGAGCCAATGTTGTCGATTTCATACCCAGCATCCAGTTTCGCTACTACATCGGTCAGCCAAAGTGCGTGAGATCATACAAATGCACCAAGCCCACACTAACCTGAGCGATCGCACACCGGCAATCGCACATTCGGCGGCTCCGATTCGGTTCGCGTTTACTACACGGCACAAACTCTCGACCAGATGCGCGACGCCCAAAAGCTCACTTTTGCCAATCCGCCGCAGCGCGTCCCGGTCTTTGTCCCCGGTTGCAGCAGAGCAGACATGTCGTGCACGCTTAACGCATTCGCAACAACGGTTGGGTGCGCCATCAACTTGGATTATGTTTCTGAGACTGAGTCGAAAGCGCAATGAGATACCATTTCAGCACTTCCGCCCGCAACCGAAAATCTGTAGAGCCCATTTGTTCCGCGCACCCGTGTGGCCGCCATCCACGAACACCTTGACGATGCTGTGCGCCTTGGTTCGAAAACAACCCTACTTGCCCGTCCGTGTCGCATGCATCTTGGCAGCGTGCTCGTAACGTTTGCGATGAGATGATGCCCACGATGGCCTCCAGAAACTGCTCCCGACCGGATATGGATTTGAAACTTGTGCAGAGGTTCCCTAATGGGTCACAGAGAGTTCCGCTTTCTCTGTGACCCAGACTGCACCATCAGGGGCTGCAGTTCGTTCCAGAACCTGATTTAGTAAATAACCTTGAGACCGAACTGAATAATTCGCGGTTCGAAGGTGCTGGAGATGATCCCGCCGCTCGTGGGGTTTCCGCCGAGCGTGCCGGCCAACCCGCTCGAAGGCAGATACAGGTTGGTGTGGTTAAAGACGTTGTATAACTCACTGCGGAACTCGATCTTCATACTTTCAATGGGCGTCTTGAAACTCTTGTTTACGCTGAGGTCGGTCTCATAGAAGGGTGGCGTACGCGCAGGATTACGCGACGCATTTCCAAAAGGGCTCAGGAGGTTTCCGCTGGCGTCCTTGGTGGGAGGCAGCGAAAATGCGCTCAGGTTCACATACTGGACATAGCCGGTGTTGGCCAGCCGCACCGATCGTCCCTGCGTCTTCGCTACGCCCGCTACCGCGTTCGGACGGTACTCGTTCGCCCCGCGATACGTGGCTACGATCTGCGGCGATACCGCCGTGGACGCGTTCGGCGAATAAACCAGGTTGAAAGGTGTGCCAGCCTGCGCGGTATTGATGGCGCTCAATTGCCATCCGCCCAGCACCGAGTTGGCCACCGGATTTATCCCGTTCAGGAATGTTTTGCCGCGCCCGAATGGAAGCTC
>JASHOY010000458.1 GCA_030038435.1 Acidobacteriaceae bacterium | reverse complement strand
GCATCATCGTCCTCCCTGTGTAGTTATCTTGTGCTGCTGGAAGTCCTCAGCATGAGCCAGCGCAAAACGCAATAGCTCATTGATGATGTACCGGCGATCGTTCTCCGACCACTGGCAGAGCAGGTCAATGTCAGCCGAGGTCTGTTCTTCGATGGTGGTCTTGAGTACGACCCAGCGGGCTTTGCTGGCTCCGTGCTCGATCTTCAGTTTGCTCATTCGTTGTCCTCCTTGCGGGCCGTAGTGCGGCCCGATTGTGGTCTGTTGTTTGTCTTTGCACGACTGTCTTTGGTTCCGGGGCGGGAACGACGAGCGGCAGCGGGAGCACGGATGTGCGGGTCGTTCCCGCCCCGGAACCTTTTTGAGAGTTGACCCCATGCACATGGGCACGACATTGATTTGCTGTGGTTTATGGGTCTGCTGCGTAGAGGTGACAGCGTAGGTAGGTTGAGAGGGATACTCAGGAGGTCTACCGTTCTATATGGATGATTCACAGCACGGCCCTCCGATACTTCATGCTCCAGATGGGATAGTCATGCTGGAGCAGGTAGCCGCGAATCGAAACGCACTGTGCAAAGGGCAAGGCCGGGAACCTGCGAAGAAATTCCCGCTCCGCAGCCATGAAGTTATGCGCGGTGTCGGCGGTGTAGATGACCTCGGCATGTTTTAGCGCGCGGAGAAATACAGCGCGTTCTTCCAGCCAGCGCGCAAAGGATGAGATGGAGCGCAGGCCCGCCTCAATGTAGGCGAGGCGAACAAGCGGGATGTTCTCTGTTGCAGCCTGGATGGAAATGGGAAAGCGGTCGGCAAAGTACCGCGTCTGCGTGTCCACCGTGCTGGCTCCCCGATAGACAATCCGGGGCAGGGATTCCAGCGGAACGCCGAGTTTTTCATGGAAGAACTGGACCTTGCGCTCGGCGGTTTCAAGGAACGTCTCCCCGAAATGATCCAGCAGGTAATCAAGCTGCATCAGCCGCGCTTTGATCTCCGTGTCGGCTTTAGGGCGGCGGTTCTGCGAGTTTTCCTGATCGAGAATGCGATAAACAGTCTTCGATTTCAGGTGGTAGATATGCCGCCCGCTCGCATACTCGATAGCGTGGACGTGTTGCGTTCTGGATGGCGTTGCGGACATCCGGGTCGGGGTGTGCGGTCAGCTCATGGGCAACCGCATCCGGTATCCAGACGGTGGAGAGCTGCGACTTCAGAAGTTCGAGGCGTCCAATGGAGGCAAGATTCGAGATGGGAGAGGTATTACTGACCGCCAGCATATTCGAGGTCCTGGGCCAGTTCCTCATCCGTGTAGTGGCGCGGAATCTCTCGCTGTCCAATCAGGTCGGCGAACCTGTAACGGGAAACTCCGGCCAGCTCGGACGCCTTGCCGAAAGACAGGATGCCTTGCGCATAAAGTGCAAGCGCAAGTTCGATGCGCAGGCGCGGCTCCATCTCCGGCACGGGCAGCCGCAGACTGCTGGCTATGGACTCCGGGATGTCAAGATGCAGCGTCATGTTTTTACCCGCTCGATAATTTGATTTTACAACGGATGGATATAGATTAGCAGCGAATCATGTAGCAGTCTGAGCCTGATGGAACGCATAGATGGTGTCAATCAGCGACAGCAGCCGTGCATTGCGGTTATCGGCCCGCCAAATCAAGGCGCAGTCCAGAACCGGACTGTCCGCGAGTTGCTTATAAACAATGCCTGCGCCGCTGATCCGCCGCGTCGAGGACCGGACCAGCGCCGCGCGCCCTTCCAGCGCAATCAGGTCCAGCAGTTCAAAGACACTCTCAGCCTCTCGGATTTTGAAGCTGCCCGCGCCGGACGTTCGCAGCAGCCGCTCAATGAGCGAGTATGCCGGATCGACACGCACAGACAGCAGCGTCATGGGGATGCGGGCAAGCTCGGTGAGAGTCATCGTCTCTTTGCGGGTATCCAAATCCAATCGAGGGAGTGAGATGGATCGTCCGAGCACTTCATATCGCGCTATCCATCAATTCGCCGGAACGCGCATCTTCCGCTGCTGACGCAATATTCTCACTCGTAGACAGCGATCAGGACCTAGGGCACATAGGCGTGTGGGGCGCGCCGTTCGACTATTTTTACGATAAGAAAGGAGTGCTTACGCCTGCGCAAAGCGCGCGGGTGGTCAGCGACCTGGAAGACATTCTCAAGCGGGTGACGGTTCCCGATCCCGATAAAAAAGAGTTCGACCCCTTCGCCGCTCAGGCGGCTGCCGAAAGGCTCGCACAGCACTACCGGTCGCAGGGAGCGAAGCCGGAGGTCGAGCGGGTGGTGAAAAGCTACGGCGGAGCATTCGAGTTTATATAGAAGGAAGCCGCGCCAATGGTGGCCATGGCGTGGCTACAACCGGTCATTGAACGATACGAACAAGAAAATCTTAAGGCCGATGCTGAGCGGGCACAAAACCTCGTTGCGGAAAAGGGAAAGAACATATCGAGCGACCTCAAGACATATTCAGTGAAAGTGGAGCTTGATAAGAAAAGGGTTGAAGAGGAAATAGAATCCCTCGTCGAGGGCGATGATCTCGACAAGGCAATAATGCGCGTGGCTGCTCACTTCGTTCCAAAGACGGCTTTCGCCAAGCAGCTCATAGAGGAAAAGAAAAAAGCTGCGCCCTTGCTGAGCCTGTTCAAATCAGTGATTGTCAGCGCGGATGGGCAACCTGAAGCGATAATCGATCCAAACGACGAGGAAGCCAAGCTGCATCAGCAGATAAATCAGTACATGGGGTTTATGCAGATGCTGTTGCGGGCCTCACTTCAGAGGCTATTCGATAAGTTTTCGATATTGACGGGCAACATTAGTAGCTTCATCTATCGATCTCCGATCTTTCTGGAAAGCAGAAAATCTCTCATTGAGGCCGGAGTACAGGCATATTTCGACGGAGATTTTGTGAAGGCGTTGCACGTTCTCGTTCCACAGGTGGAGGACACGCTAAGGAGCATGACCGTAAAGGCAGGCATACCGATTCACAAGACCGTGCCGGGGGTTTTGGGAATAACAGAGGTGAAAAGCATGAACGGCATCCTCAAGAAAGAGAGAGTGAGACGCATGCTGACCGAGGACATCTGGCGCTACCTAAGCGTTCTTTACATAGATCGCCGTGGGCTCAACCTAAGAAACAACATTGCCCACGGCCTCATGAACCCAGCGGCGTTTAATCAGCTTGTCTGCGATAGGGTCATTCATAGCCTTCTGATCCTGGGAATGATGAGGCCCACACCGCCGGTTCCTCCCGCCACCCCATCGCCCACGGAGGGCGCATAAAACAACCCAGGTGCTGTTGCAAAACGTGCCATGAAGAACAACGGCAGTAAAAACCAAACAGAGAGTTCGACAGACTCGACCAGCGTTCGAGCATTTACTTGCGCCGTCATGCGCGCAATCGTTGGTCCGAAGCAATGTCCGCAGAACGGTCTATTGGCTTTTCTTCTTGCGCCTTACATGGATACGCGTCACAAGCTGCTCGCCGACTCTGCGTCCTGGTGAACTCCTCGCTGCACACCTCACTTATAAATTGAAGCGTCTCATCGGCATGGCCTGTGAGACCATGCCGATGAGACTGAGCAAGGACTTCGGTCAGTGACGTCGCCGGAAGCCTAGCAACGGGCCATCGGCCACGCGGTGCCGGCACGAATCCAGAGGCGACAAGGGCGACTTGAAACTCAGCACATCCGCATGGACAGCTCCAGATCGCCCGTCAGCGGCACAGACAGATACCGTTTCGTATCGGATCGCATCCGGCCTACAAACTCCGGACAGCGATTTGCGTCATCCGCCAGCAGCAGCGATCCGGGCCGCAGATGCGCTTCGATGCGATCGAGGATATCCGCATAGAGCGACTTTGCGCCGTCGAGCAGGACAACGTCGAGCGTGTCGGGAAGATCGTGCCCTAATGTTTCCAGTGCGTCCCCTTCACGAATCTCGACCAGATCGATCAGGCCAGCCTCCGTCAAATGCTCGCGAGCGCGGGCAATCTTCGAGGATTCGAATTCCGTGGTGATGATGCGGCCGCCGCCGTTATCGCGGAGGGCCGCAGCCAGATAGATCGTGGAAACGCCGAACGATGTCCCGAACTCAAGAATGGATTGCGCTCCGGCGGCGCGTGTGAGCATGTAGAGCAGGGCTCCGGTTTCGCGGGAGACGGGCAGGGGGATCTCTCGCAAGAGGCCGTAGAACTCGCGGTACGCGGTCCTGCTGGTCATCAGGCGCGATGCCTCTGACTGCGCGACGGCCTGAAGGGCAGACTCGCTGGCCTCGGCCTCGTGAAAGAGACGGTCGAGCAGTTGAACGATGTGGGGGGAAGAGAGAGTATTGGTTACCATGTACGCACCTTCTCGCAAACCAGCTCAGGGCCGGTCAGCAGATTGAAATGTGCGTTGGTTGACGGTAACGCTTACGGCAGCAGACAGGAAGCCCGCCACAAGTTCCATGTTCTCTTCCACCGGCGGATCGTGTCAAGTGCGCATGGTTCCCGTGTTGAAGCGCGCCTTCTCTACGCTTTACTGATTCGGGAAATTCCAAACCAGCGTTCGATGGATTGCTCGGCGGCGGAATCCAATTCAGTATCTGTCGCCCATGCAACGAACCCATCGGGACGCACGAGAAGCGCGGACAGGCCCTTCTCGTCTTTGGCGTGCAGGCGGACGTAGCGCAACCTGTCCTCGAGCCCATCGCAGATCGCTGCCAGCGATTGGCTGCCGTGAAAATCGAGCAGCAGACCACCGCCATTGTGGAGGAGGTCCCCCAGGCGGGTGCCGTCCTCGAGTTCGAAATCCGGCGCACTCCGACCGGTCAGCGGGTGTCCGCCTCCCAGGTCGTATTGTGTGGAGACTCCGGAGATCTTCTCAATGAAGTAGCTGGTGCCATCTTTCGTAGCGATCAGGTCGCGGATGACCGCGGCAATCGCCCGGGCATGCGGATCCGGCCGAATGACGGCGACCTGCGCGCGTGTCCAGTTCAGAACCCACTCGCCGATCGGATGGCGCTCGGTGGTGTAGGTATCGAGCAGACCCTCAGGCGCCCAGGCTTTGATGACGGCGCCGAGCTTCCAGCCGAGGTTCATGGCGTCGCCCAGACCGGCGTTCATGCCCTGTCCGCCAAAGGGCGAGTGGACGTGGGCCGCATCGCCCGCAAGCAGGATACGTCCTTTGCGATAGGTCGTCACCTGCCGCGACCGGTCGGTATAGCTGGTGGCGATTTCAACGGATTTGAGCCGAACCCTGGTTCCCGATACCCGCTGCAGCATGGCCTGCAGGTCGTCGCGGGTGATCTCTGCCGTCCGGTCAAACCGGCCGCCGTCAAAGTCAACGACGCCCACGCGGCCGGGGGCGGGGCCGTGGGTGTAGAGACCGCGGGGAGTGAGATTGAATCCGGGAGCGAGCCCGTCGAGATCCTCGAACTCGACGATGGCCATGTATCCGGTCAGCTCAGGATCGGTCCCTTCGAATTCGAAACCGCCAATCTTCCGGACCGTACTGCGTCCTCCGTCGCAGCCGATCAGCCACTTTGCTTCGAATTCCGCCCGCGCTGTTTCGACAGAAACGCCATCCGCGGTTTCCGTGAAGCCCTGGACCTCATGCCCAAGACGCAAATCGGCGCCAAGCCCTCTTGCGCGATCGGCGAGAACCGATTCGAGGGCCTCGAGGCTGACCATGCCACCGCCCACGGACGGACCGGGCAGAATCCACTGGTGACCCGAGAAATCGACCTTGCTTGCATCGAGCATCATGCCGGCGAAATGGCCTGCAAATCTCGGGGTCGCAGCCGGCGGAGGGGGAACTTTCCCTTCGCCTGTGAACTGCATCCCGGGCCTTTCTCCGCCCATCCAGCCAATGGAGGCAGCCTTCACGTCTTTCAACAATCCGCGGCGATAAAAAGCCTCGGCGGAAGGAAAATTCAGGCCGCGAGCTCCCATCCAGCCGCTCTTGAGCGGGGTGGTGGGAGATTCATTTTTCTCGAGCAAAAGCACGGAAGCTCCGGCAAGCCGGAGCTCGCACGCCAGGAAGAGTCCAACCGGACCTCCGCCCGCAATGATGACGTCGTAAGTCATGGTTCAATTCTCAACTGTAGAGTGTACGAGGAGGGGGTCTCAGATGTTCCGTGGCCGTTGACGAGGACACGCCAACGTCGAAGCAATGCCACTTGGCACCCGGCGCCAATTCTGCGACGTCCGTCTGAATATGCGATGATTTTGATCGAATGCAGACCAAACCCGACTATGGCGTGGATGCACCCGGGGTCATGCTTACTTTCTTTCTGCTCGGCTTCGCATGTCTCCTCTTGGCTGCGTTCGCACCTCACACCATTCACCTCGGCTCCGTGAAGATCGAGACGCGCACCTTTTTCTGGCCTGCCGGCTTCCTCATTGGCGAGGGGCTGCTTTTCCTCCTGTATGTGAAGTTCGGCAAATTCCGACATCGCGATTTTATGCTGGGAATGCATGAATGGCAGGGTGATGAGCGCGTGCTCGACGTGGGCTGCGGCCGCGGTCTTCTGCTTGCCGGTGCCGCAAAGAAGATTGCGGAACATAGAGGCACGGGACACGCCACGGGCATCGACATCTGGTCGAACACCGATATGGCTGCGAATTCGGCAGCGGCCACCGAACGCAACCTCGAACTTGAAGGCATCTCGCAGATCTGCACCCTGGTCAGCGAACCGGCCCAGGAAATGCCTTTCGAGAGCGAAAGTTTCCATCTGGTCGTTTCCAACCTCTGCCTGCACAATATTTACGACCGGCCCACCCGTCGGCAGGCCATCGAGCAGATTTCGCGGGTACTGAAGCCAGGTGGCATGGCGATTCTCTCCGATTACAAACTCACCGGCGAATACGCAGAGCAACTCACGAGAATGGGCTTCGCGGTGGAAAAGCGCCGCGGAAGCTTCATTACGACATTCCCGCCGCTCACCGTCGTTCTCGCTCGCAAGCCGCAATAGACACCTTCCTGCCCCGATCAATGGGAACGATTGCAGGAGTCTCTTGATGTTGTATATAATAAAACGGTTGTTCGTTTTATTATCTCCGGAGAACAGAATCTCATGAATGCCAATCGTCCAAGCCGTACGGCCGAACACAATGCGCTCTTCCGTGCGATCGAGTATGCGCAGCGGCCTCAGGCGCGCATCGTAAGTGACCCGCTGGCTACCCGCTTTCTTGGCGCGCCATTCCGGCTCGCAGCTCTTCTGTCGCGTTCTCGAGTTCTTGGAGAGCTCCTCTGCCGCTACATTGACCACCGGTGGCCGGGATCTCGGACATCGCTGGTCGCCCGAACTCGACTGATCGACGACTACGTGGCCAGAGCACTGGGATCCGGAGTGCGGCAAATTGTTGTTCTGGGTGCCGGATTCGACTCCCGCGCTTATCGACTCCCTGGCGCGGATCGGGTGCAGTTTTTCGAGATCGATCACCCGAATACGTCAGCAGAGAAGAAGGCTCTGGTCGGACGCCTCTTTAGCACGCCGCCCGGCCACGTGCGGCATGTCCCCATGGACTTTCAGACTGAAACGCTGGGCCGGGCGCTGGCTGACGCAGGTTTCGTTGCCCACGATCGCAGCCTCTTTCTCTGGGAGGGGGTTTCCAATTACCTGACCGAGGAGGCCGTGAGGACAACCTTGTCGTTCATCGCCGGGCTGGCTGAAGGCACAGAGCTGATTTTCACTTATGTGGATGAGTCCGTGATCCGCAACCCGTCGCAATTCGCGGGCGGGCGTGAGGTCCAGCGTACGATTTCGAAATTAAAGGAACCCTGGACCTTCGGAATCCGGCCCGACAACGCAGCGGAGTTTCTGCGCGAATGCGGGCTCAGTCTCGACACTGATCTCTCTGCTGCCGAGTATCGAGGACTGTATTACGGACACGACAGCCGGATCGGAGGATACGAGTTTTACCACGTCGTGACCGCTCACCTACCGCGTGCCGGGCGGTCCGGCGCGGTGCAGGGGCAGGAGGTTCACCATGCCTAAGGTCAGTCAGCAATATCTGGATGGGCGGCGGTCGGAGATCCTCGATGCGGCCATTGCGTGTTTTTCCCGGGACGGGCTGCATCGGACGACAATGAAGGACATCGTCCGCGAATCTCAATTAAGTCCGGGGGCGATCTACAACTACTTCAAGAGCAAAGAAGAGATCATCGAAGCCATCGCCGAGCGCCGCCAGGAAAAGGAAGGCGAGTTGATCTTCGAGGCAATTCAAAGAGGCCCGGCCGCCAGTGCATTGACGCGGGTGCGCGATGCGTTTCTCGACGAACTCGGGAATCCAAAAGAACGCCTTCGACGCCGTGTCAGTGTTCAGCTATGGGCGGAGGCTCAGCGCAGCACAGGTGTGCGGAAGATTGTTCGACGCAGTTTTGAAGAGCCGCGCAAACTGCTGACCGAAGCCCTTCTCGACGCTCAGAAAAGTGGGGCAATCGCTCGTTGGGCGGACGTGGATGCGATCGCATGCTTTGTGATCGCTGCCTTTCATGGTCTTGTGCTGCAGCAGGAATGGGATAGCGATTTTTCGCCAGAGCCGCACAAGCTGCTGCTGGATTTGCTGTTGAAGGCGGTTGCCGGAAAGCACCAGCCGGCAATGGCCGAATGAGATCCATGGGGAATTGTTAGACAGAAGCGGTGCTTAGCCTGGAGGCAAGGCCTCCGACGCGCAAAACCACTGCGCATTTTCCGCGATCCATTGACGCAGGCTCAGTGGCTTCCTCGCGAGGATCTGCTCGACGGTATTCGTTGTCGCAGCCAGGCGTCCCTCCCGAATGGCGCGCCACAGAGCCACATGCGCCTCGGTCTCTTCAGCCGAACCGCTGATCCGTGCATACCGCTCGCGTGCTTCCTCGTCTGAGATCACCTGATAGGAGAGCTGCCTCCCGATAGCCTTTCCGATCAGCATCGTCGCTTCCGCGAAGGTGAGCGAATCCGGGCCGGTGATGGGCAGAGCGCGACCCAGACAAGCATCCTCAAGAAGAGCGACGACGCTCACCTCGGCAATGTCCTCCGGATGAATGAACGGCCGGCGCCCGCTGCCAGTGGAAGAGCGCACGACGCCTTGGGCTTGGATCGACGCCGCCCATGCCAGGAAATTGGACATGAATCCGGTGGGTCGTACGAAGACGAAGGGCACTCCGGCAGCGCGAATCTCCGTTTCGCCTCTCTCGTGCCATGCGCCGATCGCCAAACCCGCTTCCACGTCCAGGGAAGACAGCTTGACGATCCTCCCGATTCCGAGTTCTCTCGCCAGTCGAGCCGCCGCACGATCCCGTTCGGGAATCTGCGGGCCGACATTCACCAGGAAAACCGCATCCGTTCCCCGAAAAGCAGGCCGGAGGGCATCCGGCGCACCCAGGTCGCCGGTGAAAATGTCGACGTTGTCGTCGAAGAGGGCACGTGCTTTCTTCGCATTGCGCGTGAGAATGCGGGGACGCAGGCCGCTTTTGAGCAGAAGGCGTGTGACACGAACTCCAACTTCGCCAGTCGCTCCTGTAATCAGACAGTTCATCGCTCCTCATTTCCTGGCTGGATACCGGTAGTCTCTCTATTGTCATTTTGGGGCCTGGAAGCCCTTCAATTGCTCGCTTTCAGCACCGCGCACAAGCAGCGAGCCCTCACGGCTCTGGACCGCATTGTTCAAAGAAAGCTCACATTTGCGTTTACACTGAGACCATGAAGAGTGGGGTACACAAATCATCCTTGCGACGGCGCAGGCCAACGCAGGCCAGAGCCCAGGCGACCGTAGAAGCGATGCTGGATGCTGCCGTCGTGCTCCTGAAACGGTACGGTGCCTCCTCGATCACTACCAACCGCATCGCCGAGACGGCGGGCGTCAGCATTGGCTCGGTCTATCAATACTTTCCCAACAAGCAGGCTATCTTCGTGGCGCTGCATGAGCGGCACATCCGCGACGTCGACACAGCTATCCGACGCAAGATTGCCGAATGCACACATGCGCCGCTCGAGAAGCTGATCCTCTCTCTGCTGGACGGGATGGTCGAGATTCACGCGAGGGATTCGAGACTCGCCGCGTTGCTGCAGTCGGAGGTGCCGCACCGCGCTGGGGGTGCGGCCGAGTTTTCATCGCGGCTGAGCTATCCGCTTCTTTCGGCGCTCGCTCCGCACGCGAAGAGTCTCAGCCGGAGATCCGATCTGCGAACATGCGTTTTCGTGATGGCAGAGATCCTCGACGCGCTCGGCCACTCGATTGTGCTGCGCCGTCCGCCGATGCTCTCGCTGGAGGCGGCCAGGCATGAGGCATCGAAGGCAATGCTTGCCTATCTCACGTTGTGATGAATACGCTGCTCGGAGTTCAAATCGTCCTCGTCCCGGGCCAGAGTTTCGATCGCTCCGAAATTACGGTGGAGTAGCTTCAGGCATTGAATGGGGGCGGACGAGACTCGGTAGATCGCATTGAAAAAGTCGTGACCTTAGGAGGAGCGCCGAAAGCCGGGTGGACAATGTGGACCAAGGAAAAGTTCGCAACCGGCAAGCACGGGCCACCTAATGGCGATGAACGCAAGAGAGGATGGCTTTAAGACCGGAGACATTGCCATGGAAACCGCGATTGATACGCAAAGCGTGAGTCCGAACGAGGTAAGAGAAATTGCAGGACATGCATATGTCTACGCCTATCCTCTTGTCCTGCTTGAAGCGACAGAATCTGTAATGCCGGTCAACCATCTGACTCACGTCGCCGCGTTTCCTGACGCGAGTTTCCGGCTCATCGTCCGCCCGAATGCCGACACGCTGTATTCAACGGCGTGGCTCGACGTATCGAAGGAGCCGATTCTTCTCCACGTCCCCGACTCGGGCGGCCGATTCTATCTGCTCCAGTTCATGGATGCGTGGACAGAAACCTTCGCCAATCCTGGAAAGCGCACGACCGGAACCCGCGAAACATGGTTTGCGATTGTTGGACCTGGCTGGAGCGGAAGACTTCCGGAAAACGTGATTCGTCTCGATGCGCCCACAAATCAGGTCTGGCTCTTGGGCAGAACCCAGACAAACGGCGCAAGCGACTACGAAAACGTCCACGCCTTTCAGCATGGCATGGGTCTGGCGCCCCTCAGCGAATTTCCGGGCGCCCCAGAACAGCCGGCCCCGCCACCCAATCTCCATCGCGCCGCCGGAACGATGCCGCCGGATCGCGTGAAAGCCATGCAGCCGACGGAGTTCTTCGCGGCTTTTGCGCGGGCGATGAAGGCGAATCCGCCACACGCTGCCGACGAACCCATGATTAGCGAACTTGCCCGCATCGGCCTGGTTCCGGGGCAGGAATTCGACCCTTCCAAACTTGCATTGGAACAACTTCAGGCATTGAATGAAGGCGCACGAGCGGCGGCGGACCGCATTGAGAAGTTCGTCGCTTCCGGTGGCGCCGTTAAACCCGGGTGCAGGCCAGTATAGGCGGCCGCCTTCCATACGCTTCGAGCAGACCCAGAGCCCCGAACCATCGAAAAACACCAGCTTCAAACGATTCCGACGCGAATTCGCGAAAAGGAAAATGTGACCGCTCGCCGGATCGCACTCCAGCACCTCGCGGATCTTGCCCCACAGGCCGTCGAACCCGATCCGCATATCCGTG